>CAZQXX010000001.1:0-37078 GCA_964597105.1 uncultured Anaerolineales bacterium
AGAATCAGTACGTCATCCCCTTCGAGTTGCAGCCGGACGCTGCTCAGACGTTCGCTCAGTATACGGCCTCGAACGTCGGGCAGAGCCTCTGTATCGTGCTCGACAAGGAGGTCATCTCCTGCCCGGGGATCAGGGAGCCAATTCCGGACGGACAGGGCATGATCTCCGGTGCCTTCACCCTGGAGGAAGCGCGACAGCTGGCGATCCAGCTCCGCTACGGCGCCTTGCCCATGCCGCTCCGCGTGGAGAGCTTCAACCGCGTGGGCGCCACACTGGGCGAACGCTCGGTGGAGAGATCGGTGCGTGCGGGCGTGATCGGGCTGAGTGTGGTCCTCCTCTTTATGCTCATCTATTACCGCCTCCCGGGCGTGCTTTCCAACATGGCCCTCATCATCTACGTCCTGATCAACCTGGCGCTCTATAAGCTGATACCGGTCACTCTCACGCTTCCGGGGATCGCCGGATTCATCCTGTCGGCCGGTATGGCGGTTGATGCCAACATCCTGATTTTCGAGCGTATGAAGGAGGAGCTCCGCTCCGGGCGACGCCTGGGGCGGGCCATCGAGCTCGGCTTCCGCCGTGCGTGGCCATCGATCCGGGATTCTCAGATCTCCACCCTCATCATCACGGCCATCCTCTTCTTGTTCGGCACGAACTTCGGGGCGAGCATCGTGAAGGGATTTGCCATCACACTGGCGATCGGCGTCTCGGTCAACCTCTTCACTGCCGTCTTCGCAACGCGTACCTTTATGCGCTATGTGGCGTCCGGGGCTGAGGACTGGCTGGTTGAGCGCGAATGGCTGTTGGGAGTGTAATATGTTCAATATTGTTGAGAAACGACGCTGGTACTTCATCCTGTCCGGTGTTCTCATCGGCCTGAGCATCGTGGCCATGATCGTCTCGTTCGTCCGCTACAGGCAGCCGCTCCGCATCGGCATCGACTTCACCGGCGGAAGCATCTTCGTGCTCGATTTCGAGGAATCTGTCTCCGAGGAGCAGATCCGTGACGTGCTCGCTGAGCGGGGCCTCGATAGCGCCATCGTCCAGGCCCTGGGCTCTCCGGATGAGCACCGCTGGCAGGTGCGGACCCGGGAGGTGACGGCCGAGGAGGTCGGGGAGCTGCTCATGGCGCTGGAGGAGAACCTCGGGAGCATCGATCGAGATGCGCTGACGTTCGACACGGTGGAGCCCGCCATCGGGAGCGAGGTGGCGCGCGCCGCAGGGCTTGCCATCCTGGTGGCGTCCCTGATCATCGTGGCGTTTATGTGGTTTTCATTCCGGCGCGTGCCCAACGCCTTCCGTTATGGTGTGGTGGTTGTCGCTGGCCTGGTCCATAACCTGGTGATCGCCTTTGGGTTCTACGCCTTGATGGGGATGACCGTCGGCTGGGAGGTCGACTCGTTATTCCTCACCGCGGTTCTGACCGTGATCGGCTTCTCGGTGGAAGACAAGATTGTCGTCTTCGATCGCATCCGTGAGAACATCCCCAAGTACCGCAAGGAGCCCTACGAGACGGTGGTCAACCGCTCCATCCTGGAGACGATCCACCGGTCCCTGGCCACGGAGTTGAACGCGATGTTCGTGATGGCCGCCATCATCCTGTTTGGTGGGGTGACTATGAGACCCTTTATGTCTGTTCTGCTTGTCGGTATGCTAGCCGAGACCTACTCCGCGATCTTCGTCGCGCCACCGTTGCTCGTGGTGTGGGAGAGGGCCTCCCATCGGCCGGCGGTGCACGCAGCGGCGTGAGAGAGGGGCTGTTTCGAGTCGGTTCTACGCAGGTGTTTCCGTCGTCTGGGAGCTATCCGGAGTTTACTGAGTCAGCCCGAATTGCGTCAGGCGCGGCTCGATCGAGTCGATGGTCGCTTCGGAGCGGGTGAGCGACTCTCTCCGCGGTAGAGGTCCGCGTAGGCCAGGAAGCCGATGACCAGATAGGCCAGCGTCTTGGGGATCATCAGCATACCGAGTAGCGGTGCTTGCTGCACGAGGAGCACCACGGGGATATAGCAGGCGTACGAGACCAGGATCATCACGCCGATCCATAGAAACGTCCGATCCCCGGCGGCCCGGGCATCGCGCAGAATGAGATAGGCAACGCCCAGGCCCACAACGATGAGGGGGAGGTTGCGGTACGTGGCCCAGGGTTGAGGTGGGACGACTCTGTTCCATTGATTGGCGGGGTGAAGCAGAAGAGCGGCGCGCACTGCAGCGGCCGCCAGCAGGGCGTATTCGAACCAGCCGAACTCGCCGTCGAAACGAGACCACCAGGCGTAGAGCATAAGCACGTAGAAGAGGGTCACGGTGACCGCAGTGGCCAACCCTCCCAGGCCCACCAACCCGATGTCCCGGCCGAAGAGACCGAGACTGAACTCGAGATCGCCCATCGCGTAGGCCAGGACGCGGAATCCCACGTGACCGGTGTCTCCCAGTGCCAGCAGCGCGAAGGCCCACATCACGAATGATGCCGTTTCCCGCTTCTCTGGCGGTACTCTCGACCGTCGACTGGCCATGGTTGCCACCAATCCCCAGACGGCGATGAGATAGAGTGTATTGAAGCCGATCTCCGTCCACATTCTGACTGACTCGGACATTCGTCTCCCTATGTTAGGCTTGATTCGGCCTGTATTGCGGTATCTGTGCCAGGAGCATCCCTGCCAGCATCAGCCCGCACCCCGCAAGTTGCCTCGACGATAAGGCCTCGCCCAGTACGACCCAGCCGGCCAGCGCGGCGAAGACGGACTCGGCGCTCAGGATGATGGCCGCGTGGCTGGGGGCTGTGTGACGCTGGGCAACCACCTGCGCGGTGTATCCGAGCCCGATAGAGACGACGCCGGCATACAACACCGCTGGGGCCGCGAAGATCAGCCCCCCCCATGTTCCGGGTTCCACCAGCAGAGCTAGGGGCACGCTCAGCAACGAGCATATCAGGTACTGGAGGAAGGCCAGACGTAGCGCATCCCGTCCCGGTGTGAAGCGCCCGATGGCGATGACGTGGAGCGCCCAGATAAACGCACTGCCGACCACCCAACCATCCCCGGGGGCCAGCCGGAAATCGGCTCCGACGCTCAACAGGAATAGGCCCGCGGCTCCCAGCCCTGCCCCGGCCCAGCTCTTCCAGCCGATCCATTCCCGCCACACAACGGTCAGCAAAAGCGGCACGAAGACGATGTAGAGCCCGGTGATGAAACCGGCCTTCCCGGCCGTGGTCCACACCAGGCCGACCTGCTGCAGCGTCGCGCCGGCGAACAACAGCAACCCGAGTATCCCACCGCTCCGCAACTCATCCCGCGAGGGCGCGTGCAAGCCTCTCCAGCCGAGAATGGGGATCAGCGTGACGCTGCCGACGGCAAAACGGACTGCATTGAAGACGAAGGGCCCAACCTGATCCATGCCGATCCGTTGGGCCACGAACGCGCTGCCCCAGATGGCGGCCACCAGCAGAAGAGACAGGTCCGCCCGCAGGCGCGTCCTCTGCCGGGCCGCCAGACCCACATCACTCATATCGGAGCGCCTCGATCGGGTTCAGAAGCGACGCCCGCCTTGCGGGATAGACGCCGAATATGAGTCCCACGGCGGCGGAGAACGTCGTCGCCAGCAGCACGGCTTGGGCCGTGACGACGGCGCTGAACCCCTCAATCAGCCTGGATACGATCGTCGCTCCCAGCGCCCCCAGGCCGATGCCTACCAGGCCGCCGATGAGGGACAGAGTCATGGCCTCCAGCAGGAACTGCCACAGGATGTCGCTCCGTCGCGCCCCCACTGCTTTGCGCAGGCCTATCTCTCGCGTGCGCTCTGTCACCGACACGAGCATGATGTTCATAATGCCGATGCCGCCGACCAGCAGGCTGATGCCTGCGATGGCGCCGAGGAACGTCGTCAGGACGTTGGTGATGTTGCCGAATATGCTGATGACGTCCTCCTGGCTTATGATTGTGAAGTCGTCCTCGTCACTGAAATCGATACCGTGCTGGTCCCGCAGGATGATAGCGACCTGTTGGGAAGCGGCGTCGATGCGGTCCTTGTCGGAGGCCTCGACGATGATCTGCGACACCTGATACTCGCCTGACTGGCTGCGCATCGAGACGAGGCGTGTCTGCATCGTGGTCAGAGGGAGCATCACGGCTTCGTCCTGGCTGCCGAACGATGACCCGCCCTTTCTCTCCATCACACCGATCACGCGGAAGAGAACGTCGTTGATCTTGATCGTCTCGCCCAGGGGGTACGGGTTGTCCGGGAAGAGCTCCTCCACGACGTCCTGCCCGAGGACTGCCACTCGCGAGCGACCCTCCATGTCCGTCTCTCGGATGAACTCCCCTGCCACCGGGTACCATTTGCGCACCTCGGCGTAGTCCGGCGCGACGCCCTCAACGCGAACGACCATGTCCTCCCTCGCGGTGGCGACCAGCGTCGTCTGAACCACGACCGGCGACACCCCCACCACGTCAGGCGCGCGCACCGGATCGCGCAAGGCGTCGACGTCATCGTTCGTGAGCTCGGCGCCTCCGGCGATGGTGCCCGGCTGTCCCGCCGTTGCCTGGTCCGCGCCGCCCGGGATGACGAACAGGAGGTTGGAGCCGAAGCCGCGGAACTGCTCCTCGACGTAGACCGATACCCCCTCGCCGGCCGACATGAGCGTGATGACGGCTCCCACCCCGATGATGATCCCGAGCATGGTCAGGGCCGACCGCAGCTTGTTCGCCGTCAGGGCCCGAAATGCAATACGGACGCTCTCCAGGAAGTTCATGCCGCCTCCCTTCCTGCGCCCGCTACCAGTGGCTCTTCCACCATCTCATTGTCCGTGATCTGCCCGTCGTACAGGTGCACGATACGCTCCGTGTGGCGAGCGATCACGGGATCGTGGGTCACCAGGATCACCGTCATGCCCCGCTCCCTGTTCAGCTCCTGCAGGACGGACATGATCTCCGCGCCAGACTCACTGTCGAGATTGCCCGTCGGTTCGTCCGCCAGAATGATCGACGGGTTGTTTGCCAGGGCCCGGGCGATTGCCACCCGCTGCTGCTGCCCGCCGGACAGCTCGGTCGGAAGGTGGTCCAATCGGTGTCCCAGGCCAACCGCCTCCAGAGCTTCCTGTGCCCTCTCTCGTCGCTCCGCGCGTCCCGCACCGGCGTAGATCAATGGCAGCGTGACGTTCTGCAGAGCCGTGGTGCGTGCTAACAGGTTGAAGGTCTGGAAGACGAACCCAATCTGGCCGTTCCGAATCGTGGCCAGCTCATCGTCGTCCAGGTGGCTGACGTCGCTTCCCTCCAGTCGGTACGTCCCTCCAGTCGGCTGGTCGAGACACCCCACGATGTTCATGAGCGTCGACTTCCCGGATCCCGAGGGACCCATGATCGTCAGGATCTCTCCTCTCTCCACGGCCAGAGAGATGCCTCGCAGGGCGTGCACCTCGATCTCCCCCATCTGGTAGATCTTGGTGATGCCCTCCAACTCTATGACTGCCGCTCCGTTATTGTTCATCCGTCTCAATTGGTCCCGAAGCCAAACAGCGACGAATCCGGAACGCGCACGACCTCGTCCCCTGCCGATAGACCATCGAGGACCTGCGCAACCCCCTCGTGCCGCACGCCCAGGTTGACGTAAACGCGTTCGATGTCGTCTCCACTCCGTCGATCGACGTAATACTGCCCGGTCTCCCGGTCCACGCGCACCACCCAGGTCGGGATCTTCAGGACGTCCTCGAGCTCCTCCACCACGATCGTAGCACTGGCTGTCATATCGGTCTTGATCGGCGCCTCGATGGTCTCGAGGTCGATGCGCACGTCGTATGTGACGACTCCTCCGTCTGTCCCCGCCGCCTCCGCGATGCGCGCCACAGTGCCTGTCGCCACTGCGTCGGGGAGGGCGTCGAAGGTGAGGCGGGCCGTCTGCCCCGCTTCCAGGCGGCCTACGTCCAGCTCATCCACCGCCACGTCGACGTGGAACCCCGATGTATCTATGAGGGTGATGGCGGGGACTCCCGTCGATGCCTGGGCGCCGAGGACCAGATCCACCGCTGCCACGGTGGCGTCGAACGGGGCCTTCAGCACCGCCTGCTCCACCGCCAGTTCCGCCTGCCTCACGCCAGCCTCGGCCTGTGCTACCCGTGCTTCGGCCCCTGCTACCTGTTCATCCGTTGTGCCTTCCAGCAGGAGGTCGAGTTGCGCCCGCGCTGCGTCCCGACTCGCTGCGGCGGAGGCCACGTTTGCCTCCGCTGCACGCAGCTGGGCGGCGCTGGCGCCGTCCTGGATCTCCTCCAGACGTGCTTGCGCTGCCTCGAGGGCCTCGTTGGCGGCTTCCAGGCTGTAGCGAGCTTGCTCTTCCGGGACCCCCAGCAGCGGACATATCTCGCGTTCGATGTCCTCCGGCGCCGGGATCACGTCTCCGTTAGGGAGCCTGATGGGATCCCCCTTTGAGATCTCGATCGTCCTGCACTGCAGCGTGGCTTCATGCCGGTCCTCGGCTTTCTTCTGCTGGGTGAGCGCTGACGCCAGCTCAGCCTCCGCGGCCGCGATCTGTGCGCCTGCTGCGCCTGCCTTCACCTGGTCACGCTCGGCTGCTGCGGCGCTGACCCGGGCTTCGGCGGCGCGCAGATTCGCTCGCGCGCCCTCGACGTCCCCGGATGGTGCCCCCGCTCTCAGCTTCGCTAGCTGGGCTTCCGCCGCGGCCAGACTGGCCTGCGCGCGCTCCACCTCCAGCGAGAGCCGCTCTTCATCCAGCCGCGCCAGCACGTCGCCTTCGTCGACACGGTTGCCCACGTCGACCGCCACATCGACTACCTGTCCGCTGGTGCCGAAACTCAGCGTGGCACGCTGTGCTGGCCTGACGTGTCCGGTGGCAGAGACCGCGACGAGCATATCCCCTCGCTCGACGACGGCGGATTGCAGATCCTGCGTCGTGCTCGCGGACTGCTGCCGCGAGCGCCAGACCAGCCCGCCAGCCACGGCGGCGATCGCGATCGCTCCTACTATGATGGGTAGCGTCCTTCTCTTCATCGTATTATCAAATCCTCTACCTGGGACCAAACTCGAAGGTCGTGGTATCTTCGGAGCGGATGACCTCATCTCCCTCCGACAGCCCGCTGAGTACCTGGACGGTCCCCTCGTGCCGCGTGCCAAGCTCGACGTCGACGCGCTCGATCTCCCCTCCCTCCCGTCGGTCGACGAACGTCTGGCCTGTTTCGCGATCGATCCGCACCGCCCACGTGGGAATCTTGAGTACGTCGGTGAGCTCCGCGACCACGATCGTCGCGTTGGCCGTCATGTCAGCACGGAGAGGGGCATCCGTGGGCGCCAGGTCAATAAGTACCTCGTACATCACCACGCCTCTCTCGGCTGTCGCTGCCGGTGCGACGCATCTGATCGTCCCGCTCACGGCCGCGTCCGGCAAGGCCTCAAGGCTCACCTCGACCCCCTGGCCTTCCTCCACGCTGGAGACGTCGAGTTCGTCGACGCCGATAGTGATGTGGAAGGCTGAGTTGTCAACCAGAACCATGGCCGGTTGTCGCGTCGGGGCCAGTTCCCCCGGTGTCAGGTTATTCTCGGAGATCATTCCTGCAAAAGGGGCGCGCAGCGACGCCTTCCTCAGGGAGAGCTCAGCCAGCGCCAACGCCACCCGTGCCTGATCGACCTGGGCCTCGACATCGGCGATCTCCTCCGGCGAGGGACCGGTCAGCAGTTGATCCAGTTGAGCTTGCGAGGCGTCCCGTTGTGCCTCAGCCGCTGCTACGTTTGCCGCGGCGGCCCGGCGCTCGGTCTCGCTCGCTCCGGTCAGCAGGTCCTCCAGCTGGGCCTCCGCTGCTGCTAGATCCTGCTTGGCCGTGTACAGGTCGTAATTCGCCTGTTCCTTTCTTGTTCCCTCGTCCTCTATCCTGTCGTAGTTGTCCTGAGCGACCTCTTTGGCCGTCTTGGCCTGCGCAACTCGGGCGCGGGCCGCAGCGATGTCAGCCTCCGTGGGGCCGCTCACTACCTGGTCTCGATTGGCCTCGGCCGTGCTCAACTGGGCGATGGAACCGCGTAGGTTGGCCTCTGCGCGATCGACATCTGCCGGTCTCGGAATTCGCTCTAATTGCGCCAGCTGTGCCTCCGCCGACATCAGTGCCGCCTCCGCCTGCTCCACCTGGAGCTCCAGCTGATCGGCGTCCAACCGGGCCAGGATGTCCCCGGCGGCTACCCGGTCTCCCGCCTCCACGAGCACCTCGGCTACGCGTCCTGGTGTTTCGAACGTCAGACCGACCCGGCCGTCCGGTTCAATCTGTCCACTCGCCGCGATAGCGGCGAGCATGTCTCCGCGCTCGACGACCGCCGACCGGATGGCGTCCTCCGTTACGTCTTGCGTGGATCGCCATCGCCACAAGATGACCCCGCCTGCCGCCACCACGATCAGCGCCAGGATTGCATATATCGTACGTCGTTTCATCCGACCTCCCAGGCCCGCCCCAGATACGTTACCGTCGATCAGAGATAAAGTTGACCAAGGTCATAAATTATAAGCCCCGCGACTGGAAAGTCAAGGTAATGGCGCGGGTGCCCTGGCTGACAGACTGACCCGCCGCCGGTCGTCCGGGTGCACAGAACGTTGCGTGCCAAGGGAATGCCTATATAATGGATCGGGAATCTGAGCGGGAGCATCCCCGCCATCACTGACCGGATTGCCAGTCCGTGTTCCTCCGTCTGGATAGTGGGCATGGCGATGGATGGGACGGTGGCAAGTATCAGACGAGGGACATCTGGGGAGCAAGTGCTCGACTGTGTATCTCTCCCGCCGCTCACCTCTGTTCTGGTGGAGGACGGTGCGCGGGCGTGAGAAGGAGCGAGAGACTGACACACGTGGATCAGTTTGGGAGCGTGAGGATGCGCTGCCTCTATTAGGGTGGGTGGGACTGTTTATGAGTATGCGATCTAGAGACCAAGAGGATAGACAGCAGAATCGCGGGCCGCTGGGGCGGCAGTTGGGGAAGCCGGGCTGCAGCTTCGGGAGCCTCATCATCTGGGCCCTTCTCGGCCTGGCCATGGCCTCGCTTTTCTGGGGCCCACTGAGCGATCAGTTCGATGATAGAATCCGGATCAGCTACAGCGAGTTTCGCGAGCAGGTCGACGAGGGCCGGGTGGAGCGTGTGGTTGTGCAGGGGCAGCAGATTCAGGGACAGCTTGAGGAGTCGGTGGAGACGACGACCGATTCCGGGGAGACCGTGACGTACGAACGGTTTGTCACGTATCTGCCCTCCTTTGGCGACGACGAGCTTCTCTCGACCTTGCGTTCCCAGGGGGTGGAGGTCGAGTCGGAGCCGGAGTCCGATTTCTCCTGGGGCACATTGCTGATTAACCTCCTGCCTCTCCTGCTGCTTGGCGGTTTCGTATACGTGATCTTCAGTCGCATGCAGGGTCAGGGCCGCGATGCCCTCTCGATATTCCAGATGCGGGAGAGTCAGGCCCAGCTGTACGACCGCCGAAAGGAACGGACGACCTTCGACGATGTGGCCGGTCTCCAGGGACCGAAGACCGAGTTGAAGGAGGTCATTGCCTTTCTCAAGCAACCCGAGCGCTTCCAGCGTCTCGGAGGGGAGATCCCCACAGGCGTTCTTCTTGTGGGCCCGCCCGGCACGGGCAAGACCCTCCTGGCTCGAGCGGTGGCCGGCGAGGCCGAGGTACCCTTCTTCAGTATCACCGGCTCCAATTTCATGGAGATGTTCGTCGGAGTGGGAGCCTCCCGGGTGCGTGACTTGTTTGAGGAGGCCAAGGAGGCATCGCCCAGCATCATCTTCATCGACGAGCTCGACTCCATCGGGCGCCGCCGTGGTGCCGGTGTCGGCGGGGGGCATGACGAGCGAGAGCAGACGCTCAACCAGCTCCTGGCCGAGATGGATGGCTTCGAGACCAATCAGGACGTCATCGTGATGGCCGCTACAAACCGGCCGGACATCCTGGATCGGGCGCTCTTGCGGCCGGGCCGTTTCGATCGCCGCATCACCGTCGATCTGCCGACCCTTCACGATCGGGAGAAGATCCTGGATATCCACGCGCGCAACAAGACGCTGGCTGAAGAGGTCGATCTCGAGCAGATAGCCCGTGGGACCCCCGGGTTCAGCGGCGCGGATTTGGAGAACTTGCTCAATGAGGCTGCTCTGCTGGCGGCGCGAAAGGATAAGGATGCCGTCGAGCAGGAGGATATTGAGGAGGCCCGCGACAAAGTGATGATGGGGCTGGCACGGGAGAGCATCGCCCTGACCGACGAGGAGTGCGAGCTTCTCGCCTACCACGAGGGTGGACACGCCCTCCTCGCCGCCGTGTTGCCCCACGCAGACCCCATCCACAAGGTCACCATCGTCCCTCGGGGCCGGGCGATGGGCGTCACGCAGCAGCTGCCGGAGCGCGAACGGTACGTCTACCGGCGCGACTACATGCTCGATCGCCTGGCGGTGATGATGGGTGGACGCGCGTCCGAGGAGTTGGTGCTCGATACACACACCAGCGGCGCCGAGGACGATCTCCAACAGGCTACCCAGTTGGCACGAAGGATGGTGCTCAGCTGGGGGATGAGCGAGAAACTCGGGCAGCTCGCCTTCGGCGGGCGGCACGAGCAGGTGTTCCTCGGCGAGCAGATCGCCCAGCGACGGGAATACAGCGAGCAGACGGCTCGAGAGATCGACGAGGAGACCAAGGCCATCCTCGGCCGAGCTTACGACCACGCCGTCAGCACGTTGCGGGAACACCGGGACGCTCTCGATCAGCTGGCGGAGGCCCTGTTGGAGAAAGAGGAGCTGTCGGGTCAGGAGGTGCTGGACATCGTGGGGGTCGAAAGGAAGCCGCAGAGGACCACGTTGAGGGAACGGAGGAAGAAGGCGTCCGAGAATGAGGATAGCGATGGTCGATCGGACTGACATCCCGGAAGAGGCTCGTCTCGACCGGCAGGTTGCGGTCGTCACTGGCAGCGGACGCGGTCTCGGCCGGGCGACGGCCCTCCGCCTGGCCGCAGCCGGCGCCAGCGTCGTCGTCACCGCGCGCACGGAGTCGGAGATTGAGGAGACGGCAGCCCGGATCCGGTCCGCCGGTGGCTCCGCGCGGGCCGTCCTGTCGGACGTCTCCGATTGGGAGGCCATGCTCAGACTGAGGCGGGAGGCCGAGGACGCCTTCGGTCCGGTCGACATCGTCGTGGCCAATGCCGGCGTCATTGAGCCTGTCGACGACACCTGGAAGGTCGAGCCCCGCGCCTGGAAGAAGAACCTGGACGTCAATCTGACCGGTGCCTTCTACACAGCCCGGGCCTTCCTTCCTTCCATGGTCGACCGGGACGCCGGGGTGCTCATCTTTACATCCAGCGGCGCTGCAACCCATCCGGTTGCCGGGTGGAGCGCCTACTGTGCAGCCAAGGCGGGTCTCGATCACTTCGTGCGGAACCTGGCGGCGGAGCTCGAGGGGAGCTGTCTCTCCGTTCGTGCCCACACGTTCTACCCCGGCATCGTCGACACCTCCATGCAGGCGCGGATCCGCCGCAAGTCAGAGGAGGAGTTCGCGGGAGTTGACCGGTTCCGACGATACCACGAGACGGGTGCCCTGCGCCCGCCGGAGGAGCCCGCCACCCTCGTCTGGTGGCTCGCCACGCCCATGGCCGCCGAGTTTCATGGGAGGCCGGTGAGCATCGACGATCCAGAGATCCGCCGGCGTCTCGCCGATGATCTCGGGGTGCCTCGCTTTCCAGATCGCGGCGCGTGAGCCTGAGGGAGGGCCACGTCTAACCGAATTCCAACCTTCTCAAACCCGGCCCAGCGTCACCCCTAACCCTTCCCATCGTCCATAGGCTGCTCTTTCTGGTATACTGGTTGCTTAGAAAGAACTGGTTCTGGCTGCACCAATGGACAGGGAGGTTGCCATGGATGACAGGTCGTTTTCCCTCTTGCTCATCGCTCTGGGTCTTATGATTCTCATCGCGGGCGCGACGGCGTGTGCCCCCCTCGGGGTGTCACCGACGTCCTCGCCCGTACCCTCCACGCCGACATCGTCGCCGCCGCCGACGGATACGCCGGCGCCCTCAGCACCGACGTCCACAGAGGAGCCAGCGCAGACGGAGGCGCCGGCGCAGACGGAGGAGCCGACACCGTCGCCGTCGCCCGACGAGCCCGTGGCCCTCTTCGCTGCCGGCCCATCTGGTGGTGTCCTGCTTCACGCGTTGGCGGCGGATGGGACGGTTACCGATCTGGACTATCCTGTCCATCCACGCGCAGTGATCTCCGACGATGGCCGATGGCTGGCCACGCCGAGCAGTCTACCCGCTGACGCTCTGCTGGTGGTCGATCTCGACACCGATGTCACACGTACGATCCCAATCAATTCCGATTTCCAGCCCTACGGTGCCGCTTTCGACACCGCCACCGGTCGCGTCGCCTTCCTGGAGCTCGCGTCACCCGGTGTCGAAGGCGTTCCGTGGGCCATCGTGGTGGTGGCGCTGGAGGATGGGTCCACCCGTCGTTTCGAGGCCACGGCCGACCTGGACGAGGCCATGCTGCCTGGCTCTCCCATCGGCTGGTATGGCGACGAGCTGCTTCTCGATACCTTCATTCCATACTCGGAGGCGGGGTCGGAGGGCCTCTGGGCCGTCACGCTGCCACCCGATGCTGCGTCGCAGCCCTTCGATGACCTTGATCGACGCTTGCTCTTGCCTGGGAACGGCTACCTTCTTGCTCCTGAGCTCTCACCGGACGCCTCCCGTATCCTGTACCTGAACCGTGATTACGACTACACCCCCGATGATTACGGGCCCGTCGGGTACGATCTGGCCGTAAACCAGCTGGGGCTCGTCGATGTGACCGATGGCTCATCGGAACTCCTCGTGGAGGAGACCGAGGGCGGGGCGCTGGGTGGCGATGTTGCCTGGTCGCCCGCAGGCGACCGGGGCCTCTTCGCCCAGGGCAGGTATTCGGGAACCACCTTCTCCTCCCTCACGTTGAGTACGGTAGACGAGACAGGCGGAGTCACCGACGTTGGTTCCATCCCCCTGCCGCCCGAGGGGTTCCTGGTTAGCCTCGACTGGTGTGCCGAGGATACCGCTGTGGTCGTCGTCGCCGCAAGCGACGGGAGTCACCGGCTGCATACAGTTGACCTGAGCAGCGCCGAGGCGTCTCTGGTGGCCTCTGATGACGATATCACCGTGCTGGGTTGCGTCCCTCCGGGCGAGACCGAAGCGGCGAACGCGGATGTCGTGCACGTGCGTGCCGTGGAAGCCGAGGATGGCTCGTGGACCTTTCACGTCACTGTCGAGCATCCGGACACCGGCTGGGAGGACTACGCCGATGGGTGGGACGTGGTGACGCCCGACGGGCAGGTGCTCAAGCCCGATCCGGAGGGCGAGTTCACCCGGACGCTGCTCCATCCCCACGTCGACGAGCAGCCGTTCACGCGCAGCCAGAGCGGGATCGTCATTCCTGAGGGGGTCACCACCGTTCGGGTCCGCGCCCACGACATCGTCGATGGATTCGGCGGTAGAGAGGTCGTCGTCGATCTCACGGAGTCGTCGGGGCCGGGTTTTGAGGTCGAGCGTTAGTAAGGACGTCTCTGCAGAATCGAATCACTCATTGTTGAGGAAGTACCATGGCAGCGGATAACCAGCACGGACACGAACACGACGGCAACGATCGCGGCAGCAACGGTCACGGCGGCGATCACCATGCTCATATGGTGAGGGACTTCAGGCGCCGCTTCTGGATCTCCCTCGTCTTGACCGTTCCTATTCTCGTCCTCTCGCCCTTCATCCAGGAGCTCCTGGGCTTCGAGGACGTGGTCAGCTTTCCCGGGGACAGCATCGTCCAGTTTGTCTTTGCCACCGTGGTTTTCTTCTATGGTGGCTGGCCGTTCCTGAGCGGGCTCTACGATGAGCTGACCTCTCTCCAGCCGGGGATGATGACGCTGATCGGCGTCGCGATCTCCGTCGCCTATGGCTACAGCAGCTTTGTCGTCTTCGGTCTTCCCGGCCGCGTCTTCTTCTGGGAGCTGGCGACCCTTATCGACGTCATGCTCCTCGGGCACTGGATCGAGATGCGCTCCGTCATGGGGGCCTCCCGGGCGCTGGAGGAGCTCGCCGAGCTGATGCCCTCGGAGGCCCACAAACTGATGGAGGACGGCAGCCTCGAGGATGTGCCCATCCACCAGTTGACAGCGGGCGACAAAGTCGTCGTCAAGCCTGGCGAGAAGATCGCGGCCGACGGCCAGGTCATCGAGGGTCAGACCGCGGTTGATCAATCGATGCTCACCGGCGAGTCGAAGCCGGTTCCGAAGGAGGAGGGGCAGGAGGTGATCGGCGGGTCGATCAATGGCGAGAGCTCCATCACCGTCCAGGTGCAGAAGACGGGCGAGGAGTCCTATCTGGCGCAGGCTATCTCCCTGGTGGAGGAGGCTCAGAAGAGCAAGTCGAAAACTCAGGGCCTGGCGGATCAGGCAGCGATGTGGCTGACCATCATCGCCCTGACCGTCGGAGGAGCCACCCTGCTCGGATGGCTGTTCCTCTCCGACCGCGATTTCGTCTTCGCCCTGGAGCGGAGCATCACGGTGATGGTCATCACCTGCCCCCACGCGCTCGGCTTGGCGATCCCGCTGGTGGTGGCCGTCTCCACGGCCATCTCCGCCAGAAACGGTCTCCTGATCCGCAACCGCACCGCCTTCGAGCGCGCCAGAAACATCGAGGCCATGATTTTCGACAAGACCGGCACCCTGACCAAGGGGGAGTTCGGCATCACCGACACCCTGGTGTTTTCAGATGAGCTCGACGAGGAGGAGCTGCTCACGTACGCAGCATCCCTGGAGGCCCGGTCCGAGCACCCGATTGCCAAGGGCATCACCGACGCCACGGATGAGCGCTTCGATATGGAGGACTTCCAGGCCATTCCTGGTAAGGGGGCCCAGGCAACGGTCAACGGGCGTGACGTCAAGGTCGTCAGCCCGGGCTATCTGCAGGAGCAAGAGATCTCGATCGATGACAACCGCATCGAGGCGCTCTCCTCGCAGGGCAAGACCATCGTCTACGTCCTGATCGATGGCGAGCTCAAGGGCGCCATCGCGCTGGCGGACATCATCCGTCCCGAGTCCTCACGAGCCATCGCGCGTCTCAAGGAGATGGGCGTGCAGGCTATGATGCTCACCGGCGACAACGAGCAGGTCGCCCGCTGGGTGGCTGATGAGATCGGCCTCGACGACTACTTCGCCGAGGTGCTGCCCGACGAGAAGGCCGACAAGGTGAAAGAGGTTCAATCCCGCGGTCTGATCGTGGGCATGACCGGCGACGGGGTCAACGACGCGCCAGCCCTGGCGACCGCGGACGTCGGCATGGCCATTGGCGCCGGGACTGACGTGGCCGTCGAGACGGCGGACATCATCATGGTGCGGAGCAACCCGATGGACGCGGTGGCGGTCTTCGCGCTCTCGCGGGCCACGTATCGCAAGATGATCCAGAACCTGGCCTGGGCCACTGGATACAACGTCTTCGCGATTCCGCTGGCGGCGGGCGTGCTCTACAGCTATGGCATCCTTCTCAGCCCGGCCGTGGGCGCCCTGGTCATGTCGCTCAGCACCGTCATTGTGGCGGTCAACGCCCGGTTCCTGAACGTGGAGAGCGAGGAGGTGGAGGAATAGAAGCACTGGAGGCGAAGGTGGCGTAAGGGCCCGGACAGGAGGAGGGTATCTCAGGGATCCGGTCTCTGAGCGCTGAAGGGGCAGCTTGAGCGCTGCCCAGTCAGAAGCTCCGGAAGAACGCTTGTGGAAATCAGCAAGAAGGAGGATCGGGCGTATGCAGAACATCAATTGGACCCAGGTTCTAGTCTTTGGGCTGGTGGCGTTGCTCGTTTTGGCCCTTGGTGTCGGCGTGTTGCTCCTTCTTGGTGGCAACCTGGGCACGATGGGAACGGGGATGATGGACCCAGGTGGACGGGGTGGAGGATGGTGCCCTTGGTGCGGCAGCGGCATTGGCATCGGTTGGCTGGGCTCCATTCTGGGATTCACGCTCGCGTGCCTGCTCCCTTTGGGATTTCTCGCCTTGCTCCTCGTGGGCGGCGTCTGGCTGGCGCGCAACACGAGCAGTGGTCCGTCCCGGCGGCCGGTCAGTACATGTCCAGCTTGCGGCAAGCCCGTTGAGCCGGGCTGGAAGACCTGTCCTTACTGTGGCGAGGCCCTTCAGGAGGATTTCCAGGATGAGTGAGAACAGGCTCTCGTGGACATTGGTTATTGGGGGCGGCTTGATCGTTGGGCTGTTGCTCGTGGTCTGCGTGGGTGGAGCCCTGTGGCTGGCGGGGCCGCTGCGGGGGGTTACCGGTGGGTCGAGATTCGAGTCGAATGGAGCGCAGATATACTTCACTGGCACCAGCCAGCGAGGCACGCCCATCACGGCGAGCAGGGAGCCCGGAATGGGGAGAATGCGCGGGTCCCGGCTCACGTGCGCCTCTTGCCACGGCCCGGATGGTCGTGGTGGTGAGATCCGAATGATGATGCGCGTCGTGGAGGTCCCGGACATCCGCTACGAAAGGTTGACGTCGGAGGAACACGGCGATCACGGCGAAGACGAGGAGGCGCATGAACCTTACACCGACGAGACCATCAAGCGAGCGATTACCGAGGGCGTGGAGCCGGATGGCGAGACGCTCGATTGGCCGATGCCGCGCTGGTCGATGAGCGAGGAGGATCTCGACGACCTGGTCGATTTCCTGAAGACGTTGGACTGACCATGGGCGAGGACGCTTCAGCGAGGACGAAGGCCCGATACGACCGCATCGCTCCGATCTACGACTTGATGGAGGCCCTGGTCGAGCGCCTCGCCTTTCGACGTTGGCGCAGCCAACTGTGGGATCACGTCGAGGGACAGCGTGTCCTCGAGGTCGGCGTGGGCACGGGGAAGAACGTCCCCTACCATCCGGCCGGGGTGAGGGTCGCAGGCATCGACATCAGCGCGCTGATGCTGGAACGCGCCAGCGGACGCGTCGAGAACCTGGGCGCCGACGCTGGCCTCGCTCAGATGGACGCCGAGCGCCTGGGCTTTCCAGATGACGTGTTCGACACGGCAGTCGCGACGTTCGTCTTCTGCTCGGTGCCGGATGCCGTGCGGGGCCTGGAAGATGTGAGTCGGGTGGTCAAGCCGGACGGTCGGGTCGTCCTCCTGGAGCACGTGCGTGTGAACGCGCCGGTGATCGGTCCCTTGATGGACCTGCTGGATCCGGTCGTGCTCCGGCTGATGGGGCCGCACATCAGTCGTCGGACGGTGGACAATGTAACGAGGGCCGGGCTGAAGGTCGAGCACGTGGAGGAATTGGCGGCGGGCGGGTTGGTGAAGCTGATCGTCGCCCGCGCGACGTGAGGGAGGGGATTGGATGGACCGGTATCGTGCTGTCTTCCACATAGACGAGGGCACTGTCGCCCGGGCGAACATGGTATTGCACAATATCGCAAACCTGCTGGATGACCTCGGTCAGGACAGCGTTCAGGTCGCTCTGGTGGCGAATGGAGAGGGAGTCAAGGCTCTGGTCAGATCCCCCAACGTGCATCAGCGGCAGATCGAGGACCTGGCCGAGCGCGGCGTGGCGTTCCTTGCGTGCAGGAACAGCCTGCGCTTTCTGGGTCTGGCTGAGGACGATATGCTTGAACCGGTCGCTATCATTCCCGCGGGCGTCAGCGAGTTGGTCAAGAAGCAGTCGGAGGGGTGGGCTTACGTCCGGCCCTGAGAGCACACACGTAGCTGTACCGGGCGGGGGGCTGTTCGGAATCGCACCCGGGGTACGAGAGACGATACGGAAAGCCCCAACAGGGGAAAGGAGAGACGGACATGCAGATTCTGATCTGGATCATCAGTGGGATCATCGCCGGTTGGCTGACGGGCCTCGTCGTAAGAGGACGGGGCTTCGGCCTGGTAGGAGACCTGGTCATCGGTCTTCTGGGCGGCCTCATCGGGGGCTGGCTCTTCGGCCTGTTCGGACTGGCCACCACGAGCTGGATCGGCGACATCGTGGCGGCCGTCGTCGGTGGCGTGGTGCTGGTTGCCATCGTACGGACGCTCCGGCGTGCTTGACAGTCGCCACCGGGCGACGAAAATAGAGCTGGCTTGAGGGCTGGTCTCGGTCACTGAGCCGAGGCCAGCCCGTTTGTTCTCGGGGGCGCGGACAGGCATCAAGATCCACGACCTGATGCTCGAGCAGTTTTCTGGCCAGATCGTTCTTGCGACATCGTTCTTGCGACATTTACCGCAAGTGCCGTCGTGCCACTGGTCACCGCGCTATCAGACTGGGGGACTTCCCCTTGATGGAGCGCTTGATTGGAAGGAGCAGCTATGTTTGAGGGCGAACGCTTGACGATCCTGCAGATGAACGATAGCCACGGCTACCTCGATCTGCACCAGGAGTTGTTCTGGGCCGGAGATCATGTAGAATACCGGAAGGTTGGTGGATATGGGAGGATTGCCGCGGTGCTGAAACAGATCCGGGAGGAGAATCCGGGGCGGGTCCTGGCGTTCGACTGCGGCGATACCATCCACGGCACCTATGCTCCTGTTGTGACTGAGGGCGAGGCCCTAGTCCCCATTCTGAACGCCATCGGGTTCGACGCGATGACGGCTCACTGGGAGTTCGCCTATGGCCCGGAGCGGTTTAAGGAGTTGACCGACCGTCTCACGTATCCGATGCTGGCCATCAACTGCTACGATGAGAGATCGGATGAGCTGGTCTTCGATCCCTACACCGTGGTGGAAGCCGCCGGGCACCGGATCGGTGTCGTCGGCATCGCGGCCACCATTGTGGATAAAGTCATGCCCGCCTCGTTCAGCGAAGGCATCTATTTCACCTTAGGCAACCTGGAGCTCCCGGCCATCATTGACGAGCTGCGCCGGGAGGCTCAGGTCGACCTCGTGGTCGTTGTCTCTCACCTCGGATTTCCCCAGGAGATGAAGCTCGCTTGCGAGGTGGACGGTATTGACGTGTTGCTGAGCGGGCACACGCACAACCGCGTCTACCAACCTGCCGTGGTAAACGATACCATCGTCTTTCAATCGGGGTGTCACGGCTCTTTCATCGGTCGGCTCGATCTCCTGATCGATGGCGGTACCGTGCTGGACTTCGATCACCAGTTAATCACCGTCGAGGAGCAAATTGACCCCGATCCCGAGGTGCAGGCGCTGGTGGACCAAGCGCTGGCGCCCTATCGTGAGAAACTATCACGGGTCGTCGGACACACCGCGACCGCGCTCAATCGGAACACCATGCTGGAGGCGACGATGGACAACCTGCTGCTCCAGAGTCTTCTCGATCTGACCGGGGCGCAGATGGCTTTCTCCAACGGGTGGCGCTATGGCGCTCCGGTCGTGCCGGGCCCGATTACGCTGAACGATCTGTGGAATATGATCCCGGTTAACCCCCCGGTGTCCACGTGCCACCTCACGGGCGATGAGATCTGGGCGATGATGGAGGAGAACCTGGAGCGGACCTTCGCTCGCAATCCCTACGAGCAAATGGGGGGCTACGTGAAGCGATGCCTCGGCATCAATGTGACCGTCAAGATTGAGAATCCCTACGGTCAGCGCATCCAGGAGCTCTTCGTCCAGGGCGAGCGGGTCAAGCCAGACCAGGTCTACAGGGCCTCTTTCGTCACCACGCAGGGCGTGCCGGCCAGGTACGGTAGCGATCGAGACTCACTCGACGTGAATGCCATTGAAGCACTCCAGCGGTATCTGGAGAAAGAGAGCCCCGTGGAGGCCGAGCTCCGCGGGAGCGTCGTTGCCGTCTGATGTTGAAGAACGGATGGGAGCAGTCAGCCATGGAACAGCTGAGAGACCTTCTGAACGCTGTCTATCGCCGGGTGGACGAGCTGACCGGCGGGATGCTCGGAGTGTTTGTGAGTGCCATGGAAGGATTCAACGAGGCTGACGCCGGAGACGTTGCCGCTGCCCTCGCGTATTACGCGCTGTTCTCCCTCTTCCCGCTCCTTCTGGCCCTCATCGCTGCGGGCAGCTTCTTCCTGGAGGGTGAGCAAGTCAAGCAGCAGGTCGTCACGTCCCTGACGAGGGTCATCCCCATCTCGGCCGAGATCATCCGCTCGAATGTCGAAGAGGTTCTCGAACGGCGCGGGACGATAGGCGGAGTAGGCTTGATAGGGCTTCTCTGGTCGGGCACTGGAGTGTTTACCACCCTCCTCGACCAGGTCAATCGTGCCTGGCACGGGGCAGAGAGGCGCGGATTCGTGAAGAGGCGCCTCCTCAGCTTGGGGATGGGGATCTTTGGGATGCTCGCCACTGTGATGATGCTATCCTTTCTCTCTACGCCGGTGCTCAACGTGCTGCCCAGGCTGGAGCTTCGGGTCGGCGATACGGTGGCCATTTTCGACCGACCGCTGTGGACACTGATCGCCAGTGGCATTCCGGTGCTTCTCACCTTCTTGACCTTCCTGGCGTTATACCGTTGGGGCCCTACCGCGGATGTTCGGTTCTCCGAGGCTGCCTGGGCGGCGCTATTCGTCGCCCTCACCTGGGAGGTGGCCAAGCGCGCCTTCGCCTGGTATGTCAGCAGCGACCTGGTCCAATACCGGCTCGTCTACGGGTCCCTCGGTGCCGTCGTGGCCCTCCTCCTCTGGATCTACGTCAGCAGCATGCTCGTCCTCTTTGGCGCCCACTTGAGCGCTGCCATCGCCCGGAGCCGCCGTTGAGCGACGGCCGCGTCACGTCCAGGAACCGGCTCTCTCGTTCCGGTTCCCCAAGGAGGGAGACAGGGTGTCGGACCTTGCCCCTGGGGCTCAGCCATATTACAATGTCCTCTGCCACGAGTTGCTGCACCGGAAGGCACCCAGTCACAACCGGAGCTGGAAGCTGCTGATGGGTATCTATCTCCCCGACTGGCGCGAGCGTCACCTGGCGGCGTGGATGCTAAACGAAAGAGACAATGGATCGCGATGAACTGTTGGCACTGTGATCGACCGGCCCATGCCACGTGTCAGTTCTGTGGCAGGGCGGTGTGTAGAGACCACGTGCAGGATATGCCGCGCATCCTGGCTATCTACCGCAACGATCAGGGCGTGCACGAGGCGCTGGTGGTCGCTGGGGCCGTGTGGTGCGGAGTCTGCAAACCGAAAGAGGCCCCGGTCGAGCTGCCTGAGCTGGGCTGACCCCGCCATCGTGCGCGCGCCAATCCATCCTCCAGCATCGTAGAGAACTCAGCCCCGGGATGCTAGCCTGTCTGTCCGGTCTTTGATTTCGTGTAGCAAGGATTCTCAGACGGGACGGCCTGGGAGCCCCCAGCACGTGCCCGACCGCAGACGGGCGATCTCCTCACGTACTGAATCGCCACCCGGGATAATGTCTCAGATAATGCCTCAGATAGCGCCTCACGAACGGCGAAAAAAAACCTTGACACCCTGGGCGTACCTGGAGTATACTGTCTAGTGGTAGTCGATCATCACTCCGCATCGAAACGCGCGTGGCGGACGTCGGTCCCAGTTTCCACGCATCACCCCATCGCCATCGCTCGCTAGACAGTCCAGGGACGAGACGATTGGCTTAACTCCCGACCACGAGTTAGGCGACAAACTTGCACTGGCCCACTTGTCAGGATCTGAGCCGAGCGTCGCAGTCTTCAACATATACAGTCGTCCACATCTGAGTTGGCGAGACGTCTCGCAGTCCCGGTCCGTGATCTCGGGAGCAGACGGGGGACACTACAAATGCCAGGTACCGAGAGGAGCTTCTTGCCCAAGTCCTGAGCCTGGCCAATCCGTACCGATTGTAGTCTCACCGTCAGGCTGCGCAGCCACTGGGCTGGACACACGCCTGGCGAGATGAGGCGCTTAGGATACGCGTTTCCTACCGGGTCAGGAGAGGAAGATGCGATGTCCGAAATGCCAGACACGCAATCCTGAGGGTGCCGGATTCTGCCTCGAGTGCGGTGCCGGGCTCGCTCTCGTCTGTCCCGAGTGTGGAACCAGGCTGCCCTCGCGCGCCAAGTTCTGCCTCGAGTGCGGCGCCACAGTGACCGAAGACACAGAACATCAGGGGAAGGCGTCAGACCGCCTTGTCGAGCGCGTCGGCCGCTTGGTGCCGCGGGAATACGCTGAGCGATTGACGGCCTTAGGCCGCCAGGCAACGGGCGAGCGACGCATCGTCACCATTCTCTTCTGCGATGTGGTCGGGTCGACGGCCCTGGCCGAGAGTCTCGACCCCGAGGACGTGATGGAGATCATGGACGGTGCCTTCGACGTTATGATCGAGCCCATCCTGCGCTACGAGGGGACCGTGGCCCGCCTGATGGGGGACGCGGTGCTCGCGTTCTTCGGCGCCCCGATCGCCCACGAGGACGATCCCGAGCGGGCGTGCCGGGCAGCTCTGGAGATGGTGGCGGGAGTGCAGGCGTACGCGGAGGAGCTGGCTCGGGAGCGAGGGATTGTGGGGTTCAACGTGCGGGTGGGGATCAACACCGGGCTGGTCTTTGTTGGAGAGGTGGGCTCAGACCTGCGGGTGGAGTACACCGCCATGGGCGATGCCATCAACGTGGCCGCCCGCATGGAGCAGAACGCGCCGCCGGGTGGGGTCCTGATCACCCACGACACCTACCGTCACGTACGCGGCGTCTTCACAGCGCGACCCCAGGAGGCGACGAAGGCTAGGGGGAAGAAGCAACCCGTGCAGACATATCTCGTCACGCGGGTCAAGCCCCGTGCCTTCAGAAGACCCGTGCGGGGTGTTGAGGGCATCGAGACACGCATGATCGGCCGCGTGGCGGAGCTCACCCGCTTGCAGGAAGCGTTCTACGCCGCAATGGAGGACCGGGAGCTCCAGATGGTGACCATCATCGGGGAGGCCGGGGTGGGGAAGTCGCGGCTCCTGCAGGAGTTCGATAACTGGGCCGAGCTCCTGCCCGAGCAGTTCTACCTCTTCAAAGGGCGTGCCACTCGTGAGATGCAGCATCTTCCCTACGCACTGATTCGCGATGTGATGGCCTTCCGCTTCCAGATTCAAGAGAGTGATCCGCCGGCAACGGTGCGGGAGAAACTGGAGCACGGGATGGGTGTCGGGCGGAAGGGCGCGGAGAGTCACCATCTGGCGGCCCACGTGGTTGGGCGCCTGCTTGGGTTTGAGCTCGGAGATAGCTCCCACCTGACAGAGGTACTCGACGATGCTCAGGAGGTGCGGGACCGGGGCCTGGCGTTCCTTTGTGAGTACTTCGAGGGCATGGCGGCTCGGCTGCCGATCCTGATCATGCTGGAGGACCTGCACTGCGCGGATGCCAGTTCCCTTGATGCGCTGGACTACTTGACCTCGCGACTGAGCGGACAGCCGATGCTGGTGGTGTGTGTCGCGCGGCCGGCACTTCTCGAGCGCCGGCCACAATGGGGAGAAGCGCAATCATCCCATCGGAGGTTGTGGTTGGAGCTGATGTCGAAGCGCAACACCCGACGCCTGCTCCGCGAGATCCTGCAGAAAGTCGATCACGTACCCCAGGCACTGAGCCAATTGGTGGTCGGTGGCGCCGAGGGCAATCCGTTCTTTGTCGAGGAGCTGGTCAAGATGCTCGTCGAAGACGGCGTGATCATCAAGGGGGAGGACCGTTGGCGCGTCGAGCCCTCACGGCTCACCGGGGCCCGTGTCCCGGCCACTTTGAGGGGCTTGCTCCAGGGGCGACTCGACCGTCTCTCCACGCGCGATCGGACTGTCCTGCAGCAGGCCTCGGTCGTCGGGCGGCTGTTCTGGGATCGTCCCGTGGTGCATATCAGCCAATCGCTTGACCGCGGCATGGAGGAGAAGCAGGTGTTGCGGAGCCTCTCCGCCCTTCAAGACAGGGAGATGGTATTCCAGCGCGAGCCCTCTGCGTTCAGTGATGCCAAGGAGTACATCTTCAAGCACGCTCTCCTTCGCGAGGTGACCTACGAAGGCGTGCCAAAGCGGCGCCGACGTATCTACCATGGGCTGGTAGCCGACTGGCTGATTGAACGGGGCGGCGAGCGGGCAGGCGAATACGCCGGGTTGATCGCGGACCACCTGGAACTGGCTGGCCGCACCGCGGAGGCTGTCGAGTACTTGATGGAGGCCGGGGACAGGGCGCGGGGATTGTATGCGCATCAGGAAGCGATTGGGGCCTACGAGCGGGTGCTACGCTTGCTCAAGGGGCTAGGTGACCGCGGGCGGGCTGCGCGGACGCTGATGAAGCTAGGCTTGACCTACCATACGGCTTTCGACTTCCAGCGCTCCAGGGAGGCATATCAGGAGGGGTTCGCTCTGTGGCAGGAGGTGGCGGGTCAGACGCCAAGGGCCCTGCTTCCCTCGGCGCCGCACCCCCTCAGACTCGCGCAGACGAGCCCGTCGACCCTCGACCCAGCCACGAGTTACTGGCCACGCGATTTCCACGTCATCCGGCAGCTTTTCAGAGGATTGGTGGAACTCGGTCCGCGGCTGGAGGTCCTGCCCTGTCTGGCCGAAGGATGGGAGGTCCTTAAGGGTGGCCATCGATATCGCTTCCACCTGCGGGAGGACTCGTGCTGGAGCGATGGAACCCGGTTGACCGCTCACGACATCGAGTTCGCCTGGAAGCGAGTCCTCAATCCAGCTACTGATGCCCCCTACCCGCACCTGCTCTATGACGTCAAGGGCGCCGCGGCCTACCATCACGGTGAGGTCTCGGAAGACGAGACGGTCGGGGTGCACGCTGTCGACGATGTCACGCTGCTGGTGGACCTGGAGAGGCCCACCGGATACTTCCTCCAGCTGCTGAACCACGAAGCGACCTTCCCGGTGCCGCGGCACGTGGTTGAGGATCACGGCGACGCATGGGTGGAACCGGCCAACGTCGTGACCAACGGCTCGTTTGACCTGGTCGAGTATCGGCCGGGAGAGTCTCTGATCCTGGCTCGCAACGCCCACTACGGCGGTGGCGGGACGGGCAACGTGGAGAGG
Organism: uncultured Anaerolineales bacterium; assembly: GCA_964597105.1. Classification (GTDB taxonomy): domain Bacteria; phylum Chloroflexota; class Anaerolineae; order B4-G1; family B4-G1; genus SKLM01. Next base: position 24,889 of record CAZQXX010000001.1, read on the forward strand.
GTGGAGATCACTCTGCTTGACCAGCCGGCTTGGGAGGACCGTGTAGCCCTGTACGAGCCCGACGAGGTGGATGCCCTCGATATCTCAGGTGCAACGGTGGATCAGCGGGAACGGCTGCGGCTGCGGTACGCGGACGATTACTTCTCGGCTCCCGCACTGACCACCTACTGCTTCGGCCTGGACGTGACGCAACCGCCACTGCAAGATCCGCGAGTGCGGCGGGGTCTGACCATGGCGCTCGACAGGGAGGTGTTGGCTGCCGTTTGCTATAGAGGACACGTGCTCCCGGCAACGGGAGGGGCGGTGCCTCCGGGAATGCCGGGCCATTCCCCGGGCATAGGCCTTCCGTACGATCCTGAGCGAGCCCGGCTTCTCCTGGCAGAGGCCGGCTATCCAGGTGGGCACGGCCTTCCACCTCTTCGGGCGCTGCTCCCCAAGCCTTATGCCTGCGTCGACTACATTCAGTCTCAGTGGCGACAGGAGCTGGACGTGGATGTCGAGTGGGAGTACGTCGCGCGTTCGAGGTATCGGGATCGCGTGCGCCAGGATGAGCCCCACCTCAGCTTCGCAGCCTGGTCCGCTGACTACCCCGATCCCGACAGTTTCCTGCGCGTCGGTTTCGGCACCGAGAGAATCGGATGGCGACACGATGAGTACAATCGAATCGTGGCTGATGCCAGACGACTGCTGGATCAGCCAGAGCGGATGGCGCTCTATCGACGGGCAGACAGGATCCTGGTGGACCAGGCGCCCGTCCTGGCCTATGGCTATGGGCAGTCCCACGCGCTGCTGAAGCCGTGGGTGAAGCGGTACGCTAGATCGGCCATCGGGTACTGGTCTCCCTGGCGAGATGTGGTCATCGAGCCCCATTGAAGCATCCCCGAGGGCGGAAGGCTGAGTATGGATCCCTGACAAACAGCAGATGATCACGCCCGATGATTGGAGGTCTCTGTGTCCGAAGTAAACATGCTCAAAAACGTCCCCTTCTTCGCTGGTTTGTCGGAGCAGGAGTTGAGTTCGCTGGCCAAGTGCTTGGTGAGACGCACCTTCGCCAAAGGGGTCATCGTCTTCTACAAGGACAGCCCCGGCCGAACGTTATATATCATCGAGTCGGGCAAGGTCCGCATCTTCGTCCTTAGCGAGTCGGGCCGGGAGATCTCGGTCAACGTCTATGGTCCCGGTGACGTCTTCGGTGAGCTGGCCCTTCTCGACGACCTGCCCCGCTCGGCCGGGGCTGTGGTGGTGGAGCGGGCAACTGTGCTTACCCTGCATCGCGATGATTTCCTCTGGCACCTCGAGCGCTACCCCCGGATGGCCAGGAGCATCATTGAGGTCCTCAGCGCTCGCCTCCGTTACACCACGGCCTACGCCGAAAGCCTGGCGTTTCTCGACGTCTACGCCCGGGTCGCGCGCAAGCTCCTGGAGCTGGCTGACCGCTATGGGGTCGAGCGGAATGGGCTGATCACGATAGACCTTGAGTTGACTCAGACGGAGTTGGCCAGCTGGGTGGCCGCCACGCGAGAGCACGTCAACAAGGTGTTGGGCATGCTTCGCGATCGGGGGCTGATCAGGGTCGAGGGACAGACAATCACGCTCCTGGACAGCTCAGGGTTGAGACGGCGCGTCATCGACTGAGGGTGTGCGCCGTTCCGAAGCCGTGGGAACAGGTTGCCCGTCGGCCCCCTTCGCCATGCCAGGCCGGAGCCCGCGTTCGCCCGTTTCGAAACAAAGTGTGAACCAGTTCACACCGCGGATGTGACGTGGCTCATAGCACCACCTCCCCCTGTGCCTTATAATGGGATCAAGGTCCAAGTTCAGAGTCCATAGCCTGGAGGAGGTGGGACATGTCGAAGGGATCAGTGCAGGCCGTTATCGGAAAGGCGGTCACCGAGGGCGAGTTCCGCGAACTTCTGTTCGCCAACCCGGACAAGGCACTGGAGGGCTACGAGCTCACCGACGCGGAGTTGAAGGCTCTCAAGTCGGTTGACGCTGAGACCATGGAGTCCTTCGCCGGGGCGCTGGACGAGCGCATCTCCAAGGCCTTCATCATCGAGGGCTACGTGAGAGGCCCTTGCCCAGAGGCGATACCGCGGCACTTCTGCGAGGGCACCTAGTCCTCACAGCCCGGTCACAGACCGGGAGCCTGGTGGCAGCGTTGGGAGAGACTTATCGATCGAGCCGTCTGGTCACCAGACGGCTCGATCCTTATACGGCGGCCGCCAAGTCGAGGTGGCGGCTGGCTGCTCAATGCAGGTGTCGACCGAGGACTGACGGCTTGAGTCGTATGCGGAATCGCATGGACTGCGAGTAAGGCTGTATGCAAGCGGTGATCGGCTCTAGACAGCCGAGAACTCCGCCAGGTGGCCGGGATCCAAAATGAGCGGATGGAGACCGGAGACCTGGCACATCGCGCCGCTACGACGGGAGGGCGTGATCCCGTATAGGGCGCATATCGGTGCTTCGCTCACCGTGAGCGGAGGCAGGGGTCGATGGAGGCAGTGAGGGGACGGACCGCGAATCGGCTGGGACCGAATGACACCCGGTGGCCTGGTCACCGACTCGTGACCCTGCCGAACGGGCTCCGCCTGATCATGGTGTCTCGTCCTGGTACGCCGACCGCGGCTGTGCGTGCCTACGTGCGCGCCGGTAGCCGGTATGACGTCGAGGAGCGGCTTTCGAACCCATCACGCCGGGTCCTGGGCTTGGCCCATCTCACCGAGCATCTTCTCTTCAAGGGTACCCAGACCCACACCCAGAGGGACGTCTTTGCCTCGATTGAGCATCTGGGCGGAGCCCTCGATGCCGGCACCACGAAGGAGTACGCGACTCTCTCCGCTGCGATGCCCCGAGAAGGGCTGCCCGTCGCCCTGGACGTCGTCGCCGAGCTGTTGATGGAGCCCGCATGTCGAGAGGAAGACCTCTGGAACGAGAAGTTAGTCGTCCTTGCGGAGATCCAGCGGGCCCGGGATCAACGGGGTGTCCTCCAGGACCTCTTTGCCGAGACGCTGTGGAGAGAGCACCCGTTCCGTCATCCGGTCCACGGCAGCCTGGAGGGACTCCATGACCTGGATCGAGGGACGGTCGCGACCTTCCATCGCAAACGCTACGTGGCGGGCAACGCGGTGCTGGTCGTCAGTGGCGACGTCTTCCATGATCGGGTGCAGCGGCTGGCGGAACGGACCGTGGGTCGACTGCCCTCAGGCCCTGAGCAACCGCCTCTCCCGGTGGCGGAGCCCGCGCTGGACGCGCCCCGCCGGGCGCACCTGAGCAAGGACATTGCCCAGACCTACATCCTGATCGGTGTGCCTACCGTCTCTATGGCCCACGTAGACAGGAGCGCCCTGAAGGTGATCGAGCGTGTCCTTGGGATGGGGGCCAGTGGGCGGCTCTACCAGCGACTGCGGGAGGAGGCGGGGCTGGTCTACACTGTCCGGGCGGTGACGGCGCACTACGAGGATGCCGGGTATTTCGCCGTCGACACTGCCTGCGATCCCTGTAACGCGGCGCAGGTGGAGCAGGCTGTCTTCGACGAATGGGAGAGACTACGCCACGACGGAGTCAGCGACGGGGAGCTGGATGCAGCGAAGGGTAACTACACCGGCACCCTGGCTCGGCACTTCGAGACCAACCGGGCCGTGGCGGGCATTTTCGGCGTGGAAGCTCTTCTCCACCGGGTGGAGCCCTTCGAAGCGGCCCTCAAGCGCATCGACGCCGTGTCTCCGGACGATGTAACGCGCGCGGCCCGGGCCTATCTCGACCCCGAGCGCGCGGTGACCGTCTCCGTGGGGCGATCGTGAGCAATACTCCTCCTCTTAGGGAGGGCTGCCGGTCAGTCGGCTTCGACCCCTGCCTGGCCGGCCAGCCCCTCCCGCTCGCCGCCAGCCCCGGTGTAGCGAGCCTGGTGGATCTCGCGACCGGGAGCGTTCGGCAGGGAGGACGTAGAGGCCGATGGCTGTGAACGAAGCGTGGAAGGAGATGGTCCAGTGGCAGTGGGTTCTCCCTGGGAGACAGTGAGGGATAGAGCTGCGCAGCCCGATCGGAGCGGCCGCGGGCTGTGGGCCCGGCTGGAAGAGAGGATAGCCCTCGACCACTACCGGCCGGAGCCGGCCGGGGGGGTCGAGGTCAGTCACCTGACCGGGCGCGAGGGAGACTACCACGTCCTCAAGAATACGCAGACCAAGTCCTACTACCGGCTGAGCGAGCGCGACTACTTCCTGTGGCAGCGTATCGACGGCACCCGCACGGTCAAGGACCTGGTGGTGGCTTACTTCCTGGAATACAATGCCTTCGCCTTCGGCCGTGTGGCCGCGCTGGTCGAGGGGCTCAAGTCCCATCTGATGCTCGCCGAGCAGCCGATCGACGTCTATCACCACGTGCGCTCCCGGCTGGACCGCCGTCGACTCTCGGTCCGTCTCAACGAGATCTGGCACGCCTTCCTCCACGTGCGGATTACCGTCGAAGGCCTCGATCATCTCATAGATAGAATCTACCGACGGGCCGGTTGGGTCCTCTTCACCCGGCCGCTGCAAATTCTGTTCCTTGTCCTTAGCGTCGCGGGGGTGGTCCTCTTCACCCGTTTGTTCGGCACCAACGCGTACTCCCTGGTGACCGTCAGGGGCTCTTATCGCCTCGGGGTGACCAGCCTCGTGATGGTCAACATAGCCTCCATCTTCATCCACGAGATGTCCCACGCCCTGACCGTCAAGCACTACGGGCGCGAGCTCCGACGGGGTGGATTCATGCTCTACTTCGGCTTGCCCGCTTTCTTCATGGACACCACGGACATCTGGATGGAGGGCAAACGCGCCCGTCTGGCCGTCACCTGGGCTGGTCCCTATTCTGGCCTCATCCTGGGCGGCCTCGCCAGCGCGGTCATCACTATCTGGCCGGATTTCGCCCTTAGAGCCGTGCTCTTCCAGTTTGCCTTCTTCTGCTACGTGACAGTGTTCGTTAACCTCAATCCTCTCTTGGAGCTGGACGGCTACTTCATCCTCATGGATCTGCTGGAGATTCCCATGCTGCGCCAGAGATCCCTGGCCTTTGTACGGCAGGGGCTGTGGCAGAGGCTGTCCGGGGGATGGGATACCGGCCAGAGGGGACGAGATGTGCTGGCATCCTTCTCGAGGGAGGACAGAATCTTCACCGTATTCGGGGCCTTGTCGGCGCTCTGGACCGCCTACACCATCGTTCTGGCCGTCCGGCTGTGGCGTCAGCGCCTTGCCGGGCCCATCGGGGACCTGTGGGCTCAGGGAGGCGTTGGAGAGATCCTGCTCAGCGTCGTACTCGGGGCTATTGGCCTGCTCTTCGTCGTGTCCCTCGCCGCGGCGCTCGTACGTGCTGTGAGACGATCCGTTCGCTGGCTGGCCAGCCGTGGGCTTTTCGCGGATACCCGTGTCGTAGCCTTCATCGTCCTGATGGCGGCACTGGTCATCTCCGTGGGACCGGGATATCTCGGATACTCTGGTCTGCTTCCCCTCTTCGGTCTGCTGGCCCTCGTTGCCGCCGCCATCCTGGGCGCCCGAAACGCCCGTAATTACGCCGGGTCTCGTTTTGCCATCCCCATCTGGTTGTTCACCCTCTGTTCCTCAATGCTGCTGCTCCAGCTTGGGCTGACTCTTGGCCGGGGCGTCACCGAGGCGATTCTGCCCGCTGAGCATCTCGGTCTTCTCCCCATCATTCTGTCCATAACGCTCGGCTTAGGACACGTTGCCTATGTATCTCTTCTTGCAGCCGGGCTGATCCTCTTCGCCGATACACATCTCAGAGAGCTGCCACTGGCGGAGAAGGTTCTGCTCGCTGGGGGGTTGGTTGCAAGCTGCGGGGTGGCCCTGCTCATCGTCCAGCGGAGCCGGGCGACGGGCGTATCCGGGGCACGGCTGTCGCTCGACGTCAGTGCTGCGACGTCTCCTCTCCTGACCGTGACCTTGTTGCTGCCGACGCTCCTCTCCTCCTGGGAGACGAGCTTCGGTCCGGCGTGGGGCATGATCAGCCTGGCTCTCGGAGTCTATACAGGCGGTGCGGTGTTCGGCTGGCCATCTCTTGTCGCCTACCCCCTGCTGGCAGCGGGGCTTCTGCTCCATCATCTGGCGTGCACGCTGGCCTCATGGCCGGAGGAGCGGCCGGAGGCCGAGCTGGAGCTGAGAGACGAGGTGCGGCTCGAGCGTGCCTTCTGCTGGACGGCCAGCGCTGTCTTCGGGCAATTCCGCCATATCGCCGGTCAGCGCCAGGCCCGCCTTGTCGCTGAGCGGTTCAACACCTACGCCCGGGCTGCAGGATGGCAGCTCGGCCTGGTGGACGGCCGGATGAAAGATTCGGTGCTCAAGGAGGAAGGTCTCATCGATCGCGGCGCCCGCTACGCCGATGCCCTGAGCCTGCTCCTCGACATGGTCGCCCGAGAGGTCGGGGAGAAGCTGACCGCTCGGGGGTTGCAGCGGGCCTACGATGGTCTCCCGTGGGAGGAGCGCGAGGTTGGGGCTCAATACCTGTTCCGAGACGTGAAGCGGGCCGAGGTCCTCAGCCGCGAGTTCGAGGCCACCCGCCAGGATCATCGATGGTTACTACGCCGCATCCCCCTCTTTGCTACGATGGAGGAGACCGAGATCGACCTCCTCATCTCCCATCTTAGGGTGGAGCGCTGCGCGCCCGGGAAGGTCATCATCCGCCAGGGGGACTCCGGGGACACCCTCTACATCATCACGTCGGGTTACGTGGAGGTCAGCCAGCGTGACGAGCGGGGCGTCTCCGAGGTGGTCAACCGGCTCGGGCGAGGCGAGTGCTTCGGGGAACTGGCCCTGCTTCACGATGCCCCGCGGAACGCCACCTGTCGCGCGAAGGTCCCGACGGAACTTCTCTGTCTGAGCTGCTCCGATTTCGACCGCCTGGTGAGGTCCCGCTTCACCCTGCGGGAGAAGGTGGGCCGTTCCATCGCCCGTGTCGGGTTGCTGTGCCGCATGCCGCTCTTCGCCGAGATGGACGCCCATCAGATTCGGCTCATCGCCGGCCGGCTCCAAGAAAAGGCGTACGACAAGGGCACGGTCATCATCCGTCAGGGGGAGATTGGAGACACGTTCTACGTGATCGAATCGGGGAAGGTCCGCGTGTCAGTCGAGGAAAACGGAGAACGCGAGACGGTCACCGAGCGAGGGGTGGGTGAGTACGTCGGGGAGATCGCGTTGCTGCTTGAGGTGCCGCGGACGGCGACGGTGACCGCTCTCACGCCAGTCAAGGTGCTTGCGCTGCACAAGGACGACTTCAACCGGCTTATGAGGCACCATCTCTACGCGAGTCGAGGGCTGGACCGTGAGATCAGCAGGCGCATGATCGATCTGGAGCGCGCGGCCGTGGACAGATCACTCTCCAGCGGATGAATGGCGCCTCCCACGGGCGATTGCCCTGGTGCATCCTGGCCGTCCACCGCAACGATAAGGACGTCCACGAGACCCTGGTCGTCGCTGGGGCGGTGTCGTGCGGGATCTGCGACTCGAAAGAGGATCCCGTCGCGCTGCCGGAGCTGGGCTGGCCCGGATATGTCACGCGCTCCAATCCATCCTCCAGCCTAGTAGGGGGCTCAGCCCCGAGCTAACTGCCAATCCCTCTGGTCGTTCTTCGTATAGCAAAGATTCTGAGACACGACGGCAGCAGGGGTTCTCCAGCCGCTTCCAGCGACGACGCATCTGACCAGACCTGGTCATCCACCCAGGTCCGCGACTGGTCACCTGATCAGGGACTATCCTCCTCAATTGACGGGTTCGCTCTTGCCCCGTGTCTGGTATACTGACGTCAGAATCGGTTGACGGTCCTGAGCGCCATGAGGAGGAACTATGGCAAAGCAAGGTGATGAAGCCCTGGCGACCGAGTTCGTGTGCGAGCGATGTGGGGAGCGTGGTGCTCACGTGGAGCGCCTGGCGATGTCCGGCACCGGGCTATCGCGTCTCTTCGAGGTTCAGCACCACCGCTACGCCTTCGTCTCGTGCAACAACTGCGGGTATACGGAGGTGTACGACCTGCGGACGCTCGAGGGGAAGGATGATCTGGGCACGTTCCTGGAGATTCTCTTCGCAGACTGAGCTCAGGCGCGTCATCGGTCTCTTTGGGAGGCTTGATCGGGCGTCGTTACACAGGATAGACGATTTCATACTGCAAAGGGAGGATTGGACCATGCGTAAAAGATGGATTGTTGTGATCGTTGGACTGCTGAGTGTGATGCTTCTGGCCGTCGGCTGTCAGGCGGCGGAGACCCCGACGCCTACACCAGGGGTGTCTCTGAAGGGGCGCTTCCAGGTCGAGTCGCCGGGGGAGCCGGTGCCGGACGAAGAGCCCGTCGTCGTCACCTGGGGCGGTTACACCCGCGGTCACCGCATCGGTGCGACGTCGCCGTTTACCGTATCGCTGGAGAACGTGAGTGACGAGAGGGAGGACGTGCGCGTCTGCCTCACCCTGCTCGATTCCGAAGGGGTCGTTGCAGAGCTAGCACAGCAGCGTCACGAGTTAGCCCCTCGCATGACCCTGCAGACCCAGGTCCAGGCGGAATTCCCCGATGATCTGGGCGAGGGTACGTATGGCCTCACTATGGTGGTGCGAGACTCCATGGGGGCCGACGCTGGCGTGGTCATGGTTGGGGTTGGAGAGGACACCAGCGCGGGTGCAACCGTCGACATCCCATCGGACGTAGTAGACGGGGCAGTAGCCGCTTGCCCGCCGGTTGACTAGGGTCGGCTTCAGACACCAAAAAAGGCCGCGGGCGCTTGCATTCGCAGAGCGCCCGCGGCCTTTGGTCTCATTGTCACCCGGGCCGTCATCCGACCCGGCTGACAGGGTCTCTATCTATCTAGAAGTCGTAGTTTTCTCCCAGGGGAACCACATTGACGGCTCGAGGCCCCTTCGGGCTCTCCTCGATGCTGAACTCGACCTTCTGTCCCTCACGGAGGGTGCGGAAGCCCGAACTCTGGATGGCTGAGTGGTGTACGAACACGTCCTCGCCCTCATCAGGGGAGATGAATCCGTACCCCTTCTCGTTGCTGAACCACTTGACCTCACCCGTCTTCTTCTTCTGCTCGTCCATCTTACCTCTTTTACTCCTTGTACTGAATATGCTAAGCGGCTGGATGGGGCAGTTACAAAAACCGCCCAGACTTACGGTGTCTGGGCAGAGTGATTGTACCTACCGTATCTTACCGCAACGTATCTTCATTATACATGCTTTTCGGAAAGCGTCAAGCCAAGTACGAACGACGGGTTCCGGTCTCCCGCTGTGCGATGTATCCCTGGCGCGCACAGTTGCTCAGGTCAGGCATGTGGTCCATCCATCCGTTCGTCCCTGTCGTACAGGTGGCCATAGCCGGTGTGGCCATAGCCAGTGTGGCCATAGCCAGTGTGGCCATCGCCACTATGGCCATCCTCCCTCGGCGTGAACACAGCCGAGAAGCGACGCGTCTCATCCGGATGGAAGGCCAGGTCCTCCACGTCTATGCAAGACACATCCCCTGTGTTAGAATGGCCTAGCACCTTCGTTGGAGACCCGCTAGAGTCAAGAAAACATGTGGCGCAGTGCAATCGCATGGAACCTTCTGGGGCCAGTGTAGCAGAGGGGCGCACGATGGAGGAGAGTGTATGAACTTCAACCTGGACGTGGCGGAGATCTTCGTGCCTGATGGAATACCTGTCGAAGAGGCCCTCGCGCGGACCACGCACATGGGGATTGGGGCTCATCAAGATGATCTGGAGGCCATGGCCTGCCACGGCATCCTCCGGTGCTTCCAGCGCACAGATCGATGGTTCTGCGGTGTGGTGGTGACTGACGGCAGCGGCGCGCCGCGGGGAGGGCCCTACGCCGACTACACCGATGACGAGATGCGAGCCGTCCGGAACAAGGAACAGATCAAGGCGGCAGCCCTCGGTGAGTACGGAGCTCAGGCGCTTCTCGGTCACCCGAGCTCGGCGGTCAAGGACCCGTCGAATCGAGCGCCGGTGCAGGATCTCCACGCCCTTCTCAAGGCGGCCGGGCCCGGCGTGGTCTACACCCATAACCCCGCCGACAAGCATGACACCCACGTGGCCACGGCCCTGCGGGTCATCGAGGCCGTACGCCGCCTGCCGGCGGACGAGCGCCCGTACCGGCTATACGGCTGCGAGGTCTGGCGGGACCTCGACTGGTTGCTGGACGACGACAAGATCACGTGCGACACGTCGAACCGAGAGAACCTGCAGCGGGCCCTGCTCGGGGTTTTCGACTCCCAGATCTCCAGCGGCAAGCGGTACGACCTGGCCACCATGGGGCGTCGCCGGGCGAACGCGACGTACCACGCATCGCACCAGGTGAACGTCACGACTGGCATGACCTACGCTGTGGATCTCACACCGCTCATCGCCTACCCGGAGAGGGACGTAGGGACCTACGTGCGACACTTCATTGAGCGTCTCGGACAGGACGTGCAGGCGCGCATAGAGAGACTCAGCTAGGTCTGGCGGCGGGAGCCGGGGAGGGACGCTGCATATGTGTCCCGGCCGGGGTCGATTGGCTCCTCTTGATCCGTGGCCCGGTTGAGCCCGTCTAGCAGGTGGCTTCCGTCTCCAGGCCCTCCCGATCGAGCAACACGATCCGCTGCCGGTCTATGCGGATCAGCCCGGCCTCGGCGAAGCTTCGTAACGTCCGGCTGATCATCTCGCGTACCGTCCCCAGCCGTGCCGCGATTTCCGTCTGAGTCCAGTTCGCGGCGACTTCGCCGGCCTCTGCCTGTTCCAGCAGGAAGTGTGCCAGGCGCCCCCTCACCGTGCGGAGCGACAGATCCTCCACTAGATCTGTCAGGTGATCGAGCCTGTCCGCGAAGTCCCCCAGAAGCGCCAGCGCCAGCGTGGCGTCCTCCCTCACCAGCCGGAGCAGATCCGCTTTGGCGACGGCATAGACGGTCACCCGGCCGACGGAGCGGACCGTCGCGTGGTTGACGCCCTCGGCCCGAAACGGAGGGACCGTGTTGAACCCCTGGCCGGGTCCCAGGCGAGCCAGCACCTGCTCCCGACCTTCCAAAGAGACTCGTGACGCGCGCACATGTCCTTCGGCCACGAAGTAGGCGGCCTGGCAAGGTGCCCCCTCCAGGATAATCGTCTCATCTGGCTCGTACGTCCGTCGAATCGCTACCCGGGCGAGATGCGCCAGCGTCCTCTCCGGGAGATCGGCGAACAGGGACACGCGCCGCAGAGTCTCAATCTCTCGGTTCATCCTGGCCCGATTGTAGTTGAAGGCGCGCTCCGGGTCAACCACAGCCACCACCCTTGTGTCACCCTTCTCCCCGTCACCCTTGTCCATAGAGAGGCCTGGGCCATGGAGAGGCCCGGGCGCTTGCGGACCCCCGTCGCTCATCCTCGACGACCGCGTGCGGCTCGGTGTCGGGACTGGGAGCCCCACGCGTTCGGTTTCCTGCCTCGCCGTTCGTGGTATAATACAAGATCGTGATGGAGACAGAGAACAGCGTGAAACATATCTCCCCCAGAGGCGTGATTGGTTGTCTCGCGGCCGGCTTCGAGATGGTAGGTCGAAACCTCCTCGTCGTCGCCGTGCCGGTGGCAGTCGATCTATTTCTCTGGTTAGGCCCCCGGATTTCCGTATCCCCGCTGATTCAGTCGATCGCGGGATATCTGCGGGCCCAGTCGTCGGCGGATCCCGATGTTATGGGTCAGATGGCCCAGGCTACCGAGCTGCTGGAGCAATTCGGTTCCCGTTTTAACCTCCTTTCCGTCGTTAGCGGGGTGCCGCTGCTCCAAGTTCCCAGCCTTCTGGCCCGTCGAGGGGCGGGCCTGGGCTCACCGTTGAGCGAGCCGAGTATCTTCTCGTTGTCGAGCCCTCTGGCGTTGATGCCGTCGTGGGTTGGCCTCGTTCTCGTCGGGCTGGGGATTGGATTTCTCTATATGAACGAGATTGCCCATCAGGTCGGTCTGTCCGGGACCTCCTCAGATCTCGAATCGGAAGTGGCCGCCGAGATGAAGACCATCGCCGGCGCCGGGTCCATCCGCTCCGGTATCGGAAAGTTCCTCCGCTTCATGCTGTTTGCGCTGGGCCTGCTCGTCATAGGATCGACCCTGATATTCCTCTGGCTGCTCATCGTGGCCTTGGGAACCATGATTGCGGAGCCCCTGGGGATCCTCCTGTGGGTTGCCGGGGTCGGGTTCATGGGTTATGGAGCGCTCCATCTGATAT
>CAZQXX010000001.1:37178-39737 GCA_964597105.1 uncultured Anaerolineales bacterium
CTCCTGTGGGTTGCCGGGGTCGGGTTCATGGGTTATGGAGCGCTCCATCTGATATTTGTCGTTCCGGGTATCCTGCTCGGCGAGCGACCACTGCACCGCGCCATTGGGGAGAGTATGCTGCTTACCCATCTCAATCTCCCGCCTGTCCTTGGCCTGATCGTGCTGGCGGTCGTCATCTATGAAGGCCTGGGATACGCGTGGTCTCTGCCCGCGAACGATTCGTGGGCTCTCCTCGTCGGCATTGTGGGGAACGCTTTCGTCGCCACCAGCCTCACGGGTGCGGCCTTCATCTTCTATCGTGAGCGCCTGGCCTTCGCCCGCAGGCTCGCGCTCCTCGGCGACTGACCCACAGCGTCGGACCCGGCCTGATTTCGGCGGAACATGTTCGCTATGTGCCGGAGCGAGAGGGAAGGGCGCTTCACGGAGTCTGGGATCGTACGCGAGGCATGTGTCAAGAGGTAATGCAGGGTGGAGTTAATTGCTTAATATGGCAGAACTGAAGACGAAGCAGGTTGCTGGCTACGACGCCATTGACGTACAGGTGCTTGAGGGCCTGGAGGCCGTCCGCCGCCGCCCTGGCATGTACGTCGGCGGGACTGATACCCGGGCCCTACACCATCTCGTGTACGAGGTGGTCGACAATGCCATCGACGAGGTTCTGGCTGGCGCGTGTGACAGAATCGACATTACCATCGATCCTCGGTCTGCGGTCACCGTTCGCGACAACGGACGTGGTATTCCCGTTGCCACGCACCCCGATAGACAGATATCGACCCTGGAGCTGGTGATGACGATCCTCCACGCCGGGGCCAAGTTCGGGGGCGATGGCTACAAGGTCTCCGGTGGACTTCACGGTGTCGGTGTCTCGGCGGTGAATGCACTTTCTGAGTGGTTGGAGGTCATAGTAGACAACCCTCGCGACGGGCGACGGTATCGCCAGCGCTACGAGCGCGGCATCCCGGTCACGCCCGTTGAGGACGTCGGTGAGGCGCAGGGTCAGGGGACGGAGGTCTCGTTCCGCTTCGACGAGGACATTTTTGAGGACGTCGCTTTCGATTTCGAGACCTTGGCGCAACGCATGCGGGAGCTCGCCTTTGTCGCCGGCGGGGTGTTTATCCGTCTAGTGGACCAGCGCGAGCAGCCCTTCCCGCGGGAGATGAGCTTCTACTTCGAAGGAGGCGTCAGATCTTTCGTTCGCTATCTCAACAGGAACCGGAAGGTCCTCCACGACGAGGTAGTCTACGTCAATCACGATGACGATGACGTCGGCATCGAGGTCGCGCTTCAGTACACCGATTCCTACGCCCAATCGATGTACGCCTTTGCCAACACCATCCACACGGTCGACGGCGGTTCGCATCTGACCGGCCTCCGCTCCGGCCTCACGCGCACGATCAACGACTACGCCCGGAAGGAAGGGGTACTCCGTGAGAAGGATCCCAACTTCGCCGGCGAGGATGTCCGCGAAGGGCTCACGGCCATCGTCAGCGTGAAACATCCCGACCCCCAGTTCGAGAGCCAGACGAAGGTCAAGCTGATGAACGCCGAGGTCCGGGGCATGGTGGAGTCGGTGGTGGTAAACGCCCTGTCTGAGTTCCTGGAGCGAAACTCCCGCACCGCCCGTAGCATCATGAAGAAGTGCCGCACGTCGTTCCGGGCGCGGGCCGCTGCCCGTAAGGCGCGCGACCTGGTCATTCGCAAGAGCACGCTGGAGAGCCTCACCCTGCCGGGCAAGCTGGCCGATTGCTCTGAGCGGGATCCCGCCCACTCGGAGATATTCATCGTCGAGGGTGACAGCGCTGGCGGCAGCGCCAAGCAGGGTCGCGATCGCCATTTCCAGGCCATCCTGCCCCTGCGGGGCAAGATCCTTAACACGGAGCGGGCGCGCCTCAACCGTATCCTGCAGAACAAGGAGGTCCGCGCCCTGATCTCTGCCCTGGGCACCGGCATCGGCGCTCAGTTCGACGTCAGTGGCCTGCGCTATCATCGGGTGATCCTCCTGACCGACGCCGATATCGACGGGGCCCACATTCGCACGCTTCTGCTCACCTTCTTCTTCCGCTATATGCAGCCCCTTATCGAGTCTGGGCACCTGTACATCGCGCAGCCGCCTCTCTATCGCATCCAGGCCGGCACCATCGACCGGTATGCCTACTCCGAGCAGGAACGGCGTGAGATCCTGCGGGAGATCGACAGGAAGAACGTGTCGACCCAGATGTACAAGGGCCTGGGTGAGATGAACCCCGAGCAGTTGTGGGACACGACGCTGAATCCCGACAACCGCTCGCTCCTGCAGGTGAGCATTGAGGACGCCGCGACGGCCGATCGCACCTTCGATATGCTGATGGGGGCCAGCGTTCCACCGAGACGGCGCTTCATCCAGACGCACGCCAAAGAGGTGCGCAACCTCGACGTGTAGGTCGTTCTCTTCCGGTACTTTCAGAACCCTCAGCCCCCCGGTTGGGGGTTCTCTGGCGTGACGCTTTGCTCGCCACGGTGTTACACTCTGTAGCTGCCAATGCAGCCGCTGCCACAGCAGCCGTACTGTGGCAGCCGCTG
>CAZQXX010000001.1:39837-55742 GCA_964597105.1 uncultured Anaerolineales bacterium
GGCACCCGGGATGAGCGCCGACGATCTTGTTTTCAGTTGTCGACTGCCGCATTGGGCCGCCAGGGTGTCATCCCGGGGGGTCCAGAGTTGGGAATGGTCAGGATGACTATAGGAGGTACGCTAGTGAGACGACGTGTTGTGGTCACCGGGATGGGTGTCGTCACGCCTCTGGGAAACAACCTGGAGACGACCTGGGATGGGCTTCTCAGCGGGCGTAGCGGCGTCGATCGGATCAGCTGTTTTGATCCATCAGAGTTGACGGTGCAGATTGCGGCTGAGCTCAAGGATTTCGACGTGAATGAACGCCTTGGCCGCCGTCGTGCGCGCCGCAGCGATCGCTTCAGTCTTGTTGCCTTGGACGCTGCACATCAGGCGGTCGAGGACAGCGAGTTGGACTTCAGCGGGGACGGCGTCGACCGCGAGCGGGTCGGCGTGCTGATCGGTACAGGAATTGGTGGTGTGCTCGTTCTCTTGGAGAGCTATGACGTCTACCAGGATCGCGGCCCCCATCGCGTCAGCCCTTTCATGATACCGAGTCTGATGCCTAACGCTGCCTCGGCATTGATCGCCATTGACTACAACCTCAAGGGAGTGAACTTCGCCATCAGCTCTGCGTGTGCGACGGGCTCCCATGCCATCGGCGAGGCGGCCGGCATGATCCGTCGGGGTGATGTAGACGTTATCATCTGCGGTGGCACCGAGGCGGCGATGCATCCCCTTGCCATCGCTGCTCTTGCCAACATGGGGGCCGTCTCCACACGGAACGACGAGCCTCAACGGGCGAGTCGGCCTTTCGACGCTGAGCGCGATGGGTTCGTGCTGGGCGAGGGAGCGGGTGTGCTGATCCTCGAAAGCCTGGAGCACGCCAGGGAGCGCGGTGCAAGAGTCCGTGGGGAGCTGGTCGGCTATGGCGGAACCTGTGATGCGTTTCACATCGCCGCTCCCGATGAGGGGGGAGAGGGTGCCGTTCGAGCGATGCAGCTGGCGATCCGGGACGCCGGGCTGAAGCCCGATGACGTCGATTACATCAATGCCCACGGCACCAGCACGCGGCTGAACGACGGGATCGAGACTCGCGCCATCCGCACCGTATTCGGCGAGCACGCCGATCGCCTGGCCGTGAGTTCCACCAAGTCGATGACGGGGCACCTCATGGGCGCTGCGGGGGCGGTCGAGGCGCTCGTCTGTCTCCGCAGTCTGCAGACGGGTTGGGTACCCCCGACCATCAACTACGAGAATCCGGATCCAGCCTGTGACCTCGATTACGTCCCCAACGAAGCGCGGGAGCTTGAGCCCCGGGTTGCTCTGTCCAACTCATTCGGGTTCGGCGGCCACAATGGTTGCCTCCTCTTCCGCCGTTGGGAGGACGGTGCCTGATGTCTCCTGCCCATGTCGTCGGCTGGGGAAAACACGTGCCGGAGCAGGTGCTGACCAACGCCGATCTATCGGAGATGGTCGATACGTCCGATGAATGGATTCGGACGCGCACCGGGATCGCCGAGCGGCGTATCGCCGCTGACGGCGAGACGACGGCGGCTATGGCGACAAAGGCCGCGTGGCAGGCCCTCGAGTCCGCTGGTTTGAGCCCGACACAGGTCGACTTGATCATCGTGGCCACGGCCACGCCTGACCACGCCTTCCCCGCCACCGCCTGTCTGGTCCAGGATGCTCTGGGGGCAAAGAACGCCGCGGCCTTCGACCTCTCGGCGGGATGCACCGGCTTCGTCTATGCCCTGGGTGTCGCAGCCGACATGGTCGCTGCCCGCGGCCACCCTGGTCACCCGGTCACCGCCGTCGTCATCGGAGCCGAGACCCTGTCCCGGATCACCGATTGGACCGATCGCTCCACGTGCGTGCTGTTCGGCGACGGCGCTGGCGCTGTGGTGCTCCGGGCCGATGACTCGCCGGGTGGTGTCCTCTCCACGTTCCTCGGCGCTGATGGATCGGGCGGTGACTTGCTTCACCTCCCGGCCGGTGGCAGCCGGGAGCCCGCTTCCCACCGCACCGTGTCAGAGAGACGCCATTACCTCAGGATGCGCGGGCGGGAGGTCTTCCGGTTCGCCGTGAGGGCCATGCCGGAGGCTGCCCGTGAGGCCCTCGAAGGGGCCGGGCTGACCCCGGCGGATATCGATGTCCTCGTCCCTCATCAGGCCAATCAGCGCATCCTCGAAGCGGCGGGCCGGGCCCTGGAGTTGCCGCCCGAGAAGATGATCAGTAACCTCGACCGGTATGGAAACACGTCCGCCGCGTCGATACCGATTGCCCTCTGTGAGGCTGTGGAGGAGGGACGCATCCAGCGCGACGACGTGGTCGTCTGCGTCGGCTTCGGTGCCGGGCTCACGTGGGGGGCGGCCGCCCTCCGCTGGAGCGTGCCCCTGCCCGCTGAGCCTCCCACCGTCTTGGGGAAGGCTCGCTACCGTATCTGGCGAGGATATGCCACGATACGGTCCGTTGTGCTCCGTTTCGTCCGTTGGCTGCTGTCCCGTAGCGTGAAAGAATAACTATGTCCGAAACCCACATCGAAAGCCAGAAGCCGCAGACAGCGCTTGACCGCCTGGACGCGATGCGCGAGGAAGCCCGGCTCGGCGGCGGGAAGGAGCGGATCGAGCGTCAGCATGCGAAGGGGAAGCTCACGGCGCGGGAGCGGATCGCCTATCTCCTCGACCCGGGCACCTTCCATGAGATGGATCCCTTCGTCACCCATCGGGCTACCCAGCTCGGGTTGGACGAGCGCCGCACCCTGGGAGACAGCGTCGTCACCGGCTGGGGCGAGGTCGACGGCCGCCTCGTCTACGTCTTTGCTCAGGACTTCACGGTCATGGGCGGCTCTGTGGGCGAGGCCCACGGCCAGAAGGTGTGTAAGGTGCTCGACCTCGCACTGGAGAATGGGGCGCCGGTCATCGGCATCAATGACTCCGGCGGCGCGCGCATCCAAGAGGGCGTCGACTCGCTCAATGCGTACGGTGAGATCTTCTACCGCAATACGATGGCCTCTGGCGTGATTCCCCAGTTCTCCGTTATCGCCGGTCCCTGTGCCGGGGGCGCCGTCTACTCCCCCGCGCTGACCGACTTCGTGTTTATGGTGGAGGACATCGGGTATATGTTCATCACCGGACCGGACGTCATCCGCTCCGTGACCAAGGAGGAGGTGAGCGCCGAAGCCCTCGGCGGCGCCGACGTCCACAGCCGCCAGAGCGGGGTTGCCCATTTCGCTTCTGACAGCGAGGAGCAGACCTTCGATCTCGTCCGAGAGGTCCTCTCTTACCTGCCCTCTAACAACGCTGAGGACCCGCCGTACGTACCCCCGGCCGATCCGCCTGATCGCGTCGATCCCGCCCTCGATACCATCGTGCCAGAAGATCCCTCCGAGCCCTACGATATGCAGGAGATCGTCGAGCGCATCGTTGACGATGGCACTTTCCTCCAGGTTCACGAGCGGTTTGCCACCAACCTGATGGTCGGGTTTGCTCGCCTTGGGGGCCACGCGGTGGGCGTCGTCGCCCAGCAGCCACCGATCCTGGCTGGCGTGCTCGATATCGACGCCGCTGACAAAGGCGCCCGCTTCATTCGCTTCTGCGATGCGTTCAACGTTCCCCTCGTCACCCTGGTCGACACGCCCGGATTCTTGCCCGGGGTCGAGCAGGAGCACGGGGGGATCATTCGCCACGGTGCGAAGATGATCTACGCCTACGCCGAGGCGAGCGTTCCCAGGATATCCGTCATCACCCGCAAGGCCTACGGCGGCGCGTATATCGTGATGAACTCCAAGGCGCTCCGCGGCGACGTATGCTTCGCCTGGCCAGGGGCCGAGCTCGCCGTGATGGGCCCCCGTGGAGCGGTGAACATCATCTTCCGACAGGAGCTCCAGGAGGCCGAGGACCCCGACGCGCTGCGGGAGCAGTTGGTCGAGGAGTATCGCCAGGAGTTCGCCCATCCCTACGTAGCGGCCAAGCGCGGCTATTTGGACGACGTCATCGCGCCCCGAAACACCCGGTCGAGGGTGATCCGGGCCCTGGAGATGCTGGAGAACAAGCGGGTGCACCGTCCTGCGCGAAAGCACGGGAGCGTCCCGCTATGATCGGTCACGTGACGGCGCCTGTCACCCGCCAGGCAGGATTTGATAGGTCAGTGGTAGATTCTGGGAGCGTTGATGTGCTACACTTGGTGCCTATGCGTGTGAGGCGAGCGGTGAGGCCTTATGCTTGACGAGGTAGAGCGTGCCGGATAAGGTCCTGGTTGCCAATCGGGGCGAGATCGCGGTGCGCGTTCTGCGCACCTGCCGCGAGCTCGGCCTACCCACGGTGGCTGTCTTCTCCGAGGCCGACCGGGAGGCGCCGCACGTGCGCTACGCCGACGAGGCCTATTGCATCGGGCCTGCTCCCGCCTCCGAGAGCTACCTCCGCGGGGATCGCATCGTCGCTGTGGCCCAGGAATCTGGGGCGAGGCTGATTCATCCGGGTTACGGGTTCCTGGCCGAGGCCCCGGCCTTCGCTCAGGACTGCGTGGACGCCGGTCTCGCGTTCGTTGGGCCCAGGCCGGACACCATGGCGCTTCTGGGGGACAAGCCCGCCGCCCGTCGCGTCGCCCGCGAGCTCGGCATCCCCGTCGTTGCGGGGTCGGATGCCACCCCCGACGACAGGAATCTTCTCGAGGCGGCGGAGCGGATCGGCTACCCGGTCATGCTCAAGGCCGTGTCCGGCGGTGGCGGCCTCGGTATCCGTGCAGCCTATTCGCCGGATGGTCTGGAGGCGGCCATCCCTCGTGCCCGGCAGGAGGCTCAGGCTGCCTTTGGAGAGCCGGCCCTCTTCCTGGAGCGACTGGTCGAGGATGCGCGCCATATCGAGGTCCAGCTCATAGGTGATTCCAGAGGCCACGTCATTCATCTCGGGGAGCGTGAGTGCTCCATCCAGCGGCGTCATCAGAAACTGATCGAGGAGGCCCCCTCGAGAGCCCTCGATGAGGATCTGCGTCGTCGGATCCACCGCGCGGCTGTCCGGATCGGCGAGGCCGTTGGCTACGTCAGTGCCGGGACCGTCGAGTTCCTTCTCGATTCCCAGGGGGAGTTCTTCTTCCTGGAGGTGAACCCTCGGCTGCAGGTTGAGCACACCGTCACCGAGGCCGTGACAGGCGTCGACATCGTGAAGGAGCAGCTCCGCATCGCTGCCGGGCGGGACCTGCGGTATGCTCAGGACGATATCACGGCTCAGGGTTGGGCCGTCGAGTGTCGCATTCTGGCCGAGGACCCGGATCGAGGCTTTGCGCCCTGCGTGGGCTCTATCTCGCGCTTGCGTGAGCCGGCGGGACCCGGCGTCCGCGTCGACAGTGGCGTCTCCGAGGGCGTGACGATCACGCCCTACTACGACTCCCTGTTGGCGAAACTCATCGCCTGGGGGGAGACGAGAGCGGTGGCCATCGTGCGCATCCGCCGGGCCCTGGAGGAGTATCAAATCGCCGGTATCACCACGAACCTCAGGCTCTACCGGGCGCTGATGGATAGCACCCGCTTCCTCGGCGGGCAGTTCGACACGGGCTTTGTGGAGGAGACGTTCCCCACCCGGTCGGCCGGTTCACCCGGTGACGGGGCTGGGACCTGGGCGGCCGACTCGGAGCGCCGTCTGGCGGCCGCGCTGACGACGGCCCTGCTCGATCATCGACAGCGGGAGGGAATAAGAACGGAGGAGTGCGGCGTCAGCCGCTGGAAGATGCTGGGCCGGTGGGAGCTGACGAATCGCTGGTCTTGAGTTGACTGATGAGTGACGCTGGTATGGTGTGTCTGGTCCAGGGAGGCAGTGAATGAAGTACACAGTGACGGTCGACGGCGAGGTGTTCGAGATCGAGCTCGGACATGGGGGGCGTGCCTGGGTCAACCAGCAGCCCTATGAGGTCGATCTCAGAGACGTCGGGGGTCAATACTCTCTATTGATGGACCATCGCTCCTATGAGGTCCACGTGTCGGAGACCGACGAAGGCACCTGTTCCGTGACCGTCGGTGGGCGACCCTTCCGGGCGCGACTTCGACGCGGCCATCGCATCCATGCGGAAAATCCTGGGCCCGGGCGGAACGGCAAGGGCTCGTCGGATGGGGGTCAGGACCCCCTCGCGGCCGTCGAGATGCGGGCCCCTCTCCCCGGCCTGGTCATCGAGATGCAGGTCAGCGAGGGGGACCACGTCGACGAGCAGGACGTCGTCGCCGTGCTTGAGTCGATGAAGATGAATCTGGAGCTTCGCGCCCCGCGCGGGGGTATCGTGTGCGATCTCCGTGTGGCGCCCGGTCGGCAGGTGGCGCAGGACGAAGTGCTGGCCGTCATCAGCCCCAACGGATCCTCCGTCGCGCCCTAGCCGGCTGTCCGCGATCCCTCCGTGTCGCTCTCCCTTTTCACTCCCGGCCCCAGCGCCCGATACCATCCCGCGAGACGCGGGCTTTGATGACCATCGGGTGAGTGCGCCCCCGCCACGGAGCCTTCCTCCCGTCCCGGTTACCTGCACGGCTCCACATCGTTCACCTCAACGGCGAGAATGACGGGCCCCCGGATCAGATGCTGAGGTCCTTGTCGGCTATCCCCCCTGCTGGTATCATCGGTGTCAGGTCGAGGTTTTCTCTGATTAGAGGCTCCAGGAGGTCCTATGCGCATCCGTTCCGTCACCATCGGCACAAACCTGAGCTACCCCCTGGACGAGGGTCAGCTCCAGGCCTTCGAACCCTTTCAGCACCAGGCGCGGGCGCGATTCGCCGAGGCTGGTCTCGAGGTGCAGACCGTCCGCCTGGCCACTCAGCCCTTCCCCGCCATCCTGCGTGACCGCGCACCGGCGGAGGCGGTCTCTCTGGCTCGGGCTCTAGAGCCGGCCTGTCAGGCGCTGGAGATCGACTACTGCTCCATTGGCCCCGTGGTCACCACCGCGGAGGACGCCGATCTTGCCTACATCGACGTCATCCCGGAGGTTCTGCGACGGACAGAGATCGTCTTCGCCTCGGTGCTCGTTGCTGAGCCCGGGTTGGGCATCCATCTCGAGGGGATCGAGAGGGCGGCCGAGTCCATTATCGACATCGCCCACTCAACCCCCGACGGTTTCGGGAACCTGCGCCTTGCCGTGCTGGCCAATTGCGAGCCCGGGTCCCCCTTCTTCCCCGTCTCCTACCACCACGGCCCGGGCACGAGCTTCTCCATCGCCACCGAAGCGGCGGACCTGGCCGTGGACGCTTTCTCGGGTGCCGCCAGCCTCCATGAGGCACATAACAGACTCACGTGTGGTATCGAGGAACACGCTGGGGTCATTGAGCGTGTGTGTCGGTCCCTGGAGGAGGACGTCGGGTTCCGCTTCGGCGGCATCGACTTCTCGCTCGCCCCGTTCCCGGAGACCGCCCGGAGCATCGGCCGCGCCGTCGAGGATCTCGGCGTCAGCGCATTCGGAAGCAGCGGCACCCTCTTTGCCGTCGCCCTCATCAAGCGGGCGATACAGGCGGCTCGCTTCACCCGCTGTGGGTTCTCCGGCGTGATGCTCCCCGTTCTGGAGGATCAGGTCCTGGCTGACCGCAGCGCTGAGAGCCTATACACGCTCGACAGCCTCCTTCTCTACTCGACCGTCTGCGGCACCGGCCTCGATACGATCCCTCTGCCCGGCGATGTGACGGTCGACGAGGTGTCATCCATTCTGTTGGACGTCGCCACCCTGTCCCTGGTGGCGGACAAGGCTCTGACGGCCCGCCTGATGCCCATACCAGGAAAGCGAGCTGGCGAGGTGACGGACTTCGATTTCCCCTACTTCGCCAACGCCCGGATCCTCGATGTGCGAGGCCGTGGAGCCCCGTCCATCTTCGAGAGGGACGGCTTCGCCCCGTTCTAACGCGGGCTCCCCTCAACCGGATTCCAACCCATGCCAAACTTACCCCAATCCCACCTCCAACTATGATCAACCGTTGAGGGTCTCTTTGTCTGGTATACTGGTCCCATATGTTCAGTGCGTCATACAGAATCGCGATAGTCTGTGAGGAGGTTGAAGATGATGAGAGATCTGACTCGAGCTTCGGTGGTCGTGATCAGCGGCGTCTTGATCCTGGCCCTGTCGGCGTGTGCCCTCGCGAATGGGGACGCGTCCGAGCTGGAGGACACCCGCTGGCGATTAGTCTCCTACGGCGATCCCGGGTCTCAGACCCCGGTCATTGAGGAGACGGAGGTCACGCTCAACTTTGAATCTGGAGGGCAGGCCGGTGGATCTGGTGGCTGCAATTCCTTCGGCGCCCGGTACCAGGTATCGGATGGCACGATATCCTTCAGCGAGATCATCTCGACGGAGGTCTATTGCTCCCCCGAAGAGGTCATGGAACAGGAGCAGCAGTATTTTGAGGCCCTGCGGACCGCCGGGGACGTCGAGGTGACCGACGATCAGCTGAGAATCTGGTACGGCGACGGGGAGGACGTGCTGACCTTCGTCCGGAGTCAGGCGTCCTGACCGTCTTCCGCCGCTCGGCGGATCCAGGTGGACGGGAATCCGGGTGCTGGCGATGATGGCATTGGTGTCGTATAATCGCCCCCACACCGTTCTGTCTGAGACCACGCTGGTCGGAAGAGGTGATCTATGTCCATCCTGCGCCTGGCTCTGGCCCAGATCAATCCCGTCGTGGGGGATATCGACGGGAACGTTGAGAAGATCATCGCCTATATCCAGCGTGCCCGCGAGGCGGGTGCCGACCTCGTCGCGTTTCCCGAGCTCGCTGTAGCCGGCTATCCACCCGAGGATCTGCTGTTGAAGCCGTCCTTCCTGGCGGCCAACCGCCAGGCGGTGGATACCATCGCCGCTGCCACCTCCGGCATAACCGCCATCGTGGGCTTTGCCTTCGCAGAGTCCGACGTCTACAACGCTGCCGCGATCCTTCACCGTGGCAAGTTGGTGGATGTCTATCAGAAGCACTACTTACCCACCTATGCAGTCTTCGACGAGGACCGGACCTTCCGTGCAGGCGATCGGAATGTGGTGTTCTCCCTCGGGGGCGCCTCCATCGGCGTCACCATCTGCGAGGACATGTGGTATCCGGGTGGCCCGGCGCAGGATCAAGCCCGCGCCGGTGCTCAGGTGCTGATCAACATCGCCAGTTCCCCCTACCACGCCGGGAAGGGGAGCGACCGCGAGAGGATGCTCGCCACCCGCGCCGCCGACAACGTCAGCGTCGTGGCCTTCTGCAACCTGGTGGGCGGTCAGGACGAGCTCGTCTTCGATGGTCGCAGTGTCGTCTTCGATGCCAGCGGCCAGCTGATGGCCCGCGCCGCTCAGTTCGACGAGGATCTCCTCGTCACCGACGTCGATCTGCACCGTGTCTTCCGCCGCCGTCTCCACGATCCCCGGGGCCGCAAGGAACCAGCGCTCGACGTGCCGTGCGTCGAGCTCTCGGCGAACGGATTCGCTTCCCGTGAGCGTGAGACAGCGCGTTCCGGGAGCGTGATATCGGAGCCCCTGCCGCGCCTGGAGGGGATTTACAGGGCCCTGGCCCTCGGCACCCGCGACTACGCCCGCAAGAACGGCTTCGAGCGGGTGGTCATCGGTCTCTCCGGCGGTGTCGACTCTGCCCTTACGGCCTCCATCGCCGCCGACGCCCTCGGACCCGAGAACGTCACCGGGGTGATGATGCCGTCCCGTTACACGGCGGACTTCAGCGAGTCGGACGCGATGCGCCTGGCCGAGAACCTGGGCATCGACTACCTTGTTCTTCCTATCGAGCAAGTCTTCCAGGCCTACCTTGATACCCTATCCGACGTCTTCGCCGACGAAGAACCGGACGCCACCGAGGAGAATCTCCAGGCACGCACGCGGGGCAATCTGTGGATGGCTCTCTCCAATAAGTTTGGCTGGCTGGTGCTCACCGCGGGTAACAAGAGCGAGATGAGCGTTGGCTACATGACCCTCTACGGCGACATGGCCGGGGGCTTCGCTGTGATCAAAGACGTGCCGAAGACCCTGGTCTACGAGCTGTCCCGCTGGCGAAATGACCGACCCGACGGTCCGGTCATTCCCGAGCGGGTGCTCACGCGACCACCGTCGGCGGAGTTGCGTCCCGACCAGAAGGACACCGATAGCCTGCCTCCCTACCACCTCCTCGACCTGATCCTGGAGGCCTACGTGGAGCGGGACGTCGGTGTGGACGGAATCGTCGCGCTGGGATACGATGAATCCCTCGTACGCGACGTCATCGACATGGTCGACGCCAACGAGTACAAGCGCCGTCAAGCGCCGCCCGGCGTCCGTATCACGCCCCGCGCCTTCGGCAAGGACCGCCGTCTGCCGATCACCAACAAGTTCCGCGGCGCCTAGCCGATACCTCGGCCCGGAATCTGATGACCGCCTTGTCGCCTCGGCGGCCTGGTGTATACTACCATCGACGCGCTCTCTTCCAACGATTGATCACGCCCGATCGAACGCGATCGGGCAGGAGCCATTCAAGGAGGACCCAATGTCGGCAGGTCTGAAGGCTGGTCTGATTGGCGCGGGTGTCGCTATCCTATTCTCTCTGTTGTCAGTGGTCCCGCTTCTGGGATGCGTCACCGCCGTTCTCTCCCTCGTGCTCTACCTCGCTGTTGGGATTCTGGCCGCCTACTGGGCGGAATCTCCCCGTGACGTCGGCCAGGGCGCCGGCGCCGGGGCTGTCGCCGGCCTTATCACAGGGCTGGCCGGTGGCTTCAGCCTCATGATCATCAACCTCGTCCGCTTCACCGGGCCCGGCGCTGAGGCCACCCTCCGGCGCCAGTTCCGCCAATTCCCTCCCGGTATGCGGTATCCCTGGCCCAACATCGGTGTTGGCCCCGCGGCGCTCGGCATCGCCGGTGCCGCTCTCTGCTGCGGGCTGGGGATGGTCTTGGCCGTCGCTCTCGGCGCGGCTGGTGGGGCCATCTTCTCGTCTCTCCAGAGGGAGAGCCCCGTCGCCGCCGAGCAGACCCCCGCACCCACCGTCGGTCCGGAGCCGGGCGAGTAGCATGTCGCCTCCAGTGGGAGGGAGCGACGAGGATACGAGGCAGCAGCCCTGGTCGCTCCTGTCTCCGTCTACCCGTGCCTTCCTGGAGGAAGCTAAGGGGATTCCCGGTTTCTCCTGGTTCGACCGGGTACACGGCTACGTCTACGCCCGCTGGCCCAACCTCTACATCGGCGTCGGGACAGGCGAGCACCCTCTCGCCCGAATCCTGGGGCCTATCGCACGTCGGATAATCGGCGCGTTCGATCGGGGATCGCATGAGCCGGACGCCGACGGGGGAGCCGCCTTCGCCGATGGCTATCACGGGAAAGTCGTGCCCCTCGAGCACGCTGCCCAGTTGGTGAGCGTCGGCGAGGAGATCCGTCTGACCGACCTGGAGCAGGTTGTTCCCTACACGCGTGCCCGGGACATCGTGCTCAAGAACCCCGATCACATCGCCGTCCTCGACTGCCCCTGTCGCGCCAGCCGGCCCGACCCTTGTGAGCCCCTCGACGTCTGTCTCATCATCGGCGAGCCCTTCGCCGGGTTCATCATCGAGCATCATCCCCGTCGCTCCCGGTGGATCTCGCCGGATGAGGCGCTGGAGATCCTCCGGGCCGAGAATGAGCGCGGGCACGTGCACCACGCCTTCTTCAAGGACGCCATGCTGGAGCGTTTCTACGCCATCTGCAACTGCTGCGCGTGCTGCTGCGGGGCGATGCAGGCCCATCGCACCGGCGTGCCTATGCTGGCGCCCTCCGGATACGTCGCCCGCGCGGATGACGGGCTGTGCTTGGGGTGTGGGGCCTGCGTCGGCGCCTGTCAGTTCGGCGCCCTCTCTCTAGACGGCGAGCGTACAGTCGTCGACGATGAGGCCTGCATGGGCTGCGGCGTGTGCGTCTCCACCTGTCCGGAGGGAGCCCTGTCCCTGGTTCGCGACGCATCGAAGGGCGAGCCCCTTGACATCCGCCAGCTTCTGAACGGTAGCGACCCCTCCGGCGAAGCCACCGCTCCTGCATAGAGCGCCTCCATAGTGCCTGACCCTTGCCAAATGCGCCGCCGAAGCGCCGGCGTTTTGCCTGTCACTTGCCGAAGCCGCGTTGGATCGCCGCTGTGGTGCCTGGCACCTTTCCTCGGTCGCGCACGCCTCTTGACGCCTCTCCATCGCATGCTATACTTTCGCGCTCCAGTTCGAGACCTGTACGCATACCGGCATACTACTACCCAAGGAGACAACACATGAAACGCAAGATCTGGTTCCCTCTCATCTTTCTGGTGCTCACCTCGCTCGCCTGCTCAATCTTCGGAGCGGCAGAGAAGGCTGTCGACGTGGGTCAGGAGGCGGCTACAAAGGCCTCTCAGGTAGCCACAGTCGTCGGCGACGAGACAGCCGGTGAAACGGAGGGCGGAGTATCGGAGGAGACCGAGTCCGGCGACGTGGAGGGGGATGCGGAGGCGTTGGACGTGGATCCCGATGCCCTTTCCGCTTTGGAGAGCTATCGTACCCGCAGTCGCGTCCAGTGGCTCCCCGATGAGGGCGAAGCTGAGAGGACGGAGATGGAGCAGGCCCGCACCCGCAATCCCCAGGCACAGCGCCTGGTGATGGTCGGGGACGAGGACGGTGACGGTTTCGAGTTCGTTCAGATTGGGGATCAAGCCTGGTACTGCGGCGGAGATACGTGCAGCCAGGTGGACGCCGACCCGGAGGATGTGCTGAGCGGCTTCGGAGACGCCATGTGGTTCGATCCCACTGACGTGACGGACGATGCGCGTGCCGAGTTCGTCGGACGAGAGGAGGTCAACGGCATCCAGTCCCGCCACTATCGCCTCACGCTGTCGAACGTGGAAGCGGCGCTTCTTGCCGCCGAAGGCGATGTCTCCGATGTCAGGGGCGACGCCTGGATCGCCGATCAGTCCGACCTGTCCGGCTTCACAGTCCGGTTCGAGATGTCGTGGACCGAGAAGCGCGGGGAGCGGACTGGAAGGAGCGAGCTGTTCTATGAGTTGTACGACGTCAACGCCCCTATCACCATCGAGCCACCGGAGGGCGCCGAGAAGAGCGGCCTTCCTGAGGATGTCCCCGCGTACCCCGACGCCCGGGACAGCTTCAGTATGGAGGGGATGACGTCATTCTCATCGTCCGACGACGTCCCGACCATCGCCGCTTTCTACGCAGAGGCCTTGGCTGCCCAGGGCTGGACCCTGGAGCAGGAGGATGACATGGAGAGCATCGTTACCCAGCGCTGGTCGAAGGACGATCGGGAGTTGATGCTCAATATTTCCGGTGAGGACGGTGAGACCAGCGTCACCATCATGATCCAATAGCCGCTCCGACTGCACGTTCGCAGTGGATCACAGGCCGGAGTGGTACTCGCCACTCCGGCCTGGCTTGTCTCCGCTGGTCGCGGAGGCAGAATGTCCGCGATGCACGCGCTCCCACCCGGGATGGAGGAGACATCGAGAACAGAACAGAACGCCTGGCTGTTGTGACCCTCGTCGTGCTCTTCAGCGCCAATTTTGCCAACTTCATGGACCGCCAGATAGTGGCTGCCCTGGCGCCCCTCTTGAGGAGCTACTGGCACCTATCCGACGCTCAGGTTGGGCTCCTCGGCAGCGCCTTTGAGGTTCTTTACGCCCTGGGTCACGTCCCGCTGGCCCTGCTGGCCGACCGCTGGCTCCGTCGTCGGGTGATCGCACTCGCTATGGCCGTGTGGAGCGGCGCCATGGCCGTGACCGGTGCTGCCCGCTCCTACGCCGTGCTCCTGTTCGGGCGAGGGGTGCTCGGCCTCGGCCAGGCCGGGTACGGTCCCTCCGCCCTCGCCTGGCTTTCCGACGTCTTTCCACCCGAACGCCGAGGGCGCGTGATTGGCATCCACGACCTGGGCGTCATGCTTGGGTCCGCTGCCGGATACGTCCTGGGGGGTGTCGTCGGCAGTGCCCTCGGCTGGCGGCCAGCCTTCTACTTGGCGGCGCTGCCCGGATTCCTCATCGCCGTCGTGGTCTGGTATCTTCCCGAGCCCGATAAGGGGGCCAGCGACTACCACGCTCTGGGCATTGAGGTGGACAGCGGGTCCGACTCCGCGGTCTCCACAGGCGAGCTCGTGAGCATGGTTTCCTCAACCCCGACGCTCCTGGCGACCTACGCGGCGGGAACGCTCAACACCTTCGCGGCCGCCGGGATGATATACTGGCTCCCCAGCTTTGCGGTCCGGCTGCACGGGTTCTCGGCCGATTCCTTCGGGCTTCTCGCCGGCATCCTGACCGTCGCGGCCGGCGGCGCGGGCATTCTCGCCGGAGCGCACGCTGCCGACTGGCTCCTCCATCGCACCCCGGCCGGGCGCCTGCTCACCATCAGCATCAGTAGCCTCATCGGAGGGCCTGTAGCATTGGCCGCTGTGCTGACCGCCGCTCGGGTTCCTTTCGTGGTCCTGGGCGGTGTGGCCATGTTCTTCTTCGCGGCTTACATCCCCTGTATCGCCCCGCTCATCCACCAGGTCGTCAAGCCTCATCTCCGCGCTACGGCGATGGCCGTCTATCTTCTGCTGATCCACGTGCTGGGGAATGCGACGGCTCCCGCTCTAATCGGCTGGCTCTCCGACCGGAGCGGCGACCTTCGGCAGGGCATGATCCTCGCGCCGCTGATGGCCATCGTGAGCGGCGTGCTCGCCCTGTGGGGAATACGCTTCGTCCGGGAGGACACCGAGGAGATGAGAGCTTTCCTTCAGACCCAGGCTCTCGGGTAGCAGGGCCGGCCCCTGGGAGTGCGCTTCGTCCGGGAGGACACCAAGGAGACGAGAGCTTTCCTTCACGCCCAGGCCCTCGGGTAGCAGAGGGCCGGCCCCTGGGAAGCGAGGGGCGCCTCTCTATTCGAACAGCCGGGTGATCTCGTCCTGGTCGTAGCGGGGTAGTGGCTGGGTGCCTTCTCCAGTCCGCAGTGTGATCCCCGCTTCGCGCTCGACGACCTGACCGATCCGTGCCGCAGCGATCCCCGCGTCCTCCAGGGCTCCCTCGACGGCATCCGCCTGGTCGGGTGGGACCGCCATCAGGAGCGCCCCCGAGGCGATCAGCCCCAGCGGATCCAGACCCAGCGCGTCGCATAGCACCGCCGTCTCCGGCAGAACAGGGACTGCGGCCTCATCCACCCGCAGCCCGACGCCCGCTGCGTCAGCCAGCTCCCACAGTCCCGTCGCCAGCCCTCCCTCCGTGGGGTCGTGCATGGCGTGCACCTCTCCCGCCGCTGTCGCGACCGCTGCATCCGCCACCACGCTGATTCCCGGATCGTGCAGGAAGCCGCGGCTTCGCTCCACCAGTGAGGGGTCGACGCTCTCGAGCTGGCTCCCCTTCTCTCGGGCGATGATGGCCGTCCCCTCCACCGCGATCCCTTTCGTCAGGATCAGGGCGTCTCCCGGTCGCGCCCCGTCCGGCCGCACCAGCGCCTCCGGGGACACCTCGCCGAGCATGAAGCCGACGATGATCGGCCGGTCAAACCCGTGGGTGATCTCCGTGTGGCCGCCCGCCAGTGTGATGTCCAGTTGCTCGCAGGTCTCGGCGATCTGCTCGAAAATCTCGTCCACCAGCGCCTCGTCCGTGGTGGACTGAGGCAGGAGCAGGGTGGTCAGGAACCACCGCGGTGTCGCCCCCGCGCACGCCACGTCGTTGGCGTTCACGTGGACTGCGTACCACCCAATCTCGTCCGTGGCGAAGGTGATGGGATCCGTCTTGGCCACGAGGTACTGGTCCCCGAAGGAGATGACCGCCGCGTCGTGCCCGATCCCCGGGCCCACGATGATCCGCTCGTCGGAGCCCACGTAGCGTGCGAAGAGCCGGGCCAGATGCTCGGCGGGAAGTTTGCCTAGAGGATATGAGTCTTTCATAGAGCCTGTCCTGTGATGACGGTAACCTGCCGCTCATTCTAGCGCAGATGGCGTAGATCACAAGTTCCCTGGTAGAGCTTTATCATCCTCGCCCT
>CAZQXX010000002.1:0-40339 GCA_964597105.1 uncultured Anaerolineales bacterium
GATCTCGACCTCGACGGGCACCAAGCTATCGCCACAGCCGAACTCCTCCCCAAGCCGGCCCTCGTCGCCAACGGCCACCAGATAGATTGTCGTCCGGGTGAACCCTGAGGGCGTCGGTGTCACCGACGGCGTGACGTCGAACTCGTCAGAGATCGCACTCACCTGTCCATCCTCCGCAGCGACGACGATGACCCAGCGATCGTCCGGATCAACAAACTCGGGAATAGTTATCCGCGTCTCGGCCCGACCGTCGGCACCCGTTCTCGCGCGGGCAATGACGTCGTATTCGGAGTCGACACGACCGATACCGATCTCGACGGCGCTATTCGGCGGGAACCCTCGGGCGGTGACGCGCACGTCCGTGCCAGGCGCCCCCTCACCCGGCGAGATATCGACACCTGGCTCGTACTCGATCTCGGTAACCTGGAAGACGTTCGACACGGCCTCCGCTGGCCCATCCTCGGTCACCACGACGACGACCCAGCGCTCGTCGACTTCTGCGTAGGAGGGAATGGAAACCCCGGTGACCAGAGCGCCGTCCCCATCGCTCTCCAACACGTCCACCACGTCGTATTCGGAGTCCTCCCGGCCCAGGCCCACCTCAACAGTCTCATCGGGAGGGAACCCTTCGGCCGTGACCTCAACCTCTGTTCCCGGCGGACCGCTCGTGGGTGACAGCTGCACCCGGGGATCATACGGCGAGGCGACGACCTCAAAGGGGTTCGAAACGGCACGAACGGTCTCGTCCGGCGTGGTCGCCACGACCACCCACTCCTCTCCGGGCTCTGCAGACGACGGGATGGCAAGTCTGGTGGCGAGCGCACCCGCAGAGTCGGCGCGGGGGCTGGCCACGACGTCGTACTCGGAGTCGCTCCGCCCCAGACCGAGCTCAATGTCAGTCTCTGGCGGGAAGCCGGCGACCATCACCTGGATCTCTGTTCCCGGTGAACCGCTCCTCGGTGTGACAATCACGGTCACGCTGGACGGCGTCGAACCCTCTCCCGCCGTAGGTGACGGGCTGGGCTCAACCGTCTCAGCCGTCGGCGTCTCCTCCGTCTGACCCCGAGCGCACCCCAGCAGCAGGACACCTACAAACAAAGTAGACAGCATAGCTCTCAGCACTGACCTGGGTCTCCGTCTCACATCTCGCACTTGCTCATTCCTCCTTGCTTCTATCTCTCATCTTCAGCTACGTCGCCGGCGGCGTTCGATTCCCTGGGGGGCACCTAGCCCGGCGCTCTCTGGAGCAGGTCTCGCACCTGTTCGTTCGTCGTCTGGGAGAAATCCCGGAACGCACCCCCGACGCCAAAGAAGGGACGAGGCGTCGTGAGACAGAGCACCCGGTCAACCATGTCCTCAAACTCAGCGCAGACGTCGGGCGGGGCCGTGGGGACGGCCACAACGATTTTCTGCGGGTTGTGCTCGCGCAACGCGGAGACAGCGGCGCGCATGGTGGCTCCCGTGGCCAGACCGTCATCCACCAGGATAACAGTCTTCCCACCGAGATCGATGCTGGGACGAGCCCCACGGTAGATCTGTTCACGATCCTCCAATATCTCCCGTTCCTCCTGCGCCACTCGCTCGATGGTCGCTTCAGAGATGCCGAGCCTCTCGACCACGCCCGTGTTCATCACCTGAACGCCCCCGGACGCGATGGCGCCCATCGCGAGCTCCGGATTACCCGGCACCCCCAGCTTCCGGACGACGAATACGTCGAGGGGCGCGTCCAACGCCTGGGCCACCTCGAAAGCGACAGGGACTCCGCCCCTGGGGAGTCCCAGGACGACGACGTCCTCTTGATCCGCGTATTCCGACAGTTCCTCAGCCAGCTGCTGGCCGGCTTGTCCTCTGTCCGCAAACTCTGCCATATGGTCTCCTGATTCTTCAAGGGAAGGCGGGTGCGGGTACGCGTAGCTTACCCTTCTCCGCCGCTTTCGCTTCGCCATCTCTCCATAAGACTGGTAACCTCGCTGTCGGGCACGTCATACCAGCGCTCGTACACCTGGGCGACGGCGCGGAAGAACTTCGGTTGCTCCAGCACCAGAATCTCATCGGCCATCCCATCCCGCTCGCCCCCGATCCGCTCCGCGACCTCGCGACCCGCGACCGGGACAGCGACAACGATCTTCCGCGCGCTCCCGTGCCGACAGCACTTAATGGCAGCCTGCATCGTCGATCCCATGGCGATCCCGTCGTCGACGAGAATAACGGTTCGGCCGTCCACATCGGGAAGGGGCTCTCCTCGCCGGAGGACCGCGAGCCGCCGCTGGATCTCCTGCCGTTGTTCGTCGATAACCCGCTCAATAGCTTCGTCGGAGAGCCAGCGGGTGGCATCCCTGAGAATCACGGTGCTGCCGTCCTCGGCGACGGCGCCAAACCCAGCCTCTGGCTGATCCGGATAAGGCAGCTTGCGGACAATGAGGAGGGACAGATCGGCGTCCAGGTCCTTCGCGACCTGATACCCCACCTCCACGCCACCCCGGGGTATCGCCAGAACCAGCACGTCCTCGCCGCGGTAGGGCTCTAGTTCCTGCGCTAACTGCTTGCCAGCGTCTCGCCTATCCTTGAACATCTTGCCTTTCTATTGGTCCCTCTCGCTCTGCTCCACTCACAGACTCCACGGATCGGAGTGCCGTCCCGTGTCTAGATCAGAAGATCGAGCGCCTCTGTCGTCCGATCCCACGTCTCATCATCGGGATTGGCGACATCCGGATCTACAACGGTCATCAACTGAGCGGTCACCAGAATCAGCGCTCCGATAATGTCTGGCAGCAGGTCGATCACTTCCTGACTCGGCTCACGTTCCAGCAGGGGGTAGGTCGCGAGTTGCTCCAATACCGGATCAATATCCAGCTCTTCCTCGTACAACTCGAAGTCTTGCATACTCTCGCGCAGCCCCCGGGTCAACGGCAGATCCGGCTCCATTATGAGGTCCCGGTTGTCGTAGCTGGCGTGCTGCACCCCCACTAGTAGAAGGTCATAGAGTTTGTCGCTCACAAGATCCGAGAGTCGTTGCAGATCACTCTTGTCCAAGTCGAGGCCGGACACGAGCCCGACCAACTCCTCCAGTCGATTCGCCCCAAATATCATTGACATCGTTGAATCCTCCTATCTCTTCCCGAAATCACTTGAATCGTCTGGACATTCGTGTTGAGATCCTGGCGCCCCGTCAGATCCTCAAAAACTTGACGGCTTCACTGTCGTCACAGCTCGCCGCCGGGACACTCAACGCAACACGACCTCCATGCCGTCGTAAGCGATATCTACTTCGGATAGGTCTCGTTCGTCCGCCAGGCTCCGCATTTCAGCCCGAAGGGTTCGTTTGTCGCCCTCTACAATCTCGGACCCCAGATGGGTGAAAATGGCCCGAGGGACGTCGAGCTTGTGACACCAGGTGAGCTGAGTTTGGATGGGCACGTGGCCGATGATGACGTCACCTGGCTTCCGCACCATCGAGCGCGTCACCGTCGCTCCGTCACCCACGTAGACCCGCACCCCAGACAGCGCGGCCTGGCGATCCTCAATCCACGCGACATCGGGCACATAGAAGATGTCGACCTCTCCAGCGCTGACGCGATACCCCACAGCAGGCGCCCGGGTGGAGTGGAGGACGGGGAACGCCTCAAAACGGATCCCGGGCGACTGTCCCCCTCCGCCAATTGTTATGAGCTGTCGCTCCGGCATCGTCCGCCGCTGCTCGATGTCGAAAGCGTCCATCGTCTCCCACGCCGCTTCTGTAGCGTAGACAGGGCATGGCGCACCCTCCTTCAGGCCAAAGGCGTGATCCGGATGCGCGTGTGTCACAACGACAGCGTCGACCTCCCAGTCTCCAACCTCATCCAGCCAATCCTCGCCGCAGTCGATGATGACCTGGGCCTCGTAGTAGGAGACCTTCATCGAGCTGTGCATACGGTGCCGTACGGTCCGCGCCTCGATGTTCCCCCGTGTACCCAGGAACGTGAGTTTCATCGTACCATCTCTAGTGTAACAGAAAACGTCTCGCGCTGCGTACGGAATGGGTTGGGGTTCCTTTTGGGTTTGGTTGTGAAAAGTTGGAATTTCGTGGGAGGAGATGCGGGCCTAATCTGGTCCATCGGACTGAACGATGACGGTCGGCGCCTCTCCCTCGGTAGCATCTTCGAGGATCGCTCGGACGGCACCCTCTTCCAGACCGCCGCGGCCTTTTATCACTTTCTCAGCGCGATTCGAGGGATAAGAGCCGCCCGCGGACGCCGCAGAAGACTGATCCCGCAGCTGTGCTGCCGCCACGTCGGAGAGGGCTGCGTACGGAATCCAGCCTTTTCGAGCGGCGTGGCGGGCCATCGAAAGACTGTCGTCGGCCAATACCAGCTCTCTCCCTGCAGCTGCCACCTCCTGAGCCAGCGCACGAATGGCACGCGCACGTTCCGGATCAGGACTCACAGTGCGGATGTACACAGCCAGGATGCGGTCGGGATGCTGGTCCACGAGGGTGCAGTAGATCTCGGGATCCGCTTCGCTACTGTCTCCGAGGAGGATAAAAGGGAGATCGGCGTAGGTATCGAGGATGGGCCGGATGAGCCCCAGCTTGTGTTCTCGCTGGCGGGTCGGGAGTATCTCGTCCCGATACACACCCCAGTTGCGCAGGAGAAGCACCGGGCCGCCGGGGATGTTGTTCATCCTGAAAAAGTCCTCGAGAAGATCGTACAGGTTCCAGAGGCCGTTCGACACGTAGAACATGGGCGCTTTGGCATCCCCGTGAGGGCCTCGATGGAGAGCACGGTAAAAGGCAGCCACCCCTGGCAGAGGAAGACGCGTTCGGGCATTGCCGAACAGGACGGTGCCGAGCATCTGAAGGAAGTCCCCCACGTCCGACTGGATGACCGTGTCGTCGATGTCACTGATGACCCCGAAGGGCGCATCCGGCGGCGGGATGAGGACGGGGGCCGTCGCCCGAACAGGACCGGGCTGCCCCTCACTGACCGGCTCGACAAGCTCCAGCTCGACAGACTGCCACCGCTTATCGGAGGAAACAGGCTGGGAAGGCTCAAGTACGCACTCGAACATCCCCTCCTCATCGGCAGTCATAGTCTGCTCCACATCCTGGAAGCGTGCTATGAGGTGGGCATGGGGGACCTCCCGGCTCTGGAGGCGCTTCACCATGTTGATCAGGTTCGTCCACCAGCTATCGGTCTCACTCGGCGGAGCGACTCCACGGTCTTCGAGCACGCGGCCCATGAGATAGAAGCGCTCAGGCGTCCCGTAGCCGTGATAAGGCTGGATCCTGATCGGGCCCGGCCCTCCCAACGCGTAATAGAGGCGGTACTTCAAGGCATCGTACCGCCTCTCGATAGCCCTGACATAGGGAGCGATCTTCCGCTGCCAGTCTGTCATGAGTCTACGTATACTATGACGTCCGTGCCAGGACTGGATCCCTCACGCTCCCTATCAGGAGTCGCCGGTGGAAACCCGCGGGCGACCTTCGGGGAGAGAACAGGTGAAAGGACACAACAATGCCCTGGAGGGCGCCCTGGAGCGTGCCCTCCAGGGCGCTCCGAACGGCTACTCCTCTTCGTCGGACGAGCTCGTGACGAACCCAAGGACGAGGCCAAGGGCAGTCCCCAGGGCGGGCCTATTCAGGATCAGCTTGCCCGCAACGTAGCCGAGCAGAGCCCCCACTATGATGCTCAAGCCGAGGCCACGGCTGGTTGACGTCCTCTCCTCTTCTGTCGTCGTCTCTTCACGTTCCATCTCCATATCTCCTCCTGGTTGTTCAACACTCTGGTTGGACATTAGGTGCAGGCATCGCCGATGCACCGGCAAGGATAGCGTCTCCCGACCTGACGAGCTGCCGGGTGTCGAAACAGTCGCACGCCTTCGTCATCGAATATAGAAGCGTGACTCAGGCAGCTCCTTGAAGGGCTCCTGAGCGCGCTCGATAGCTGTCTCGGCCGCCTCGAACTCGCGCTGGATCCGCCTCAACTGAGGGTTCTTCGCCAGAGCCCGCTCCCAGGCGTCCTCGTCGAGCTGCCTCACCTGCGGCTCGGTCCAACCAGCGGATCCGGTGGGGGTGCTCAACTTGTCGATCCCTCGTTGCTGCAGATCCTGCTCAGCGAGATCGAGGGCGGCCTCCTTGACCTCCTCTAGCTGGCCGATGATCCAATTGGCCGTCCTGTACACGTCAATGGCCGTCTCGGCATCCTCGTTGTGCCGTAGCTCGCCCGTCAGCTGAGCGACGAGACGCGTCGCCGTCTGCTCCGGCGATCTCTCAGCCGTTTGTCCCGACTGCCTTGCCTGCATCACTCTCGCTCCCCCACAAAATCCACAAACTCCTCCTCGTCCATAACCGGGACCTCGCGCTCCCGAGCCTCGTCCAGCTTCGACCCGGCCCCCGGCCCGGCGACGACGTAGTCCGTCTCCCCGCTCACGCTGGAGGTCACGCGCCCACCCAGCCGTTCCACGTACCGCTTGACCTCGTCCCGCGTCCAGCGATCGAGCGTGCCGGTGAAGACGAAGGTCAGCCCCTCAAGCGGACCTGCCTTCTCTCCTACCTCGTACAGCGGATTCTCCAGCGTGAGGCCCGCATCGCGAATCTCGTTGATCACCTCACGGTTCTGCTCGTTCTCGAAGAACGTGGCGATGCTGTGGGCGACCTCGGGGCCGATATCGCTGATGCTCTGAAGCTCATCCTCAGAGGCACGCAGGAGGTCGTCGAGCGTCTCGTAGTTCCTGGCCAGGACCTGCGACACGTGCTCCCCGACCAGCGGGATACCGATGGCATAGATGAAGCGGTCAAGCACCGCCTCTTTACTGTCCTCGATCTCATTGATCAGGTTCTGGGCAGACTTATCCGCGAAGCGCTCGAGAGACACCAACTCGTCCTTCGTGATACCGTACAAGTCAGATAGGCGCTCAATCAGACCAGCTTGGATGAGTTGCTCCGCCCGTTTCTCGCCGAGCCCTTCGATGTCCATCGCCTCCCGGGATGCGTAGTGGGTGAGGCTCTCGCGGAGCCGCGCGGGACAGTTGACGTTTGTACAGTGGGCCTGCTTCTTATCCTCGCTCACGGCCACCGGGCCGCCGCAGACGGGACATTGGTCGGGTATTTCGATTCTCTCCCGCGCCTCCTCCTCATCTGTCCGCCCCTCTACAGTGGCCACAGACTTGACGATGTGGGGGATCACGTCACCAGCTCTCTCGACGAGCACCTCGTCACCCACACGGATGTCCTTCCGATCTATCTCGCTCTGGTTGTGGAGTGAGGCGCGGCTGACCTCCACCCCTCCAATGTGGACCGAATCTAGAATTGCCACTGGCGTGACCCGGCCGGTGCGGCCCACCTGAAACTCAACGTCCCTCAGCTCGGTGGTGGCCCGGCGAGGCTCGAATTTGTAGGCAAGGGCCCAGCGAGGATCTCGGGTCCGAACCCCGAGGGCCTCCTGGTAATCCAGGCGGTTGACCTTGTAGACGACGCCGTCGATCTCGTAGGGGAGGTCTTCACGTCCGTCCACCATGTCCTCGTGATACGCCACCGCCTGGTCTACATCCTGGCATAGCTCCGTGTAGTCGAGGTTGGCTCGAAGCCCCCACTTGGGCAACGCCTGTACGACATCCCAGTGGGTGTCGAAGCCAAGATCGTCGGCATTGGCGACCGCGTAGAGGAAAATATGGAGGGGCCTGCGGGCGGTTACATTGGGATCGAGCTGGCGGACGGATCCAGCGGCGGCGTTCCTCGGGTTGGCAAACCGGTCCTTGCCTTCCTCAGCGCGCCGCTCATTGAAGGACTGGAACTCATCCTTCCGCATGTAGACCTCGCCTCGTACGACCAATCGATCGGGGATCGACACTCCCTCCTGGGACATCAGAGCGAGAGGGACCTCCTTGATCATCCTCACGTTTGGGGTGACGTCCTCACCGGTCTGCCCATCGCCGCGGGTGGACGCCGTCGATAGCCGACCCTGTTCGTAGATCAGCTCGACGGCCAGGCCATCGTACTTCGGCTCGGCGGTATAGACGACTGAGTCCGTGCCGAGGTCACCGCGACAGGTTTCATCGAAGCTTCGCACGTCTTCCTCTTCGTAGACCGCCTTCAGGCTGAGCATCGGATAGGGGTGTTCAACCAGACCGAGCTCGTCCCGGGGCTCACCGCCGACCTGCTGGGTGGGGGAGTCCGGGGTTTTCGAGTCCGGGAACCGCTCCTCAAGCGTCTGAAGATCCTGCATTAACCGGTCATACTCAGCGTCCAAGATGATCGGATCATCGAGGACGTAGTAACGGTAGTTGTGGTAACGAATCGCTTCGCGGAGCTGTTCGATCGCCTCCTTGGCCTCGTCCTGAGACGCGATTGCATCCAGTGAGACCTGCGGCTTCAGCTCCGGAGGAGCTTCCTTCTCCGTCACAGGAGCCTCCTCCTGTCACGGCGGGGTTCCTGCTCCAGGGCCAGGCCCTTGGCACGACCTCTGAACAAGAGACCGACCACCAGCCCGAACACAAACCCGCCTATGTGAGCCCACACGGCAACCCCGCCGGTCTGGGCCGTCTCGGCACCCAAGCTAGCAACGCCACTGAAGAACTGCATGGCGAACCAGACGCCGAGAAAGACGACGGCCGTAACTCGACGGATAACAGCGAAGAAGCCGAGGAGGAGCATGACCCTGACCTGAGACCGGGGGAACATGACGACGTAGGCACCGAGTACTGCCCCGATGGCGCCGCTGGCTCCCACGCTGGGCATCGTACTGGCGGGATTGACGGCAACGTGCGCGATGGACGCGGCGAGCCCACCTGCGACGTAGAACAAGGGGTAGATGACCTTCCCGAGAGCAGCCTCCACGTTGTCGCCGAATATCCACAGGAACAGCATGTTGCTGATCAGGTGGAACCAACCGCCGTGCAAGAACATCGAGGTGAAGAGGGAATAGAGCTGCTCTCCCCGCAGAACTCGAGCCGGCACCACGCCGTACGTAGCGAAGAACGTCTCCAATTCCGATTGCGGAACTGTGAGCTCACCGACGAACACAGCGACGTTGACGAGGACCAGCAGGATGGTAACGATTTCCAGGCCAGCATCGCGGACGTCGGTATCACCGATTGGAAACATCATGACCTCCTCTGGGTCTCTGGTCGATCAGGCTCCGCTGATGGGCGCTACCTCTGGATCAGGGCTTTCAGGTCATCCCAGGTTCTGGTGTTGAGCACATCGTCCGGCTCGAGCCACCCCCGCCGGGCCTGATCAACGCCGAATCGCAAGAACTTCAACTCATCCGTGCGGTGAGCGTCGGTGGAGATGGCGACCTTCAGCCCCCGCTCCTTCGCCATCTTGCAGTAGACATCGTCCAAGTCGAGACGATCAGGCTGGGCGTTCAGCTCGAGGAAGCATCCACGCTCCAGCGCGGCGTCCATCAAGCGCCCCACATCGACGTCGTATCCGGGCCGCTTTCCGATCTGACGAGCGGTAGGATGGGCCAAGATGGTGCAGTTAGGGTTGTCCATAGCCCGGATGATCCTCTCAGTCTGCTCGTCGGCCGGGAGATCGAAGTGGGAGTGGACAGCGCAGATGACCAGATCGAGCTTCTCAAGAACATCATCCGGAAGGTCGAGGGAGCCATCCTCCATGATATCGACCTCGACGCTTTTCAGGAGGACGATGTCCTCCATGGTCTCGTTCAAGCGCTCGATGTCCTCAATCCGCTTCTCCAACTCCTCCGCGTTCAGGCCCTGGGTGACGCCGATATAGGCGGAGTGCTCGGTGATGGCGAGGTATTTGTGACCAAGGGCCTGCGCCGCCCGAGCCATCTCCTCCAGGGTCCCCTGTCCGTCGCTGGCAGTGGTATGTGACTGGAGGTCGCCCTGGATGTCCTCCAGGGTAATGAGATCAGGAAGCCTTCCCTTTCGGGCGGCGTCTATCTCGCCGCGATCCTCGCGGAGCTCAGGAGGAATCCATGGGAGATCGAAGAGCTGATAGATCCCCGCCTCACTCGCGCCGGCGATCATCTCTGCCTCCTCGGATTCGTCGTCGACGTCCCACACGCCGTACTCGTTGATCTTCCATCCCTGTTCCAAGGCGATGTTGCGGAGCGTGATGTTGTGCTGCTTAGAACCGGTGAAGTAGAGCAGGGCCGCCCCGTAGCTCTGCTCCTCCACAACTCGGAGGTCGACCTGAAGGCCGGACCGGAAGACGACGCTCGAGCGGGTCTCGCCCTGGGAGACGATCTCTGCGACATCCTCATACTCGACGAACCTGGAGATCACCTCCTCGCCCGCATCGCTGGTGGTGAGGATATCGAGATCCCCCACGGTCTCCTTCCTGCGGCGGTAGCTGCCGGCGGCCTCGGCCCTCTCGACAGCCTCGAGATTGCGCAAGAAATCGAGGAGCGGCTCAACCCTTTCCTCGGCCACATCACGCCGCGTGCGCTGCTCTTCTCCGCTCCAGCGCTCGAGATCCTCCAAGATCTTCTTCTCCGTCTTCGGTCCCAGCCCGTGTAGATCGCGAATCTCGCCCTGTTCAGCGGCCTGCTGCAGCTCCTCAAGAGTGGTGACACCACACTCCTGGTAGATCGTCTGCACGCGTTTGGGCCCCAAGCCGGCCACGTCCAGCATCACCGACAGGGTCGGCGGGGTACGCTGCTCGATCTCCTCCAGCGCCTTCAGGTCCCCGGTCCGGACAATCTCCGTAATCTTGCCGGCGAGGTCCTCACCGATGCCCGGGAGCTCGGTCAGATCTTCTCCAGATTCCACCATGTCCGACACGTTCCTGGACATCGTGGAAATGGTGCGGGCGGCATCTCGGTAGGCGCGGACGCGGTACTGGTTGGCCCCCTCGATCTCCAGAAGGTCGGCCACCTGGTTGAAGATATCGACGACGTCGGAGTTATACACAGGCATGATTCAGGCCTCCCCGGCCCCTATTGGCCTGGCAAACAAGCCATCGACCGATCGATCGTAGTGGATACGATTGATTGCCCAACAGAGAGGATCCGACAAGGACCGTACAGTGAGGAACTGGAGCTCCCGGAAGGGTGCCGTCTGCGGCACACTGTCTGTCACAGAGACACTACGCAGGCGATAGTCGGCATGGAGGGACGAGAGGCGCTCGAGAGCCGACTGGGCGCAGAGATTGTGCGACACGGCCAGATGGACCTCCCGAATGCCCTTCTGCTCAACCAGCATCTTGACAGTTGCCTCGACCGTGCCCCCGGTGTTGATCATGTCATCCAGAACGATGGCGACATCCTTTCCCTCGAAATTGCCCATAATCTCCGAGACCTCCGCCTGCTCTGGCCGAGGGCGATACTTGGACGCGATCGCTGAACTGACGTTGAGAGCCCGCGCCACATGCATGATGAGCTTCGAGGCCCCGGCGTCAGGAGCGACAACGATCACGTCGTCCCGGGCCCGGAAACTGGCGAATTGTCTTGTGAACATAGCCACAGGACTTAGCCCATCGACCGGGACGCTGCCGTAGAATCCGTGGACGCGCCCGGTGTGAGGGTGCCACACGACAAGCCGATCCAGCCCTGCTTCGAGGCTGAGATCCGCCATCAGCTCCGCCGTGGTCGGCTCTCGCTCGAACCTGGTTGGCTTGTCCTGGCGAGCATAAGCCAGATAGGAGAGTACGCCAGTGACGCGATTGGCCCCCCACTCGCGGAACGCGCGCGCTGCAATAAGGAAGGCGACGTAGTTTTGGTCGACGCTTCGACCTGACACCGGATCCTGAAGCGCTTGAAAGAGAAAGACGTCATGCCCGTTGACGTCTGTCTCAAGACGGACACAGGTCTCTCCATCGGAGAACTCGAAGTCGATGCCGTCGAGATAGGACACGTTCTGGGGCTCCTCTCCTTCCGACAGCAGGTCCTCGTATCGACGGACGACCTTCCGCGCCAGAGCGCTCGCCGACCGACAGCTGGCGATAAGCAGTCGGCCGCGGGGAGACACGAATCTGTGCGCCTGCTCCTGCGCGACCTTGCGTGGCGTCAGAAATTCCTCTCTTGCGATGATCGTCTCCTTTGTCATCGAGTCAACTCGCCTTTCACAGGTTATTCACCCCACGGATATTGGCACGCAAAGCAGACCAGGCTCACTCAGCCCAGGCCACCGCCTGTCTCATACCAAGTATACCAGCTAAGGCGCCTGACTGATGACGGATTCGGTTGGAATCGACTTTGAGTCAGGTTGTGAACGTTGGAAGTTGGTTGGACGACACAGGGACGCACCATCCGGACGAAAGGCGTGAGGCCGGGGCCCGTGGCCTAACCCAACGTAACTCGGACCTCATGTCGCTCTCCGTCAGCAACCAGCGGGATACTCCCCCCTGGTAGGTCCTCGCCGTCCAGCATCGCCGCCTTCACTCCCCGGTTGACGCCATCGGGGTTCTCAACCAGGATCTCATAAACCGTCTCGCCGTACCTGTACGTCACACGATAACGCGACCATTCGCTTGAAATACACGGATCGATCTGCAGTTCATCCCCAAGTCTCCGCAAGCCCAGGAGCGCCTCGATCCCCAGACGGTACATCCACCCGGACGAGCCAGTGTACCAGGTCCACCCTCCTTCGCCCCGGTGCTCCGCGGCGCTATACACGTCCGCGGCCACCACGTAGGGCTCCACCGCGTAGCGTCGCGCCCTATCGGCTGTGTCGCTGTGGTAGATGGGGTTGAGAAGCCGGAACAGGTCAACGGCGCGGTCCCCGTGTCCCAACGCAGCGTAAGCCCAGACGGCCCACAGCGCGGCGTGCGTGTACTGCCCCCCATTCTCTCGGATGCCCGGCGGATATCCTTTGATGTACCCGGGATCTCGCCGGGTCTCGTCGAAAGGGGGCGTGAAGAGGAGTATCAAGCCATTCGCTGGCCCTTCTGGCTCCTCGTCGCGAATCAGCCGGTCGGCGACGGATGCCATCGCCTGCTCGACGCGCTCCTGATCCCCTGCGCCGGACAGAACGGCCCAGGACTGGGCCATCGATGCGATCTTGCACTCCTCGCTCTCGGAGGATCCAAGCGGGGTGCCGTCATCATAGGTAGCGCGGATGTACCAGTCGCCGTCCCAGGCCGTCTCTTCAAGGCTCTCCTGGAGTTCGCGCCCGCGCCGACGCAACTCCTCGGCCCGGTCCGAGTCCCCGCGGCGGTCACACAGCTTCGCGAACCGGGACATGGTGGCGCAGAGGAACCACCCCAGCCAGACGCTCTCGCCCTTCCCTTTCAGGCCCACCCGGTTCAGTCCATCGTTCCAGTCCCCGGCACCGATCAGGGGCAACCTGTTGGGACCGGACGTCAGCCCTCGATCGAGGGCACGAAGGCAATGCTCATACACGGAGGCCGTCTCCTCTGTGAGCTCGTAGTGACCGTACCGCTCCTCCTCGTCCTTCTTGAGGGGATCGCCGCGGCGGAACTCGACCTGTTCGTCGAGGAGCGCCTCGTCGCCGGTCGCCTCCACGTACTCGGCGGTCGTGTAAGGGAGCCAGAGGAGGTCATCGCTGATACGGGTGCGCACCCCGCGACCCGACGGCGGATGCCACCAATGGAGGACATCGCCCTCCTCAAACTGATGGCGCGCCGAGCGGAGGATGTGCTCCCGTGCGAGCTCCGGCGCAGCGTGGAGCAGCGACATCACGTCCTGCAACTGGTCGCGGAATCCGAAGGCCCCGCTGGACTGGTAGAGGGCAGACCGCCCCCACAGGCGGCACGACAGGGCCTGGTAGAGCAGCCAGCGGTTGAGCAACAGGTTCATGCCTGAATCAGGCGTATCGACGCGCACTGTGTTGAGCAGGTGGTCCCACCTGGCCTGTACCTGCTCCCATGCACTCGCGACAGCGTCATCGTCCTGGTAATGGCTCAACAGCTCGCGGGCGTGCTCCCGGTCCTCGGCCTGACCAAGCAGGAAGAAGACATCTTTCCTCTCGCCTGGCTCCAACTCCACGTGGATCTGCAGCGCAGCGCACGGATCGAGGCCGGGCTCAACGTGGCCTGCGAGGCCCACCCGGTCCAGAGCAGCCGGGTGAGACATCTCACCGTTCCGCCCCAGGAACTCAGTCCGATCAGCCGTAAGGCCATGTAGGTCAGTGCTGGCGGCGACGAAGGCCACCCGATCGCTGAACTCGGGGTTGTAGGCGTTTCGAGCCAGCAAAGCCCCGGTCTCGGCATGGTACTCGGAGACGACATACTGCTGCGCTTGATCGCGGTTTATGCCCAGTACCCACTCGGCGAAGAACGTAGCGGTGAGACGTCGCGGTCGGTCCCAGGCGTTCTCCAGACTGAGCCTGATGACTTTCAACGGCGCCTCAGCGGCAGCGAACACGCGAAGCCGCTGCTTGAGCCCATGACTGTGGTGCTGG
Organism: uncultured Anaerolineales bacterium; assembly: GCA_964597105.1. Lineage (GTDB taxonomy): Bacteria > Chloroflexota > Anaerolineae > B4-G1 > B4-G1 > SKLM01. The sequence goes on from CAZQXX010000002.1 coordinate 14,308, forward strand.
AAGAGGGAATACCCGGCACCGTGGCGGATGAGGTACGGTCCGTCCTCGCCCGCCGGCAGAGGCGTCGGAGACCAGATTCGGCCTGTCTCCTCATCCCGCAAGTAGAGGGCCTCAGCCGGTGGGTCCGACACCGGATCGTTCCTCCAAGGCGTGAGCCGATTCTCACCGCTGTTGGCAGCCCAGGTGTAGCCGAGCCCCGTCTCTGAGACGAGAAACCCGAAGGATGGATTGGCAATGACATTGACCCAGGGGGCGGGCGGCCAATTCTCGCTTCTGCGAGCGTCCGATGCTGTGTCGAGGTAGACGACGTATTCTCGTCCATCGGCGGAGAACCCCCCGAGGCCATTATCGAACTGGAGATCGTCGGGGCGCGCCACCGGTGGAATGGCCGGCGGTTCGCCCTCGGTACCGGCAGGCGTAAGGGCAGGCAGACGAGTGGGACGCTCGAACATGCCCTCGACCTGTTCCGTCAGAGAACCCGCATCGGCATCGAGCACCACCCGGGCCGCCGCTTGGAGGAGCACGCGGCTCGGCTCATCCATCTGATCCGCGCGAAGGACGAATATGCCGCCCCGGCGGTTCAACCAAGCGTGGCTGTCCATCTTGGTGATGACCTGGTTCAGTTGGTCATTGAGCTCCTGGGCGTATCCAACGTCCCTCTCATTCAGAATCACCAGGTCGATCTTGAGCTGCCGATCACGCCAGTAGGTGTGCGCACGCAGCAGCTCGCGCACCCGCGGGAGCCGCTCTTCATCCTCGATGCGCAACAGCAGGATTGGGTAGTCACCGGAGATCCCGTAGGGCCACAGGGCAGACTGTCCACGCTCATTCTTCGCCAGGATGTCGGGGGCCGCGCGGAGCGCCGGATGAGGATAGAGCAGGGCAGATAGCAGCTGCTGACTGTCCTCCACGTCCGAGACTTCCATGTCCAGGTTACGAAGCTCGACCTCGCTCTGAGCGTGAGCCTGATCGAAGGCACGGTCGAGCGGCGGCCAGGCTGTGTACCGACGGGCCAGATCGAGAGCCTCCTTCCGCGATTCGGCGACCAGGGTCAAGTAGGCCAGCCGAGCTGTCGTGTGAGGCGCCATCTCGAGCTCTTGCCCCAACACCATGACAGGATCGAGGGTGGCCCCCGTGGTGCCGGACAGATCCGTTTCGCCCTCGAGCGCAACCGGCGCGCGTGTCGTCCGCCCGCGACCGACGAAACGAGCACGGTCACCCTCGTGCTGGTGGCTGACCGCCAGGTCCGGCGAAGTCACGAGCACGTGGGCCATGGTGAGAGGTTCCTCATCGGCCGAGCGAGGCCTGCGAGTGAACAGGAGAGCGTTGAGATCCTCGACATACTCGCTTCCGATGAACAGCTTATTGAAGGCCGGGTGTCGGCGATCCTGGTTCTGAGAGGCGAGCACGACCTCGCCATAACTAGTAATCCGCAGGCGATGCGACTCATCGCTGTGGTTCGTCACCAGGAGACGTCGAATCTCGACATCGTCCTCTGGGACCACGACGATCTGGGTGTGAAGTGACACGTCGCCATGGCGTCGCCGAAACTCAACCTGGTGTGGATAGAAGCGCACCTGTTGCTCGTCCGACGGAACCTGCGTCGGTTGCTCCGACGCTGACCACCGAGCACCGCTATCCAGATCCTGCAGGTAGAGCCAGGTCCCCCAGCAATCGAGGGTGGTATCCGCACGCCAGCGCGTCAGAGCCGTCATCTCGCCGTCACCGCGACGCCCCCCTGCATAGGCGCTGTATCCGCCACCGGCGGCGGTGATGAGCAGGCCGTAGCGGCCATTGGAAAGGAAGTGGACCTGGGGGAGTGCAGCGCGCGGCGAGACCTTCCACGGTTCCAGCTCCACCCGCTCTCTCTCCGGCCTCTCAAGGCCGACGCCCTCCTCGGGCACAGTCTCGAGTTGCGCCTCGCCTGGCACCTGTTCTTGAAGCAGAAACTCGACGCTCTGCACTCGTGGATCCTCGTGAACTCGCCCCACGATGGTCTCGTCATCCAGGTAGTTGGCCAGGGCAGCGAAGATCATCCCCTGATGGTGCACCATGTAGGACTTCACGAGAGCCCGTTTCCGCCCCATGGGCAGCCGAGACGCTGTATAATCAAGCGCCTCGTAGAAACCGTAGTGTCCCAATGCCCCCTCATCAATCAGCCGGTCGACGTTCTCAAGCACGCTCTCCGGCACGAGTCCGACAGCGAGGAGAGAGGCGTACGGGGCGACCACCAGATCCTCTCCTAACCCCCGCTTGCGCCCCAGACCTGGCACCCCAAATCCCCGATACTGGTAGTTCATCTGGGTGTCGAAGCGGTAGTAGCCGGACTCGGAGATCCCCCATGGTATCCCCTTCTCCTTGGCGTATGCTATCTGATAGCGCACTGCCGCCCGATTCGCGTGGTCGAGCAGCGTCTCCTCGTAGCGGCGTAGCATCAGATCAGGCATCAGATACTCGAACATCGACCCGCCCCAGGACAGAAGCGTGCGCATGCCCTGCTCCTGACCGACCTGTCGGGCCAGGGGGCGCCCCAGGTGAAGCCAGTGACGCACCGGAACATCTCGCCTGCCGATCGCCACGAGACTGGCGATCCGCGCCTCCGACGCCAGCAGGTCGTAATGATTCCTATCGAGCTCTTCTGCGTCCACCCGGTACCCGATGTGAAACACGTCGCGCTGGTGATCGTACAGGAAGCGGAAATCCATATCCTGGACGTATCGTTCGGCCCGCTCGATGTGCTCATCGAGTCCGATCATAAGGCTGTCAGCCGCCATTCCAGCAGCCTCCAGGGACTCGTCCAAACTGCGGCACCAGTCGCGCGCCTCCTCAAGCGCCTCAACGAGGCGAGGCTGATCCTCCCTCGCAGTTGCGTCGAGCTCCTTGTCCAGGAGCGCGATCAGTTCTTCGAGATGGGATCGAGCTGCCCTGCAGATTCCGCTGATCTCGTTCAGACGCGGGCGTCGTGACAGCGTCTCGAGGAGAGCGTGCCATGGATCGAACGAGGCAATTCGACTACGGGTCTCCTCGCCTACCGCCTCCGGCTCCTCCCCGGATAGAATTGAGGGAGGCTGATCGAGAGCGGACAACCAGGGGAGCATCCGCTGTATCTCGAGACGGAGGTCGCGCAGGTGTAGGTGAATCCGATCAGACCAGAGGCGGAGATCGCGGAGGGTTGCCGTGTCCAGAGGCTCCGTACCTGCCTCGAGTAACGCTTGAAGGCGTTGATTGAAGGGGACGGCCAGATCCTGCTCGAGTTCGTCTAACAGGGGAGTCCAGCGCTCCGGTTCCTCACGAGCCGCGGCAATCTTGTCGGACAACCCCCTGGCATAGACTCGGAACGCCCTTGCCTCTTCCGCAACCTCGTCACGCTGCTCAACGCGGAGAACGACTTCTATCAGGACGCCGATGGTGTCACATAGGCCTCGCCAGCGCTCCCACCGGATCGCGGGTTGACGCTGTACGTCCTCCAGCCCCTGCCTCAGCGCGATCAAGGACGCAGCCAGATTGCCGCTGTCCACGGTTGACACGTAACGAGGCATCAGGGTACTCAGGTCCCGCGTATCGTACCAGTTGAGGAAGTGCCCCCGGTACCGCTCAAGCTCGTCCATACCGTCAAAGGCATCGCCCACGCGGAGAGCAAGCCCCATCACGCCGATGTAGCCCATGTCGAGGGCAGCCAGTGTAGAGACCAGCATGAGGCCGATGTTTGTGGGGGACGTGCGACGTGCTACCACGCCTCTGGGCTCCTCCTGGAAGTGATCGGGGGGCAGCCAGTGATCATCGGGGCCGACGAACTGCTCGAAATAGAGCCAGGTGCGACGAGCCAGACGACGCAATCGTCTCCGCTGCCGGCTCGAGAGCTTCTGCTCATCTTTCTCCACAGGCTTGCTGGTCCAGCCAGCAATAGTGGGAGACAGGATCCACATCAGCAGCAGCGGCGCAGCGACCGAGAGGACAACGGGACGCATCAGCCCCACGAGGAGGGTGGTGATCAAGGCCAGCACGGCCCCACCTCCCATCCGCCTCCAGAGCAGACCGAGCTTCGACTCAGCCCCAAACAGGCGTACGGTGTGAGCGGCTGTGGTCCACTGGAGCAGACGTTTGTGGCTGATGGTCAGCCGGACCAAGGTGGTAGCGATGGCGTCGGCCATAAGGATCGTCTCATAGGGCAAGAAGGCCAGACTCAGCAGCCAACGGGCTGCTTCGATACCCAACGCTGGCGAGCCACCTGCCTGAGCCCCTCCACGCAAGCGCCGCGAAAGCTCGGTCACTGCTCCAGTGACGAGAGGAAACCCCGAGGTGATCATCCCGGCGAGCGTCCAGACAAGGGGCGACCCCGGCAAGAAGAGCCATCCCGCCACAAAGAGAGCAAGCAAAGCAGGGGCTCGCAAGCTGCGTCGGAGATTGTCGAAGATCTTCCAACGGTCTATGATCGAGAGCTTGTTGGTGATCGGCTCACGGTCTGCGTCGGGCACCCTGGGAAACAGCCAGGGCAGGATCTGCCAATCGCCCCGCACCCAGCGATGCTTGCGATGGGCATAGCTGAGGTAGCTAGGCGGGTAGTCCTCGAAGAGAACCACGTCCGTGACGAGGGCAGCGCGGCCATGGACCCCCTCAAAGAGGTCGTGGCTCAGCAGCGCATTCTCTGGCACATGTCCCCGCAGGCTCCGTTCGAATGCATCGACGTCGTAGATCCCCTTGCCGATGTAGATGCCTTCTCCGAAGAAGTCCTGGTAGACATCGGAGACGGCCCGGGTGTAGAGATCGAGGCCTGCATCTCCAGCGAAGATCCGGGAGAAGTGGGTCCGGGTCACGGCCGTGGGCTGAACTTCGGTCCGAGGCTGCAGAACGGTGTAGCCGGCCACTACCTGTTCCTGGCCAGTTCGGTCTCGTTCGAACTCAGCTTGATTGAGCGGATGGGCGAGAGTCCCAACCAGCTCGTGCCCGCTCTCCAGAGGGAACGCCGTGTCAGCATCGAGGGTGATCACGAACTCTACATCAGACAGGAAATCGAGGTTTCCCATCTTGACCACGTAGGACGTGTCTCCCTCGCCCAAGACAAGCCGGTTGAACTCGGCCAGCTTTCCGCGCTTCCGCTCCCAGCCCATCCAGCGGTCCTCACCTGGGTTCCACAGTCTTTCGCGATGAAAGAGGTAGAATGGCATCTTGCCGTTTTCGGCAAGACTCCCGCCGTACCTGGCGTTTAGCTGTCTGATACCCTCTTTGGCTCTCTCCAGCAACCGGTCATCGTCCGGCATGTGCTTCTCTGGAGAGTCGCCGAAATCGGTCAGCAGGGCAAAGCCGAACTCGGGGTCCGAATTGCCCAAGTAATGGAGCTCCAGCTGGCGCAGCAGGAAGTCGATCTCATCAGAAGACGTCAGCAGTGAGGGGATCACGACCATGGTCCCGTACTGCGGGGGAACGCCGTCGCTGAAATCGAACTTGGGCAGCACCCGGGGCGGCACCGACCGGGTGACGATCAGGTTGACCAGATTCACCGCCACCACTGAGGCCGGAATAGCACCGAACGCAGCCACAGCCACGAGACCCAACGTTTCTCCTCCGGCGGACCGGGCGTATGCCAATGCGCCAGCCAGAACCAGGGCGGTGATCATGCCGATGCTCGTCAGGTAGACGACCGTGGGATGATCGAAGATCACACGTCGTGCCCGCTCCAGAAGCCCCGGACGGTAACCGATGACCTCTTCGAGCCGACGACGGCCGTCCGCGATCAGATAGAAGCCAACGTGCTCGCGCCGACTGCCAAAGGTATTGGCTTGACGCCTTCGTCCCGCATTGGCCCGGGTCTGCTGCCGAGCCAGGCGGATGGCCTCGCCCGCTACCTCCTGCTCAGACCGATCGACGGCCCTTGCGAGCTCCTCAACCACGCCGCGGTACCGATCGCGGGTCTCGAAGTCCATGGCCGCATAGACGTTGGCCGGATCGAGACGAAGGGTCCTCTCTACGAGGCTTACGGCCTCAAAGAAGGCGTCCCAGTCCTGCGCGTCGATGGCGCGCAGGCTGTTTATGGAAGCGGCAAGGGTGGCCTCATTCCCCTGTTGAAGGTCCACAGGGTCAGGCATTGGGCCAGCCGCGACAGGAACCTCGATGGAGGCGGCGTCGGCAACGGCCCAGGTGAGAGCCTCCAGGATAGCCAAGCGGAGCATCGTGGGAAGCGCCCAGACCTCGCCCATCGTCAGTGGTCGAGCCTCCTGGTATTCCCGGACGAAGCGCTCGACTCGATCGACGTCGACCTGCCCTCCCACGGTCCGGAGTATCTCACGAGCCACCGCGTAAACCCGCGGGTAGCCCCTCAGCGAAGACTGATCGAGCTTCGGAAGCCGGCGGTAGTAACCGGGCGGCATGTTTTGCTCGATCTGACGGATGGCCTCCTGAATCACGTAGAAGTTGTCCAGCAGCCATTCAGCCACGCCTGAGAGAGCTCCACGCGCCTTCGAAACACGCACGAAATCGGCATGTGCCTCCCGAAGGAGCTGCTGAAGTGCGGGGAGCCGCTCCAGAGGCGTGGGGGTTACGCCGGTTGCCCGGGAGGCAACGTGTCGCTCGGCCAGACTGCGAGCTTGATCCTCGAGTTGAGGTTGGCTTCGATTTGGATCCGTGTTCGTTTCCATTATCACGCGGACCTAACAGCGGGCATTGATGGACATCGTCTGACGCAGCGCAACCGGGACTGGGTCGTCACGGGCAGCCACGGTTCATCTCAGCCAGGTTATCGGACTGGAGGAGGGAGGAAAATTAGTGCCCTGCTCGCTCGGTGGCGGCCCTCGCGGCCTCTGTCATCCCTGCTGCCTCCGGAGGCACGTCCTGGACCATAAGAAGTGGCCTCGAGCCGTAGGCAATGAAGTTCAAGGCAATACTGCCGTAGGGCCATTTCGACTTCCCCGAATAGCCATGAGCCGCCATGACGACCAGATCAACATCCTCTTCGTCCACCACCTCGTGGAGAGTCATAGCCGGGTCATCACTGACCAGTAAGCGCGTCTCCACCCCTGCATCGAGACGACTGCGCACGTCGTCCAGATAGGCCGTCCCACTCTTTCTGTTCAGCTCAGTGAGCCGGTCCACCAGCCGTCTCTCCTCATCCGTCGGCGGTGCACGACGTGGGACCTCAGGACGGCTGACAATGTGAACGAGCAACAACTGGGAAGCGTGGAAGGCTGCCAGATTCTTCGCCCACGGCAACGTGCATTCCGCGCGCTTCGACCCGTCGAGCGGCACCAGCACTTTCCCGTATCTCAGCTCGCTCAACTCATCAGTGACCGACCGATAGGCCCGCACCACCATCGTGGGTGCATACGCCTCCAGAATCACCTTTTGCACGACGCTGTTGATGTTCCATCGGCTCAGGCCGCTCTTTCCGTGGCTGCTGATGACAATGAGGCCAACGTCCTCTTCGCGTGTGTACTCGATTATGCGCCAGGCTGGTTTCCCTTCTTCCAGCACCGTATCGACCCTGAGACCGGCGTCGCGAACGCGCTGAGCCACGTCGTCGAGATAGGCACCTGCCTCTGATTTGCGCATGTGCCAGCTCAACGGATCCACAGCTGAGGAACCAGGGCTAGGCTCACGCACAACGGCTCGCAGGAGCGTCACCTTCGCGTCGAACGCCTTCCCCACCGCCACGGTGTGAGGCAACACGCATTCGGCAAGAGATGAGCCGTCCAGTGGAACGAGCAGGTGATCGATCATCGCTGAGCCTCCTTACCCAAGACCGGATACATCCTCTAGCCTCCGGACGCAATGATGACGACGCCGACGAGAACGCCAGCAGCCAAGGTGAGTATCGTGTATCGGCGCTCCTGCTCCGCGACCTCTGGAAGAAGATGGGTGGCACCGACGTAGGTGAGCGCGCCGCCGGCGAGGCCCAGCAGTGTACCGAGCGTCGATTGATCAATCTGACTGACGAACGGGTACGAAATCAACGCCCCCAGTGGCGTGGAGAAGGCCGCCGCCAAGAAGGCATACAGCACGCTTCTCCTGGTGCTGAATCCTCCTCGCTCCAAGAGCACGAACGTGATGATGCCCTCCGGGAATTCGTGAAAGATCATCCCGAGGGCAGCCAACAAGCCGGTGAAGACACTGACGTTGAACGTGACCGAATAGATCGCGCCGTCGATCAAGGAGTGGACTCCAATGCCGAGCATAGGAATAAGGCCCACTGCGTAATCAGGACACTCATATTCGTGACACAAGTAAAGATGGAGGAAGTGATTCAGTAGATAGAGGCCGAGGAACCCGACCAAGACGAAGACAGGTGCATCCTCGCTCATCTCCATGGCCTCTGGGATGATGTGCAGGAAGGAGACGGTGATGAGTACGCCCGCCGCGAAACTCACGAAATAGGCGGAGCGCTCCCTGCTCCATGCCTGGAAACGGCTGATGACGAGGATGCCCAACGTGGTCACGCCACAGGCAACCAGACTGGCTGCGAGCACGATTATGAACCTATCCATATCCCTCTTCCAGTTCCAGTGTCACGATTCCATGATTGCTGAATGGAACGCCTCCAGTCCGCATGGGAAGCAGCCATCCCGACATCGGCCACCAGCGTGCCGCGCTCCCGGCAGACGCCCCACTCGTCAATCTCGTCTTCCACGAGGCGATAGATCGATCTCCGGATCACCGCCTCCCCAGACTGGCGGAGACGGTATTCGAAACATCCGGCACACTGCCGAGATAGACGCAGAGAGGCCCTTATTGACCCAAGCTCTCGGGTCGAGCCGCCAGCTCCACGGTCACCTGCTGGCGCTCCCCATCGCGGAGAATGGTCAACTCCACAGCGTCTCCTGGTTGCCGGAACGCCACGTATGCGAGAAGGTCGGTGAAATCCTGGATCTCCTGACCGTCCGCCTCCAGGACGATATCGCCGCCCACAGGCACATCCGTGCCCAAAATCTCCTCGGCACCGGCAGCACCCTGAAGCCCCGCCTCGGCAGCCGGTCCACCCTCGACTACGCCGGCAATATACGCTCCGCGCTGAATCGATAGGTCGTTGGCCTGCTGCACGAGGAGGTTCACCGAGAGGCCCTCCACGCCAAGCCAGGGCCAGGTATAGGACCCTTCTTCGATCAATGAGGGCACGACACGTCGTACGACGTCGGACGGAATGGCGAAGCCGACGCCCGTGTTCACGCCCGACCCACCCGACGCAATCTGAGCGTTCACGCCAACCACCTCACCGGCGAAGTTCAGCAGCGGGCCTCCGGAGTTGCCGGGGTTGATGGCCGCATCGGTCTGGATGGCCCTCGGGATCTGGAATCGAGTCGCGCCAGAGGGTATCGCCCGGCCCACCGCGCTCACGATGCCCAGGGACATGCTGCCCCCCAGGCCGAACGGGTTGCCGATGGCCACCACCCAGTCACCGGGCACCACAGCCCCGGACTCCGCCAGCGGCAGGGGCGCCACACCCTCGGGCACCTCGTCGACGCGAATGACGGCCAGATCGCTGTCCGTGTCCGCACCGACCAGCTCTGCCTGGATCTCAAACCCGTTGTGGAAGATGACCGTGACCGCGTCAGCCTGAGCGACAACGTGATTGTTAGTCACGATGTGTCCTTCGTCATCCAGGATGAAACCAGACCCGCCACCCTGACCCGTCGTTCCACCACGGTTCACATAGATGCGGATGCTGACCACTCCGGGGTTTAGCTGGTCATAGAGCGTCGCCAGAGACACCCCTTCCATCTGCGGCATACGCCCCGGGGCAGGGGTCGCTTCACCCTCCGGCTCGTCCGGGCCCACGGTGAGCGTGGGAACCTCCTCCACCACCTCTTGCGTAATCTCTGACACGGAAGGCGTGTCCTGCTCCCCGGTCTCGACCAAGCCACTCAGTCCTATGCAACCGAGGCTCACTGTCGCAACAACCACGGCAGCAGCGAGGACCCACACCAACTGCTTGCCCTCCGCCATCACTCCAGGCTGATTGTCCACTCTCGATCTCCTTGCTTGTTACACGAAATAACCTTAGCCATGACATCGACGATCGGATCAACTGATCGTCCCGGAAGCTGTACACTACCCGAAATCGCCCCGGGTCGATGGGCAGCGTCATTCACTTCTCTCATAGTAGTCCCGACACTCGGCCTCCCGGCCCCTGACGACGCGCTTCCCCTCCAGCGGCCCGCGGCCCTCCGTGACGATCGTAGCCTGATCCTCCTCGCCGTCCCGCTCGTAGTAGATCACGACCCAGTCGTGGGTCTTGTCGAGCTCGTGGGCCCGCTTCGTGTTGGAGTAGAGGGCGGTGAAGGTCCAATTGTCGCGCTGTGTGTTAAGAATCGGGAGCCACGCCTCTCCTGCGGGATTGAAGCGCTTGGGTGCAATCTTACGGAGCCCTCCGGCCTCTGCCTTGCGCCGGTATTCCTGGTCGACGTCGAGAAGCGTCCCGACATCGAGCTGCTCCTCCGGTCCCGTATCGCTGCAGCGCCGGCGTCGGCGAGCTGCCGTACTGAGCATTCCGGCCAGACTGACCCGGACGTTGCGGACTCTCTCGGGCCCGAAACCCTCCACCTCATCAAGGCGGCCATCGTGAGCTGCCTGCTCCAACTCCTCGAGGGTTGAGACAGCGAGCTCACGGGCTATCCGCTCCGCCAGCTCCTCGCCGATGCCCGGAACCTGTGTGAACAGATCTGCCGGGGAGACCTCGCCTTTCAGCCGCTCCAGGACATCTGAGCGTCCGGTGCGCACATAGGTCGCAATGACCCTGGAGATCCCCTCACCGATGTTGGGAAGCTCCTGTAGTGCCTGTCGGCCCCTCTCAGTCACCAGCGCGCTGATCGATTCCCGCACGGTGCGCACGGTGAGCGCTGCATCCCGGTAGGCCTGAATCTTGAACCGATTCGCTCCCTGCGTCTCCAGGAGATCGGCGATTTGGTCGAGGACGTCCCCAATCTGATCGTTTGTTGGCTCTCCGTCCGGCATATGGCTATCCTCCGAATCAGTCACCAGCCGCCTACAGTATACCAGAGCTCGAAAGGGCCGACGGACGGTATACGTTGGACCTGGCTTTGCCTTTGGTTGTCACAGTTGGATTTCCGTTGGACGCGCAGCGGGAGATCCATCTCAATCTATGTCAGAGGAGCCCGACTACATAATGCGTGTCTGCACTCAGACAGACCTACTTCAGCACCCGAAGATCCTCCTCCTTGGGCTCCTCAAGCTCCCGGTCCCCAGCTTGTCAAGCCAGGCTTCCTTCCTCTCCATACTATCCGGGATGCTGATCAACCTCCTCCAGACACGCTCGCGCTCCAGACCTAACCTCCCTCCCGGCTCGCTATAGAATGCTAGAAAATGAAGGCCACACCTACCCCGACCCCCAGCACCAGGAGGAATCCCGGCAGCATCTCCCGCCGCAGCGAGGACGATCCGACCGCGAGGACGATTCCTCCCTTGACCAGGGTATTGGACATCGCCCCAATCACGATGGCTCGAGCGCCCGTCGTCAGGCTTACCCCTCCGTCGGCCCCGCTCAACTGCGCCATAGAGAGAGTCACGGCGTCCACACTGGGTAGGCCGGAGAAGAAACTCGAGACGTAAACACCCAGGTTTCCGCCGTAAAGACTGGCAGCCTTGGAGATGAGCAAGACGACGGCAAACAGAAGCCCGAACTGGAGCGCCGTAGCCAACTCGAAGGGGTTCGAGAACTCAACCTCCTCTTCACCCTCGTCTCCCCGCTCCGAGAGATAGAGGTACCCGCCGTAGACAAGGCCTGTGACAGCGGCAGCAGCCATGGGGAGCCACAACTGCGCAAGGAGCACCTGGTTCAGGGCCGCGACCTCGATCAGCACACGGACGAACATCATGGACCACGCCACAATGATGGCCAGCGCAAAGGATCTCCCCAGTTCCTTCTCCTCCTGGCTTCGCTTGGCGAAGCTGAGAGTGACCGGGGTGCTCGAGACGATCCCGCCAAGGAGGCCCGTCAGGCTCACCCCCTGTCTTGGGCCAACAAGCTTAATCATGACGTATCCGAGAAAGCTTATGCCCGAGATGAGGACCACCATCAACCAGATCTGATAGGGGTTGAGCACATCAAGCGGGGGAGGACCTATTCCTCGATTAGGGAGCACCGGCAGCACAATGGCCGTGATGACGGCGAACTTCAGGGTGGCGTAGACGTCCTCCCGCGTGATCTGCTGGGCGAAAGCGTGCATCTCCGGCTTCAGCGACAGGAGGACGGTCGTCGTGACGCCGATCGCGGCTGCCAGCGCCAGGTGGTCCCAATAGCAGAGGGCCCCGGCTGCAAACGCAAGCAACGTTGCCATCTCGGTCGTCAGACCAGCACCGTGATGTCGCCAGGCGAACACCAAGTGTGCGATGACCACGAGGGTCGCCACGGGGATGAGAATGCCCACGAACCCCCAGACGGAGCCAACCTCCTCACCGAGCAGTGCGGCCGTGGCGCCAAGCATCGCAATCAAAGCGAAGGTGCGCACGCCGGCGAAGAGTTCATCCTCCGGGCCCCCATATGAGTACTCACGCTGGAGACCGATCAACACGCCGATCGCCAGTGCTGCGCCGAAGCGGTAGTAGACGGCAGTAGGTGCCATGAACTCCTTTCTGATTCAGGTCCTGCCGACGGGTCAGGACATCACGGTCGCCCGTAACGGCCCGTGAGTCCGGCGCGGGCGAGAGCGTGCTCCTCCACCTCGCTCAGCAGCTGGTTGCGACTCGCCCCCGGGGGTAGACCAAGGGGTTGATCGAGGGCGTAAAGCCGGAAGACGTACTGGTGCGTCTCTCCCATCGGGGGGCAGGGCCCACCGTAGCCGACGTTGCCGAAGTCGTTCCGTCCCTGGGCGCCGCCCCACGGCAGCATGGGGTCCGCCGGCACACCCTCGGGGAGCTCATCCCTGTCGCGCGGGATAGTGTAGAGAACCCAGTGGGTGAACGTACCACCAGGTGCATTGGGATCCTCACATACGAGAGCGAACTCCTGCGTCGCGTCCGGCGCGTGGCTCCAGCTGAGAGGCGGGGAAACGTCCGCACCCTCACACGTATACCGATCGGGAATCGTATCCTCGGAAGAAAAAGCCGAGCTCGTCAGTAGAAAAGGCATAACCTCCTCCATCCGCTGTGAAGCACAAAGTCACTCACAGGTGCTTCAAACCTATGCTTCCATCACCGTTTCTTCGAACAGCAACCTGCCCGTCGACACCAGCTAGCGATCGGCCAGGAGCGAGTAGCGGCCCATCAACTCCGCCTGCTCAAGAACGTGTCCCTCCATCGCGCTCAGGACATCCGCCCTCGTGGCTTCCGGGTCCAGCCCGAGTTCGGCATCGAGTGCGTACAGACGAACCACGTAGCGATGCACGTTTCCGTCAGACGGACAGGGTCCGCCGTAGCCGATATTGTCGAAGTCGTTGCGCCCCTGCAGGCCACCCGCGGGCAACGATCTCGCCGGGGGGACCCCCTCCATCAACGCGTTGACGTCCGGGGGAAGGCCGTAGACGACCCAATGAGACCACACCCCTTTGACAGAGTCGATGTCCTCGAAGATCAGCGCAAGGCTCTTTGCATCGTCGCGCACTCCGATCCACGTCAACGGGGGCGACGTGTCGTCACCATCACACGTGTACTGCGGGGGAATCATCTCTCCATCTTGAAAGGCAGTGCTCCTCAACTCAAGTGCCACTGTACCCTCCTACATCCAATGAGCCATTTATAACATCGATCGTGACGTTCAACAATCGCAAGAAACGCGTCTCCAGTGCAGCAGCCTCTGCGCCGCCCGGGTTCGTCGGTCGGGTAAGGCGCCCCTGGTCAACTTGACTGCGGCCGGCAGCGGTAGCGCCTCCTCCACCGCTGCCGGCCCTCCCTGACGATTCCAGGGCTAGTCCTCTCCAACCATGAACGAGATCTTCGTATTGACCCGGTACGCCGTGATCTCATCGTCCTCGACGATGGCCTGTACATCTTTCAGATAGATCGACTGAATGTTACGAACGGTCTTGGACGCCTCGTCGAGTGCCTTCTGGACCGCGTCCTCCCAGCTCTTATCCGACTGTGCGAGTACCTCAATGACCTTCACAACGCTCATCGTATTCCCTCCTGTCTGTTGAACTGCCTGAATTCCACACCGTCATCGTGCTCGTGCGTACATCACCCCTAGCCTCTTCTGCTCCGTCGATCATCACCTCCTTCATCTTCGTCACCCAACGGTGTCCTTCTACCCAACTTGAGGTATTGACTGCCGGCAAGGTGGTGCCCCAGCGTGCCAGCAGGTACGGCTCCCATCCGGGCCACGTCTAGCTCGGCATCTCCGCGATCTGCGGAGTGATAATCCACGTCGCCTGCCAGCGTCCGTCAGTCTTCTCCAGGCATACGATGCCTGCGTTGGTGAACTCGATCACCGGCTGCCGATCGTCGCCCGTGAGCAACTGCCCTGCCAGACGCTCCATGAACGGCAAGTGGCCCACCAACATGACGGGCTCAGACGCGACGTCTAGCTCCTCCGCCACGGGTTTCACGTCGTCCAGCGGTGCCAATCCGGGGACAGCCACCACGCCCTCTGTTGGCGACAGGGCATTCCCGATGATCTCCGCCGTCTGTTCAGCCCGCGTCTTGCCGCTGTGGCGAATCTGCTCTATCTCCACATTCAATCTGGCTGCCAGATCGGCCGTCCACTGTGCGTGCTGACGGCCCAGATCGGTCAGCGGCCTCTCTGGATCTTGCTCTTCGGACATCGCCTCTGCGTGCTGTACCAAGTAAACTCTCATCGTCCCTCCTCTATCCTCTGTACCGCGCTTTCGAATCGGGCGCATCCCAGCCCGAGGCAGACGAACCGACACGACCCGGGACTCGTTCGTACCACCGGGCTATGTGGAACCTGGCCCGGGAGTTGATCCTGCCTTGCCCCCTGCGTCCGCTCCCCGAGACCGGGATGCGCCCCACGGTACCTGTCGGACAGACGCACAACGGCCGCGTTCATTCAGCGCCCGTTCAGTACTGTGTGGGCTCCTCTTCCGACGGCACCCACTCCTCCAGCTTGCGGGCCGCCATCTCCCGGCCGCCCAAACCGAAGGCGAGCGCTCCAGCCACCGCAACAGCACCCAGCAGGAGACCGAAGGCGAGATTGACGATCTCGTTAGCCAACCCCATCTGCCGCAAGGACATCGCGCCAGCGAACACGAGGATGGCAACTCTGGCCAGGACCGCCAGCAGCCCGGCTTGAGCGGCGTTGCTCTCCCGGATTATGCGGGATGCCACGTTCGCTAGATAGAGCCCGACTCCGAAGATGATCAGACCGAGAACGATCTGACCAGCAAAGGCCGTGAACTGGCTCACGAGGTCCGCGACCTGCTCAAAGCCAAGCAAGCTAGACGCCTCAATGGCGGCAAAGAGCATGATGCCGACCAACACGAGGTATCCCACGATCTCCGACGGCGTTCGTTCACCCTCAGCGGGCTCATAGCGCAGACCGAGCCGAGCCAGGATGGAGTTGAAGCCGATCCCCGCCAGAAGGTTGGCGATGAGTCCGGATACTACCCTGCCAACCACGTAGGCGATGACGAGGACCAGACCGGCGCCGAAGATAGCAGGCAGCGCGGCCAGGATGGCGTTCAACATGTTCGTGGCCGGCCGTGTAATGGCCTCCAGGGCCAGAGCGTCGAGGGCCGCGATGAGGACGGGTATGAGGATCAGGACATAGATCACGAGGCCTATGGCCCCTGACAACGTCTGCTCCCCCAGCACTCCCGAAAGCCCGACGCGATCGCTCAGCCTATCCACCCCCACCGCGGCCAGCAAGTTGGTCACGATTCGCTGCACGATCCTGGCGATGAACCAGCCGATGACCAGGATCAAGGCGGCACCGAATACATTCGGCAGATAGCTAAGGGCCTGATTGACCGTCTCCTGAACCGGTCCCAGCAGTCCTTCCAAGGCAAGCGCATCGAGCACTGCCGGCAGGAACAGCAAGAAGACGAGCCAGTAGATGACGTTAGCCAGCGTGTCCGAGAGAGCCACCTCCTGTCCAGCCTGTGTACCGAGCCGGTCGTCGAGATTGATCGCTCCCAACAGACGCGAAACGATCAGCTTCAAGGCACTTGCGACAATCCAAGCCAGCACCAAGAGCAACCCCGCTCCCAGCAGCCTAGGTGCGTACTCGAAGATCTGGGTTAGGAGTTGATTCAACGGCTGGGTGATCAGCGTCAGCCCCAGGGTCTGGAAGAAGGCGATCAGGACGAAGAGCATGATCAGGTAGAATACGCCCTTCCCAACCCATTTCCCGGTGTCGACGCCCTCGAGCTTCTCCTCATCCGCGATCCACCGCGCGAGTCGATCATCCAAGCCCGTGCGGCGCAGGGCTGCCCGAACGGCCGCAGATACGGCCAGGGCGATGACCCACCCGATGATCAGGATTACCAATGCTGCGACGATGCTCGGAATCGATCCTCCGAGAAGCTGTCCCATTCGCTGCAGTATCACTTGTCCCATCCGTCCTTACCTCCTATCTGCGTATGGCGCCTCGGACTTGACCGAGGTTCCCAGCGTAAGAGCATGTCTATGTTGAGTTCCAAGCGACGGCCAATCGACCGACCACCGGTCGCCCATCTTGAACTGACCGGGCTGAGATCCCTTGTGACCTACTCTTCTGGCGGCGGCTCCGCCCGTTGCAGCGGCGGCGTTTCCGCCTGACCGGCGTAGACCGTGTCGACGGCGTGACCGATCCGCCGCTCGCCGTCATACAGGTAGGCGTGAACGACGTACTCGCCCTCCTGTTCAGGCGTGATTTCGATTGTGTAGCTCCCTTCATCTCCTTCAGACACCTGCAGATTTTCCAGCGTAGCGAGCTGGTCGAACTCCCCCCTCGGCTGCTGAGCCCAGAACTCGAGCCGCAGGTCGCCCCCCGGCTTCAGGCCGCGGACGATGGCCTCGCATCGCAGTTGCTCACCCGGCGACGGGTACGGCGCCGTCAGGGCGAAGAGGCTCACGAGCTCCGCAGCTGCCTCGCCAACCGTGATGCGGATCCCGGGAGATTCCCACTCAAAGCGCTCGTCGTCCCTCCATCCTTCGACCGAGGCGTACACGCGTCCGGTCAGATCCGCGGATACCCGATAGGGGATCTCTTTTTCCTCGCCAGGCGGCAGTGCCTCGACGTAGTTCCCGTCGCCAGCAATGGCGATGCTATAGTCGTCCATCGAGCGGAGGCGAACGTCGAGGCCTGTCAGCGGTTCGTCCCCTACGTTCTTCAGCCTCAGCGTAAGCCAGTGCAGCCCCCGGTCAATTGTGTCGGGAGATACCTCAAACTCGATCGGATATCTTGTTGGCATTCGCCATCCTCCTCTCCCATCAACGTGGTGCGTGAACGGCTACATCCAAACGCGACTGTAGCGCCATGTCGTCGACCCGCTTCTGATTGTCCTAAGAAGCGAGCATGACCTCCTTTGCGCGCTGCGTTATCTCGAGCCCCTCGTCGAAGGGGCGCTGCCACATATTGCGGCCGAAGATCAATCCTGTGGCTCCGCTCTCGATGCAGATGCGTGCCTTCGTCAACAGATCCTCGTCGCTCACCTTGCTCCCTCCGGAGAACAGAACCATGGTCTTTCCCGCCGAGTCAACCACCTTCCGTACCGCCCGCCGATATGCCTCGTTCTCCTCCATGTCTTTCCATTCCTCATAGAGCTGTCGGTAAGGCTGCGGGCTCTTCTCGTTTCCTGGATCCCTGAAAGCGGGCACGTTGAGCTTAACCACATCCGCACCCAGCTCGTTGGCCAACCGGGCGGCGTAGTCGACGGCGTAGATGCTGTCATGACCACCCTTTCGCTCCACCGCCTCCCCTCGTGGATAGCTCCAGAGGATAAGGGGCATCCCGTACTGCTCACACCTCGCTCGGACCCGCATCAGCTGGACGAAGTCCTCGCTCTGCCGCGGCGACCCCACATACAGGGTATATCCGACGCCGTCGGCTCCCAGCCGTACCGCATCCTCAACTGTCGCGTCCAGGGCCGAAAGTGGGCAGTCACCCGAGGGAATGTGCGGCCTACCATTGATCTTGAGGATCAACGGCACATCGCCGGCGTAATCCTGCATATACTTCTGGGCCAGTCCGATGTGGAACACAACCCCGGAGTAGCCGCCCTCTTTCGCCAGGCGACACTGATAATCAGGGTCGCCGCTGGGCGGATTGGGGAAGAAGTCGATGGGCCCGTGTTCCACGCCATGGTCAACTGGCAAGAGCAGTAGTTTCCCGTTCCCCGGCCCGTGCTCGTAGAGCATACGGTGCAACCGCACACGCTTGCCCAGACCGATGGCCAAAGATTCGAGTCCGTCTTTGCTGCTTGGCGATGTGGACATGTTATCCATGCTGCCCTCCTTACGTGCACTTAGGCACGCCTTCGCTAACCGGTGAATCGTGAGCCTTGCCCAGGTCTCGCTATCGGATCAGAAGAACGGGAACTCGCGTCTCGTCCAGGAAGTCAAGCAGCGCCTCGTCCTCAAGCGTCTCCGCCTCCGCAGGCAATATCAGCGTACCCCCCTCCTCGTGCGCCACAAGATAGGCGAGCCGCGAGACACTCGTCTCGCTCAACGTCTGGAAGGTGGGCTCCAGAAGCGTGCCCACAAGCTGGTCCCGGACAGCCTCCTGCTGCTGGGATGCTTCCGCAGGATCGTCCGCGAGCAGGAAGATCACTAACCCGCCATCCCCTGGCTTCGCGAGATCTGCAGCGACAGCAATCGCCTTGTCTGCACGCGATGTGCCGTCGTAGACCACGCGAAAGGGTGGTTCTATCTGAGTTCCCTCGCGGAGAACCAGCGTGGACGCCGGGGCCTGGCTCAACACCTCTCGAACCACAGGAGCCAGGCGCTCCGTGTGGAACGCCGACCAGGCTCCTTTGCCCATGATGACGACGTCGGCCTCGGCGGCAGCCGTCAACAGCTCGGGCGCGACCCTGCCACGAACCACGCGGAACGTACAGCGAGTGCCCAGATTTCGGGTGCGCCCAGTGAACCGCCGCCGGACTCGGCCAGCCTGTACCCTGAGCTGGCGTGAGAGCTCCTGCGTCTCCACCTGACGGCAGCTGGCGGTGAAGAAACCAACCTCCTGAACGAAGGGCAGCTCGGTCAAGCGCCGCACATTGACGTCCTCGACGAAAAGGCCCAGGAGCTCGGCATCGAGCCGAGCAGCCATCCGAGCCCCGGCCTCCAACGCCGCCCGGCTGTGTTGCGAAGGATCGAGCGCAACCAGAATTCGGCGTATCCCATGCTCCCGCCCCGGTTCCTCCATGTCGTTACCATCCATGCTCCGGTCGGTCAGGTCTTCATCGCTCATGAGTCCTCCTCCTCCTGAGCGCTCTTGCCGAACTCAGACCGCTTCTGGGCCAGCTCGGCCAACCGCTGCGCCACCTTGTAGTTGATGGTCCCTTCCGGATGCTCCCCCTCTGGACCGGGCTCGCCAGCCGGCACGCCGGTGAGGAGCTCGATCCCTTCGTCTATCGTCTCAACGGGGTAGATGTGGAAGTTCCCCTCCTCAACCGCGTCGACGACGTCGTGACGCAGCATCAGGTTCTTGACATTGCTCTGGGGAATAATGACACCCTGGTCGCCGGTCAGACCGCGCTCCTTGCAGATATCGAAGAAGCCTTCGATCTTCTGATTGACACCACCGATGGCCTGAACCTGCCCGCGCTGGTTAACCGATCCGGTGACGGCCATCGACTGCTTGATCGGGACCTCAGCCAGCGACGATAGCAGGGCGTAGAGCTCGGCCGACGAGGCGCTGTCGCCGTCGACCTGACCATAGGACTGCTCGAAGACGAGGCTCGCGGAGAGGGACAGGGGCGTCTCCTCCGCGTAGCGCGAACCGAGGAATCCGGCGAGGATCAGCACTCCCTTGGAGTGAATCGGCCCACCGAGCTCAACCTCTCGCTCGATGTCGACGACCTCGCCCTTCCCCACACGGGTTCGAGCCGTAATCCGCGTCGGACGACCGAACATGAAGCCGCCGAGAGGGATGATCGACAGACCGTTGATCTGTCCGATCTCGTCGCCCTCGGTGTCGATGAGGACCGTATCCCGGAGGATGGCCTCCTGCATCCGCTCGCGCAACCGGCCGGCTCGATAGACCTGGGCATCAATCGCTCGCTGAACGTCATCCGCAGTAACGACGCCATTCCCATTCTCCCTGGCCCAATGGTTGGCCTCGCGGAGAAGATCCTCCACTATCTCTCCCTTGGTCGACAGTTTCTCCGAGTCGCTCACCATCCGAGCACTATGCTCGATCACCCGAGCCACAGCACCCCGATCGAAGGGCTGGAGTTCCGCTTCGTGGATCATGGTACCGATGAACCTGGCGTACAGCTGCTGGTTCTCATCGTCGCGCTCCATCTGTTCGTGGAAATCCGCTTGAACTTTGAACAGATCGGCGAATTCAGGATCGTACTGGGTCAAGAGGTAGTAGATCAGACGGTTACCGAAAAGACCGATCTTGATGTCCAACGGTATCGGCTCCGGTTCAAGGGAGACGGTGCTGATCAGGCTCAGCTGCTGAGCCAGCGACTCGAGCCTGAGCTTACCGGAGTCCAGGGCGCGTTTGAGCGCCTCGTACGCGTATGGTTCCGTCAGCACCTTCCGTGCGTCAAGCAGCAGATACCCACCGTTGGCCCTGTGCAGGGCGCCGGACTTGATCAGATGGAAGTCAGTCGTCAGCGCACCCATGCGCGCCATATGCTCGATCCGTCCGATCAGATTCTGATACGTGGGGTTGTCCTCGTAGATCACGGGGGCATGGTCGGTCTCGCTGTTGTCGACGATCACGTTCACTTTGTACCGGCGCATCAGCGCTTGCTGGACCAAGGCCTGACGGCCCCCCTGCCCCTGCTCTCCCTGCATCATCTGCTGCAACGCTTGCTGGACACCCTGCTGCTGACCACCACTCTGCTGGGGCAGGAAATTCTCTGCGTTCTCGACGACGTCATCCTGGACAGCATCGAGGTGGTCTACGATCTTCGGATAATTCGAGTACTTCTCACGCAGTTCGTCGATCAGGCCCCCGATGGCCAGGTTCGCGATCTCTTTATTGAGTTCGTTCAATCGGTCCCGCATCTCCCGCTGCCAGCTGGGCACCTGGCGGAGGATCTCCTGGAGTTCTCCCTGCATCTCCTCAACCTTCCGCTGCAGCTTTTCCTGCTCCTCTCCAGACAGCTCTTGGATCTCGTCGGGAGAGAGCACCTCCCCGTCGCGCACCGGGGCCACAGCTAGGCCGGCGGGCGTGCGAATGAGCCGCACATCCTCCTGTCGCGCGCGCTGCTGCAGCTCCTCAAATGCCTCCTGCTGTTTCTCCCGGAACTCCTCCACGACGGACTGACGCCGGGACTGGTATTCCTCGCTCTCGAAGGCTGCTGACAAAGCGGCGTCGAATTGCTCCACGAGCTCGTCCATGTCGTCACCGAACTCGACGCCCGTACCGGCAGGCAACTGAATAGCCTTGGGCTTATTGTCGTCCTCGAAGTTCTTCACGTAGCACCAGTCGGATGGCGCAGGTTCATTCTCTGCCCGCTCCTCAAAGAACCGACGCATAAGGGACTGCTTACCGATCCCCGGGGGGCCCATGGCGTAGATGTTGAATCCCCTATCATCGATCCCCATGCCAAATCGCATGGCCTCCACCGCCCGAGGCTGGCCGATGACCTCCCTCAGGTCTTCTACCTCATCCGTGGTTTCAAACCGGAACTGCTCCGGGTCGACGTACCGATACAGCTTCGTCGAGTCTAGGCGTTTCGATTGGTCAGTCATTGGGTTATCTCCTTGAATTGGCTGCAAAAGCTGCGATATTGATTCTCGTGTCTCGGTCCAGCGCAATCTCGTTGTCCCCCGGCCCAACTGAGGGATGACTGGCTAGGATGCCTGTGCCTGAGTTACTGCACCTCCACGATCGTATCGGCCTGCATCTCCAGCATCTTGATGAGCGCGGAAGCGTTCTCCTCGCCCCAGCCCTGGTTGACCGCCCCCTTCAACATCTCGCGCACGATGGCGGCCTCAGGAATCGGAGACCGGAGCTGCTCCGCGAAGCGGGCGATGAGATTCGCATCTTTCAGCATATGTCGCAGCGCGAAGAACGTCGAAAAATCTCGGTCGATCAAGCTGCGTCCCACACCGCTGATCAAGGGCGATCGGAAGTCGACCACGTCGAGGACGTCCATCACGTCATGGGGGTCGAGGCCCGCATTCTTGGCCAGGATGAGAGCCTCGCCGACAGCCTCAAGCTGGGCGGCCACGATCAGGTTCCCCACCAGCTTCATGGAGGTCCCCATGCCGGTATCGCCCATATAGTGGACGCTGACACTGAGAGGCTCCAGAACAGGCTTGACGTGGCTGAACACCCCCTCGTTCCCACCGACGACGATCCACAACCTCCCCTCCCGGGCCTCCTGCTTACTCCCGAAGACAGGCGCGTCCAGGAACTCGACTCCTCGCTCCTGGTACGCCTCCGCCTCATAGCGGCTGGTATCGGGATGGACCGTGCTCATGTCCAGCGCGATCTGCCCGCTATGCACGCCGGCGAGGATACCCTCGTCTGAGAATAGCACACTCTCGACAGCGTCATCGTCGCTCAGGCTGTATATGATCACGTCGACGTCCGCGACAGCTTCAGCGGGAGTCGACGCCTCCGTCGCTCCCATCTCAATCAGGGGCTCCCGTTTCTCCGCGGTTCGATTCCAGACGGTGACCGGGTAGCCGGCCGCCACCAGGTTCTTGGCCATCCCGCTCCCCATCACGCCCAATCCGAGGTACGCTATCTTCTCCATTACATCACCCTCCAGAAGTACTGGCTCATGCCGTCAATCTCTCGTGCCGTTTCCGCAGCCGCAAGCCAACCCAGCCCGGGATCTTAGTCCCTGGACTGTGGCCTCGACAATTGAGGCCACGTTCGTTTGGTCCCGTTGATCCTGAACGCGCCTCGCGGCCCGCCGTATCGCCTTCAACGTCACCGAGCCCTCCGGCAGTGCAAGCACCTGGTCCCCGCCAACCGGAACGATGGCACGGCTTCGATCACGGGCAACCACGACCACACTTGGCCCCTCTCCCGTCTGCGCCATCATCGCCTCCTCGCTCTCGCGCTCCCGGATGTACTGACCGCTGGCGACGCGACTGGCCCAAAAGGCTGGGTCACCGACGCACCCCCGCGGGCTTGCCATACTCGCTCGCGACCGCAGACGCACTGCTCGACGGCCGGCGCCCCCAATCGGCGGGTGTCAATGCCGTGAAACCCATCTACGTTGTGACACTTATGTAGTCGGTCTCGTGACCAATGCGTGTTGTGTCGTCGAATAGATAGGCGTGGATCACGTAGATCCCCTCTTCCTCCGGTACGAACTCGTCAGACTTATACGTCGCCGTCTCGCCTGGATTGAGCAGGTCGGTCGCGGTCTTGTCTACTGATATCGAGTCGCCACTGGGCGTCTCAACCCAGAACTCAAGGATCAGCCCGCTCGACGTCGTGAGGCCGCGGAGCGTGGCCTCAATCGTGACTGGCTCACCCCGCCTGGGGTGGGGTTCGGGCAAAGCGAAGACACTCACCAACTCTGCAACCTCGGCACCCACCACGATCCGCCGGGGAGGGGATTCCCAGTGGAATGGCTCGCCAGCCCATCGCCCGTCGAGGGAGATGTAGACACCTCCGGACTGATTCGCCGCCACCTGGTAGTGAACCTCCTCCCCCTCGTCCGGCTCCATCGATGAGACGAACTTCGACTCCTCGACCACTTCGATCGCGTACGTGTCGAGGCTGTTCAGTCTCACGTTCAATCCGGTCAACGGATCCTGGCTGATATTCCTTACGCTGACGGCCAGCCAGGATCTGCCGGCCGATGTGCTCTTGGGGCTTATCTCATACTGTATAGGAAACTTCCCTGCCATAGGCCTCCTCCAGCCTGTCATTAACTCGATTGCAGATGGATGGACGATGTAAAGATCGCCAGAGCCAGGGCGCGGTCTGGAACTGGCGATCTATCCGGTTCCTAGGCCTCCCGCACGTAGACGTACTCGACCTCACGCCCTATGCGGCGAATGCCGTCGTAGAGATAGGCGTATATGGTGTAGAGACCGTCCTCCCCGGGCATGATCTCCGCGGAGTAGGTCGCCTCCTCTCCCGGCGACAGGGCCTTCGTCTCCACGATGGCCAGCTCCTCGAACTCGCCGCCCGGCGTGTCCGCCCAGAACTCCAGCTTCAGTCCCTCGGTCTCGCTCAAGCCGCGGATCGTGGCCTCGCAACGCATTTGCTCTCCAATGACGGAATATGGCTCCGTCATAGCGAAGAGGCTGACGAGCTCTGCCACCTCCGCCCCCACCGTGATCGGGATGCCGGGGGACTCCCAATGGAAGCGCTCGCCGTCCTGCCACCCATCGATGGTGACGTAGAGGCTTCCAGTCCTGTTGGCCGAGACCTGGAATGGTAGCTCGCGTCTCTCGTCGGGCTTGAGAATGGAGACATAGCTTCCCGTGCCCAGGACACTGATGCTATACGCGTCCAACGAGTTCAGGTTGACGTCCAGGCCAGTCAGATCCTGAGTGCCAATGTTCTGCAGGCTGAGAGTCAGCCAATGCCTGCCCGTGTCGATGCTCTTTGGAGTTATCTCGTATTCAATAGGGTACTTGATAGCCATACTTCCTCCTTTTCTCTGTGACCGTCACGCATACGTTGACTTCTGCTGCACTGACGTTCATTCCGCGCCCGGCGTATTCTCCGATCAACTATTGCCCGTCCTGCAGCCGTTACTGAGGCTCTGGAGGGCAAGCTTTACTTTTCGTCGACTTGGACGATTTCGATTCGGCGACCGATCCTCGTCGTGCCGTCGTACAGAAACGCGTAGATCGTGTATCGTCCTGGCTCCTCCGCCTCGGTCTCCGCGACGTACCGTGCCTGCTCCCCGGGAGACAGCCGCTTCGTCTCCACAGAGGCCAGTTCCTGGAACGTACCGCTGGGCGTCTCCGCCCAGAACTCGAGGGTGAGCCCCGCGCTTTCAACGCGTCCTCTGAGCGTGGCCTCGCAGCGGATTACCTCGCCCACTGACGGCTCGGTCTCAGTCAGCGCCAGCAGGCTCACCAACTCCGCGCTCTGCTGCTCCACCGTGAGCGTGATGTCCGGGGATTCCCAGTGAAACGGCTCGTCCCCGCGGTCTCCATCCACCGTGATGTAGACGCTCCCCGATAGTCTGGCAGAGATTTGCACAGGGATCACTTCCCTCGCGTCTGGATCCAGAACCGGGATGAAGGCATCCTCGGTGAGTACATCGACACCGTGGACATCCAGCGACTTCAGCCTCACGTGGAGGCCCCTCAACGTGTCCGTGGACACGTCTTCGAGGGTTATCGTCAGCCAGTTGGTCCCCCTGTCGACAGCCTGGGGACTTAGCTCATACCGGAATGGTCCTCTTGTCGCCATCATTGGACTGCCTCGTGGGTGCCGGGAGGAATGGGATCAAATCCCATCAGGCCCTTCACCCCAGCTCCGAGGGTGGTACCGCAGGGCCACCCTCGGGTCCGTCGGGGCTCAGACATCTATGCTCATCTTACCTTCGCTCCCGGCCTCAAACAGAGGCTTGTAGTTGTCCGGGAGCTGCGTGCGCACGTCCTCCATCTCTCCCGTCGTGACCGCCTCGTGAAGGACATCGATCACGGCCCGGGCGTGAAACGTGGCATCCGGCAGATCCACAGTCTCCTTGGCGGCCACTCGAAGGAAGAATTCATCGACAGCGAAGCTCTCTGTCATATCGACATCTCGCAGGAACTTCCCCAGCTCTGGAGGAAGCTGAGCGGCCAGATCCCCCGCCTCCCCGGGATGAATCCGCTCTGCCAGGGTCTCAAGCGTGGCCTGCAACGCTCTCACCGCGTCACCGCGAGATGGCAGCTGCGCTCTGTCCTGAACTTCTCCAACTATCTCCTCATACTGCACTTTGCTACCTCCTTCCGTAGAATTAAGCCGCTTTGTTTAGATGCATGCGTTCGCACGCCGCTTATTTCAGCGGAGGGACCACGTCACCTGCAGGTTCACCTGGATATCCTCAGCACCGGGTTCGAT
>CAZQXX010000002.1:40439-43812 GCA_964597105.1 uncultured Anaerolineales bacterium
GGAGGGACCACGTCACCTGCAGGTTCACCTGGATATCCTCAGCACCGGGTTCGATGGGAACAGCAGCCTCTCTCTCCACGGCACCCCCGAGCCCTACAGGGCGAGGAACGGTGGTCGACTCGTCGATAGAGAGGACATCGCCCAACTCCTCCCCAGCGAGGGAGGCGAGTTGATCTGCTTTGTCCTGAGCATCCTGCCACGCGGCCTCTCGAGCCTGATCGAGGAACTCTCCAGGGTCGCTCACCTCAAAGCGTATCCCCTCGATGCGATTGGCTCCAGCCTGAACGGCTGTATCCAGCAGCTCACCGACCACATCGAGATCATCACTGCGTGCTTCCACGACGTTGGTCGCCACGTATCCGATCAACTCCCGCTCCTCGGCCGGCCCCGTCTCCCGCGGGGGAGTCTCGTACCGGGCACGCAGTTGCACCGTCTGCGTCCGGATACCCTCAGATGGAATCCCTGCATCGCGCAGCGCGGCGATGACCGCTTCCATCTGCTGGTTATTCTCGGAGAGCGCCTCGCTGGCCGTCTCCTCCATCGTCTCGACACCCAATCTGAGGACCACTTCGTCAGGCACAGCGCTCACGGTGCCACTGCCCGACACAGTGATGGTTCTAAGCTCTCCGTCCGTCGTCGCCTCCTGCGCCGTTGCAGCTCCGCAAGCGGTCTGAGACAAGACGAGGGCCCCAAGCGCTACAACGAGCAGACCGATTTGTTTCCAGTGACTTCGCATCATATTTCGCTCACCTCTCTCCAGCTACCTCCCCACACGTAACCCCTGCATTAGGGAAGGAAAATCCAGCTTTCCTCCCCCGGAATGCAAGTGAGAACCCGGGGAGCTCGTTCACTATCATTCATTCTACCAGAAAACATCAGCTCATGGCTATGGGGTAGGTAAGGATTGCCTTTGGGCTCGGTTGGAAATAGTTGGAATTCCGTTGGAGCGTGGAGGTCACGGATGGGGCTTCGCTTGAGGCAGTTCAGCCGATTCGAGCTCAGCTCACCCACGGCAGAGAACAAGGCAGGACCCCGGGCGAGGCCCGGGGTCCTGCCTTGAGCGCGAATCCACGCTAGCCGGACGTGTCGCTGAGCACCTCTACTCGCTCATCGCCTCCTTGGCAGTCTCCCAGGCGTAGCGGATGGCTTCCTTGAAATCGTCCCACGGACCAGCTTCCTTCTCCTCCCAGCCTCGCCGTACCCGATCCTCAATCTCCGACCACTTCCGTTCCGGGTACGCCTCATCCGCCATGAACTGGAATCCGTAGGTGTAGGCGATCTCGTAGCGGTCAAACGGGTACCGGTCCTCGCCGTAGCTCTCGTAATGACGGTGAAAGAGATCCTCATAGTTGTCGTAGATGGGTCGTTTGTGTACACTCATACTAGCACCTCGCTTTCCAAGCTGAATTCTTCGTACGTTCTCCCGTCTGTCTACCCCGTCCGGACAGAGTAACTGGAGCCGAGCCGGGCTCGCAGCGCCGGAGAGTACGTCCCCGACATCGTCAGCAGACGGGTGCACTGAACGGCACCCGGGTGGGCCGCCGGTGTGACCTAACAGCTAGACGTATAGGTTGACGTAGACGAGCACGCCGCCGATCACCGTCAGAATCCACAAGATGCCGGTCACACGCATCAACCAGATAGGTCTCTCAGGCGGTAGATCCTCGAGCCAATACATTCTCGCCACAGTGTACGTCATGAGCAACTGGGTTACGGCCCCGATCACCCCGTGACCCGTAGCTGCCACTCTCGGGGTACCTGAGGGGACATCGGCCGTCCCCTGGATCACGCCTACCCACGTGGGGATCATGACGACGAGCACCGGAATCCAGTTGAGCAGGGCTCCAGTCGCCATCACCGGGCAGTGCTTCGATATGCGCCTGCGCCGACCATTGATGGCGCCTACGACCGCCGCGATGCCGAAGATCAGGGTGAGAATCAACGATAGATCTGACCCGAGCGGTGCCTCTGTGCCCAAAAAGCCGTCCATCACCCGCCTCCCTTTCTGGTACAAGCCAATACGTAACCAGAACTAGTCACGGTGCCTTCCCTTGCTCTATCCAGCGCCTGAACGCCTCGATCTTTTCGTCCGGCCATGGACCGTCACACGGCATCGTCCCATCATCCAGACGAGCGTAGATCGCCTCGGCGTACTCGCGAACATCGTCGTAATCCGAGAGATCGAAATCAGCGATGTCCTTCATCTCCTCGATATCCTTCTCCCGGAACCGGGGGCGGATGTCCTCCTCGAAGCTCAATGCCGGCCCCGCCGGCTCCTCGGCAGCCGGCTGTTCAGCAGCCGGCTCTTCACCGGAGATCACCGTCTCCAGATCGACGTCTTCATCTGCGACTTTGTCGGCTATCTCCTCGTACGCCGGCCGGGCTCTGACGAGATCCTGCATGGGGCTCCGCTCGGCGGACGGTCGGCCCATCGACAGCACACCAATCAGCTGTCCCTGATCGAAGTAGTAGTAGGCGAAACTCCCTTCATCCAGGGAGCCCCGCAGCACGGTCCCTTCCCAGGAGGACAGGTTGCCCCACGCCTCGAAACTGAGATCGAACAGATCCGAGAAGAAGTACGGCAACGCCGTGTAGGCCACCTCCTCGCCGACCATGTTCCGGCCCGCTCGCCGCCCCTGGCGGCGCGCCACGTCCCAGTGCTCGACGCGCAGTCTCTCACCGAAGGTAGGATCCGGCCAGGCAGCGATATCGCCAGCGGCGTAGATGTCAGGAGCGCTGGTACGCAGATATTCGTCAACAACAACCGCACCTTCCTCGGTCAGCTCCAGGCCAGCCTCCTCAGCAAGCTCCGTGTTCAGCCTGATGCCCACCCCCATCACCACCAGGTCGGCCGGGACGCTCTCACCGTTGTCGAGGATCACTCGCTCGACGCTCGCCTCCCCTTCGATCCCCTCGGAGACGGTGTGGGGCAACACGTCGATACCCTCATCTCGATAGCGAGCAAACAACAGATCACTCAGCGGTACGGGCACGATGCGCTTCAGCAACCTCGACTCGGGGAAGATCATCGTGACCTGGGTTCCCAGCTGTCTCAGCGACGCCGCGACCTCTGAACCGATGAAGCTCCCGCCCATGATCAACGCATGCTTCCCCTCGCCAGCCGCCTCACGGATCCGTTCGGAATCCTCAATCGTCCTGAGGGTGAAGACGTTTTCCAGCTCGTTGCCCGGTATCGGGAGCCGCCACGCATGTCCGCCGGTGGCCAACAGGAGCTTCTCGTAGCCCAGCTCGCGACCGTCGTCGAGGGTGACCATCCTTCCATCAGGATCCAGATGAGCCGCTCGAACGCCGGTGAGTATGTCGACGTTCTTCTCTTCGTACGCCTCCGGTTCGTCCACGTAGACGCGGTCTA
>CAZQXX010000003.1:0-28219 GCA_964597105.1 uncultured Anaerolineales bacterium
ATCTTCTGTCTTGAGGGCGCTTCAGCTCTAAGACCTGCTTCGAGATCCCGAAGCGACAGCAGACCCTAGGTGCGGTCAAGACGGACGCGGCGCCAGGTGTCGAGGGCCTCTCGCGTGGCACGGAACGCAAGCGGGGGAAACTCATCTGCCGCGAAGAAGGCAGCCCGATCCACCTCGTCGCCCACGCGCAACTCTCCATCCATCCATCTGGCGAGGTAGACGATCACGATATCCGCTCCGCCCTCGTGCTCCTGCCCTCCGATGACATCGAGCAGATGTGTGATTTCGACCACCAGCCCAGTCTCCTCCCGACATTCTCGGACGGCGGCTTCGGCGGGGATCTCGTCGAAATCAATGAAACCGCCTGGAAAGGTCCACAATCCCCGCCGTGGTGTCATGCTCCGACGGACGAGAAGGACTTGCCCATCCCGTTCCACGATCACGCCGGCGACCACCTTGTGCTCACGGAAGACGACCCGCTCGCACGCGGGACAGAAGTGGCGCAGGCGGCCAAAGGCTTCCCTCTCCTCAAGGGCATGACCGCAACGAGGGCAGTAATTCAACTCGAGAGGACTAGCCAAGCGAGCACTCCCCGGGGGCCGTCTCGAGAAAACGTCTGAGACTACACAGGGATCCTGCTGATCCACGGTCTCCACCCGTGAGACGCTGCGGGATGATCACTCTATCCATGGCGCGACCGCCACGCTTGGACTGTGGCGACCGTCAGCACCACGGTAGCGAGGCCCAGCGCGATCTCAAGCGCTCTCCAGGGCAGGCGATCGGAACGCAACGCGTCCTCCTCCCAGACGGGAGGTGGCGTCACGTCGAGCTCGCCAGGCGTGGGCTCCAGAAGACCCCGCTCCCCCTCGGAGACGACAGGTTCCTCAGGTGGGATGGTAGGTGTCAAGACGGATTTGCCAGTCAACGTCGGGGGGACTGTCGCGGATAGAGACCGAGGCTCCTCCGTCGGCTCGCCAGCGGTCGCCGGGGGCGGCGTCGCTCCTGCCCCGGGCGGGGCCTGAGCAGCTCTCGTTGCCTCAGCTGGACTCAATTCCTGTTCGGCCCTTTCTTCCGACGCTGTATCCGGCGCCTCCTCCAAGGCCTCTGGGGAAGCCGCAGGGGGTAGCGTGGGGCTGACCATCTGCTCACTCTCAACCTCGCCGGTCTCAGTGACCTCGGTCGCCATCGGAGCCGCTTCCTCTGCCTGTAACATCGGTTCAGGTGCCGAGGCCTGCCCTCCCATTCCGGACAGGAGCAGGTCCCCAACCAACACGACGACGAAGAGCAGGCTGACAACCGTGGTTGCCGCGGTCAGCAGCGGCGCAGCCCAAGCACGGCGGGGCTCCGGTGCGGGAGCAGGCTCCCTACGCCTCACCATGGATTCGGACAGGATGAAGTTCCGCGGAGCCGAAGTCTGAGGAAGCTCACGCACCATCGAGACTGTCTGGTGCAACGTCCTCAACTCGGCTCGCAGAGCTGGATCCTGTGACAGGCGTGCCTCCAGCCGCTCTCGCTCCCTCTCATCCAGCTCGCCGTCCAGGTATGCTGAGAGCAACTCGTCACGCCGCTCGTCTTCGCTTTTACGTCCTCCCAGTAATCGCAACATGGTCCCTAAGGCCTGCGCTTTCCAGTGATTCTGTTCCCTAAGCTGCCCATCTGTTACTCTAGACGATACTGAGTGGGCAAAAGTTCCCCTTGATCACGAAGGTAGTCGCGCAGCTTTGCCCGGCCTCGGGCCAGACGCGACTTGACAGTTCCAAGAGGAGCGTCCGTGGCCTCGGCGATCTCCTCATAGCTGAACCCCTGCACGTCGGCCAGCACCAGGGTGACCCGTTGATTTGGCGGGAGGGTCTGGATGCCGGTCTCGATCGCCAGAGCCATCGCTTCGCGTTCCGCGTACTCCTCCGGGCCCTCCATCTCACTGACCAGCGCCGGGTTTGCCTCCTCATCGATCTCGAAATCCTCGATTGAGGTAGCAGGCCGTCGCTTGCGCCGGCGCAGCTCGTCATAACACGCATTCGACACGATGCGCATCAGCCACGACTTGAAGGAGCTGGGATACTTCCCGCGGAAGCTCTTAATGTTCTGGTACGCGGAAATAAAGGCCTCCTGGGTAGCATCAGAGGCCGAGGCGGGGTCGCCCATAATGCGGTAGGCCAGGTTATAGACCTGGTCCTGATAGGCAAGCACCAGGTCGTTGAACGCATCCAGATTCCCTCGCTGTGCGGAGGCAATCAGGCTCTCTTCATCAATCTCTTCTCTCAAGGCCACTTGTGTCTTCAGCAATACGTGTCAGGTTATCCGTGATCTACAACTTATTATCACACGAAGCACGTCTCGCGTCAAAGTAAGGGGTCCCCGTCGTGACGTCACGGCTACCAGGAGGCCCGCCCATACCGTACGGCGAGCTCTCGTCCAGCAAGGATGTCGCTCCGCTCCCTAGCGCCCTGCCCTGGGCAAGATAGGATAGGTAATGCCGCCGTATGGGAAAATCAGCACCTCGGCCCGCCCGGGGAATCGTCGTCGGGCCGTAGCGACCGTCTCCTGCGCCCTGTCGACGAATGTTACAAAAGGAAGCCTCGCCTGCACGGTGCTCGGAATCGTTGGGGCATAAAGAAACAGATCTGCATGGCGCATCGCCTGCAGGGCGAAATATAAGAAGAACCGATCCTCCTCGCCGAGTCCCTTCATCTTCAGCCTGGGCACCAGGCGCAGCAGGAGTGGCGACAGGAGACGGAGGGCTCGCCGTCCCAGGGGCAGATCACTGTCCGCGAGACCAAACACACCCACTCCCTCATCGGCCCGCACCAGCGTGATGTGCACCCCACCCCGACGCACAGCCCGGATGGTATTGGCCAACGCTTTGACTCCTTGCCGCAGATCCTGGTCCATCGGATGGGAATCGGTAATCACCACGTCGCCCAGAGTCGGTACCTCTACCCCATACAGCCCCCGGCTCACTCGCACACCCTCTCGATGCGCCTCGACAGGGTCTCCTGCGACCACGCGGACGATCTCCTGCTGGCTATTCAATACGGCATTGATGATGAAGACCTGGGGCTCGAGCATCCGCCCTGCCTCCTCCAGATCGAGCCGCATCGGGTTCCCCTCGATGGGCTGTCCCACCATGTTGAACGTACTCGGTGCGCAGTTGAGGGTGTGATTGTGGGCAATTGTGTCCCGCCCGGCCATGCCGGGAATGAGGTTCTTGTATCCGCCGCCGAAGCTGGCGATGATGTGGGGTTCGATGCAACCTACCGAGACGACGAGATCGGCCCGGGCCACGCTCTTGTTGACCAGAACGGGCGTGCCCCGCCGAGTCACGCCCAGGGAGACCAACTCCTCGGCTGCATCGGAGTCGTGGTTTCTCCAACGAAGACCATCGAGCGCTGAGGGACCGACCCGGGAAGCGATCTCCTCCTCGGTCATCGGACGGTGGACACCGAGCGCGACGAAGACGGTGATGTCCTCTTGCCGCACGCCGCCCTCCTCCAGTTCTCTCAGCACCGCCGGTAGCATCAGTTTGACCGGCGTCGGACGACTCAAGTCGTCCACCACCAGGGCGACCTCCGTGCTCTCTCCAACCAGATCGCGCAATCGCTGAGAGCCGATGGAATCGTCCAGGCTCCTGGTCACCTCGCTGGCGGGATCCCGAACACCCATCCGGGGTGCAGGCTCCAGAACGTCGTTCACGTGCCAGTCACTTGGCAGGGACAGAGAGAGTCCTTCGTCTCCCCAGGGAAGGATTATCTTGTGTTCACTCACCTTGTCAACTCCTTGCATCGTCACCAGGAACTAACCCTTCTTTCCGGTCGAACCTCGCTATGTTTTGCCCTAATCCCTCAAGCCGGAGACGTCGAACGCTGTCTGTATCATCCGTTGATCTGGTCGAGCATTCTCCTTCTCAGCTCCTCGTATCCGGGTTCTGAGTAGAACTCCCTCATGCGAGCGCATTCCGCGAATTCACCACAGCTTCCACAGAAGAGAACTCCTTTCTCCTCGCAGCACACCCTGATCGGACAATCCCTACCCCTGGGATAGTCATCCGGGAGCCAGCAGCAACGGTATCCTGTCTCGTCGTTCACCAGTGCGGCGTGGTCGCCTCTGAGAAAGCGCTCAAACGTGCTGCAATCCCCACAGTCTGCACCGCAGAAGCGAATCAGCCGCTTCGGTCCAGGGACCTCTCCTGACAGAGACATCACGTGGTCGCCTCCACCCTGCCTTTATGTGACCTCTTCTCGGTTCATGATCGCCCACGCCATCTCAAAGTCCCGGTCAGCCCACCGGCGAATCGTCCCCTGGCCCTTCTTGACCCTCCAGGACAATCCGCACGTCGACCGCCCAGGATCCTTTCTCGCCCACGATCAGCGGGTTGAGGTCTATCTCCGATATCTGGGGATGATTCGCCATCAACTGGCCAATGCGCCGGATGGTCTCGACAACAGCCTCGATGTCTCGTTGTGGCTGCCCGCGGACTCCCTTTAGGAGTTTCCCCGCAGCAGTCTCCATGACCATCCCCCGCGCATCCTCCTGGTTGAGCGGCGCCAACCGGAAAGACACGTCCTCCAGAACCTCCACGTAGACTCCGCCGAGTCCAAACATCACCAGCGGCCCAAACTGACGGTCCTTTTGAGCGCCGACAATCACCTCCAGCCCTTCGGGCGCCATCTTCTGAACGAAGGCCTGCTCACCTGGGCCTACGATGTCTTCAAATGCCTCGCGCACGTCACGGGAGCCCTCCAGGTTCAGCGCGACCCCTCCCACGTCGCTCTTGTGAACGACATCGGGCGCGACGCGCTTCAGCACCACCGGGTAGCCTACCCGGTCGGCCAGGTCCACTGCCTCCTCCACAGTCGTCACCAGACCGGACGGGGGCACCGAGACACCGTATGCATCTGCCATCTGAGCTCCCGTAAAAGAGTCGACAACGCGCCGCCCGGTTCCCTTTTCCGCCTCCAGCAGGTCCTTTACCCGCTTCTGATCCAGCTGCGTCACAGGCTCGGGATCAACGCTGGGGCGAGTCCGAATGTGGCGGTAGCGCCATAGCGTGCCAAGACCGAAGGCCGCTCGCGCCGGTGTAAGGTAATGGGGCACAGCAGATTGATGGAGTATCCGAGCAGCTTCATGGATATCGGTCCCCCCATAGATGGAGCAGACCAGCGGTTTCCTGGCCCCCTCAGCGGCCTGGCCCACCGCCGTGGCCACATCCGGCGGCCCGGTGAGGGCCTGGGGCACGAAGACGGTGAGGATGCCATCTACCTCCGGAGCATCGAAGAGAACCTTGAGGGCGGCCTGGAAATGTCGCGGTTCTGCGCCGCCAAGCATATCGACTGGATTGCGCGTCATGGTGCCCGGAGGACAGACGTCTCTCAATCGCTCCTGCGTCTCGGCAGACAGCTCAACCAGATGGAGCCCCTGCCGGTCGAGCCCATCGGCGCCAAGAGCCGCCGGGCCACCCGCATTGGTAATCAGAGCGATCCCTGAGCCGGACAATGGCTGGCAGTAATCCAGAGCCAGGCTGGCATCAAGCAACTCCTGCATGTCCTCCACCTGAATCGCCCCAGACCGATGGCACGCGGCCTCGAAGGCCCGATTCTCGCCAGCCAGCGCACCCGTGTGAGATGCCACCGCTCGGGTCCCGCTGGGCGTGCGGCCGGCCTTCACCAGGACCAATGGCTTCTGGCGCGTCAGCTCGCTGGCCACATCCACGAACCGATGTCCGTTAGGGAGCCCCTCGATGTACGCGGCCGTGACCTCGGTGTGTGCATCCGCCGCGAGCGAGGCCAGTGCGTCAGCCATGTTCACATCGACCTGATTGCCGAGACTGATGATGCGTGAGAAGCCGAACCCCACCGCGCGCGACCAATCGACGGTTCCTCCGCAGATTGCGCCCGAGTGGGATGCGAAGCCGATGCCTCCCCTCTGGGGCATGGCCGTCAGAAAGGTCGTGTCAACCCGCGTGGTCGTATCGAGCACGCCAATGCAGTTCGGACCGATGAGCCGCATTCCGTAGCGCGCGACCATCTCCTGCAGCTGGGCCTCGCGCTTCTGGCCGCAACTGCCCAGCTCCCCAAACCCGCTCGCGACGACGACGACGGCCTTGATGCCACGCTGGCCGCATGCCTCCACCGTCTGTATCGATAGCTCCGGAGGAAGGATAATCACGGCCAGATCCACGGGATCGGGAACCTGCGCCACGGAGGCGTAGACCCTCAGGCCCAGAATCTCCCCACCCTTGGGATTCACGGGGTAGACGCCCCCCTCATAGCCGTGGGTGACCAGATTATGGAGCACTCCGTAGCTCAGCTTATTCGGATTTGAGCTCGCACCGATGACGGTCACACCCTCGGGATGAAAGAAGAGTTGCAGCGGGTCTGTCACTGTGTGCCTCCTTGACTCTCTATAGACTGTCTGAGACGCCTGTTCGTTGCCAACGCAGGGCCATGATACCCCGACAGAAGCATCTTTGTCCAATGTCGGCCAGACCGTGGTCGAGCCCGGCTGTAAGATCGTCGCCGGCGGGATCACGAAGTTGACCGGGGTCTCGATCTCTGGTATACTTTAACACTGGGCCGGAGTGGCGGAACAGGCAGACGCGCGCGACTCAAAATCGTGTGGGCTTTGACCCATGTGGGTTCGATTCCCACCTCCGGCACTCTTCGAGCGGATAATTCGCGGCGTCCACGGGCGGCTGTACGCCCTGAAGCGCCGCGTTCTCTTATTGTGAGGGTGCGACGAATGGTTCAACGAACACGGCAATGGCTCACCCGAATCGCGATCGGCCTTGCGATAGGAGCAGCTGCCGGCATAACCATCGGCTGGTGGCTATGGCCGGTGGCGTATACCAACACCTCTCCAGCTGCTCTACGCGACGATTACCGGGATGAGTACGTCCTGATGATCGCCACGGCCTATGAGGTAGAAGGAGACCCGGAAGAGGCTCGCGAGCGGTTGGCCGTGCTCGATCCCGAGACCCCCGCTGCACCGGTGATGGAGCTGGCCGACCGGCTTGCCGAACGAGGCGGTAGCCGGGAGGATCTCACCCGCCTCACCCATCTCGCCTCGGCGCTTGAGGCGACTGAACCAGCGTCGACGCCCCGCCCGCAGAGCTGACCATGCGCCCCTCACTGCGTCGCAGCGTGCTTCTGATTGGTCTGCTGCTGGGTCTAGGTCTCGGTCTGGTATATAGCTGGATCATCAACCCGGTTGAGCTGACCAACACCTATCCAGCCCTGCTCCGCTCAGATCATCAGCACACCTGGGTGCGCCTTGCGGCGCTTTCCTACGTCGCCGATGGAGACCTGGAGCGAGTTCGGACCCGGTTGGAAGGTTTGGAGAAAGATGTCACCGCGCAGGCTCTGAAAGCGATGATCGAGGCATACGTTGCCGCCGGTCGCTCGCCAGACACGCTGCGCCGACTGACGAGGCTAGCCGAAGCGCTGGACGTAAACACCCCAGCCATGGCAGTATACGAAGGCGCCACCGTATCGCCCGTGCCGACGCTCACGTTGACGCCAACGCCATCGCTGACGCCAACGCCTACACCAACACCTCTCCCCACCGCCACACCTACGCCCACGCCCACACGAACGCCGTCGCCGACGCCCACGCCGATACACACGTATACCCCGTCGCCGACCATCACTCCCTCGCCCACGCTCACACCTTCTCCGACGCTCACACCTTCTCCGACGTTGACGCCCTCTCCAACGCCAACGCCCTCTCCGACACCACCGGTCCTGCAGCGCTTGAGACTCACCGAGAAAGAGCAACTTTGCGACCCTGAACAGGCGCCGCATATCGAGGTCGTGGTACTGGACGAGGATGGTGAGGGGATGCCCGGCGTCGAGGTCTGGCTGACCTGGTCTGACGGAGCCGATCGAGCCATCACAGGGCTCAAGCCGGGACAAAGCCCGGGATACGCCGACTTCACCATGACTCCCGACACAGCCTACACGATCAGCGTGGGCGAACTGGGTATGCCCCTGGTCACCGGCCTGCAGATCGAAGACTGTCCTGTCGAGGAGGACGACGCGTCGTTTGCGGGCTCCTGGCGCCTAACGCTAGCGCCCGAATCCGGAGGATAACGCGATGGGCAGACGATTGCTGGCCTGTCTGTTGGTCGTCCTGGCGTTGCTGAACCTGGCTGCAGCCCCGCAGCCTCAGAGGAGCGTCGCGTATGAGCGGTATGACGTCGACATCGACATCCAGTCTGATGGGTCGCTTCAGGTAGCCGAGACCTATCAGCTCCGCTTCGACGGTGAGTTCCGCACGGGGTTCGCCGAAATCCCTCTCAACTACGTCACCGACATTGTGGACCTCCAGGTGCGGGAGGGAACAACGGTCTATGACGAATTCGGCTCTGGACCGAGGACCTTCACGTGGCAGCGCCAGTCTGACGCCATACGCGTGGAGTGGGAGTATGAGCCCACCAGCGGCACCGAGGTGCGGACGTTCACCGTCGAATACCGCGTGCGAGGCGGGCTCTGGATCTACCCAGATGAAGACACCCTCTCTTGGATCGCCGTACCGGCGGATCGAAGCGGCATCTACACAGAGGCCAGCCGGGTGACCGTCGGTCTGCCGGCCCCTGTCGACCCCGACGATCTCACGATTGAGGTGCAGGGAGTCGAAGCTTCCGTCGATATTCGTGATCGAGAGACGGTCATCTTCGAATCAGAGGGTGCTATTCCCGATGGGACCCCGTTTGAGGTCACAGTCGGTTTTCCGCACGGGTTGACGAGTGGCACCGTCGCCCCATGGCAGCGCCAGATCGACGAGCGACAGGCTGCCTACGAATGGGAGGCGTTCAACGTCGATCTGGTCATCGCGTCCGATGGTCGGCTCCACGTGATCGAAGAGCAAACGCTGCGAGTTGACGAGGGGTACCTGTACCACGGGTACCGCATCATACCCCGACTCTACCTGGATCGGATCAGCGATGTCGAGGTTCAATCGGACGGGCAATCATACCATTTGAGCCAGACACCTTGCGAATACTGCTACATCCTGGAGGAGAAACCGGGATGGGGCGACTGGGTCTCGTTTGACGGACGCCAAGTAGTGATCAGTGAGGATCGGGTCGGCTCGACGCTGGTCGAGTGGGCCTTTCCGCCCCTGGAAGTGGGGGACCGCGCCACCTTCGAGCTCAGCTATACCGTAATCGGCGCTGTACGCGTGCTCTCCAACTCGCAGGAGATCAACTGGACAGCGGTCTTTGGGGATCGCGATGCTCCGGTGCAAGCAACGAGCGTCGGTCTCACCCTGCCGCCCGGCTTGAGCCCCGAGGATGTGAGCATCTCTAGTGGGACGTCAACTGTCGATCGCGATGGGACGCTCCACATCGAGCATGTCGGTCCTGTCCCGGCGGGCCAGCCATGGGAAGTGACGGTAGCCATGCCGGTGGACGCGACCACAGCGGAGAAACCGGTCTGGCAGGGCGAACTCGAGGAGCAACTGGAAAGACAAGAAGCACGTCTGGAAGCAGAACGAGCGCGGGCGGTACAGCGCGCCCGGTGGCAGGTGGCGCTTGGTGCTCTCGGCTGTCTCTTTCCTGTGCTCGGCCTTGCTGGCGTTATCGCTGCCTGGTATATCTGGGGGCGGGATCGGGCGGCCCCCCCCGTGGCGGCGTACCTGACGACGCCGCCTTCAGACCTGCCGCCGGGCATCGTAGCCTACCTGGTCGACGAGAGACCGACGGTCAAAGGGGTGCTTGCCGACCTGCTCCGCCTGGCCACGCTGGGCCTGATCAGCGTGAATCTTCAGGAGGAGGACTTCACCGTCCAACTGAATTGGACGCGCGAGATCGACGAGGGAGAGACCGTACACGTGGCTGGAGGCGCGGAAGTGAAGCTCGCCGAGTACGAGCGGACGCTCTTCAATACCCTGGCTAAGCGGATCCGAGATGTTATCCGAAAGAGCGACAGGAAGAAGACGCGAAAAGGCCAGCCAGTCCCGTTCTCCAAGATCGAGCATACGTTTACGAGCGCCCTGCCCATCATTTACGAACAGATGGGCGAGGTCGCATCGCAGTACTTCTCTACGCTACCGGAGACGGCACGCCGGCGCTGGCGATGGGCCGGCCAGATCGTCGTCATCGGTGCGGGTGTACTGGGACTGGTGGGACTGTGCGGAATGACAGCGATAGGGTGGCCAGCGTGCGCACCACCGATCGGTCTGGCAGTGGTGGGGCTCATGTTGATGGGCGTCAGCCGCTGGATGCCGCAGCGTACCACGCAGGGTATTGAGGAAGCAACCCGCTGGAGGGCCTTCAGACGGTATCTGAAGAACCTGAAGCAGTTCGGGGACCTCGACACCGCTCAGGCTGTGCTCGATCGCCATTTCCCCTATGCCGTCGCCCTGGATGTGGAGGAAATCGTGCTTCGGCAAGCCGAGGACATGGACGTGTTGATGCCCATCTGGATGTTCCCCGCGCCCATAAGAGTCGGGCCGACGGTCACCAAGGCTCAGAACCGGCGGCTGCGGGATCGGGTCACCAGGGAGCTTCGCCCACCCCAGGGGACCACCGGTACCTCCCGGGTGAGAAAGGTCCGTCCCTCTCTATCGCAGCGCCCGGCCGGTGCCGACGTCTCCCTCCAGGGCCTCTCAGACAGGCTGAGCCGTTCCCTCAACCGGGCCAGCCGGTCGTTGAGTTCGGTCCTGAACACGGCTGTCGGTCAAGTAGATGACGTCGACTCGCCCTTCGAGGTTGTCGTGAAGGGCGCCGGGACTGCCACGAAGCTATCGTGGAAGGCGGGGACGACCACGATGAAAGTGTTGGGAGACATTCTGGAGGAGTCCTCATCGGGCGGCGGACGAGGTGGATTCGGCGGTGGGGGGTTCCGCTCGGGTGGTTGGAGCAGCGGGGGATCGGGATCCAGCTTCGGTGGCGGCTCCTCCGGCGGCAGTGGTGGTGGCGGGAGCCGGGGGTTCGGCTAGAGGAGCGGGCGGCGCTGCTTCAATCCGTTTTTTCTAATCCTCTGGATGTGGTATAATCCTCTTGCTTTTAAGCTTCCGGAGGTGAGCGTGTCGCTCCTGCGAGACTCCCTTCAACTGATCAGCTCCCAATCTGGCACCTTGATCTACTACCTGGTGACGCTGTTCGCGATCCAGCTGATCCTGGGGGTGGCGGTCGGTCATTGGCAGCGCCGACGAGACGACGCTTCTACCCGGCTGCTCGCGATGGGTGCCGGGGTCTTCCTGGCACGTACCATCCTGATGCTCGCAGCCATCCTGGCCCGAATCGGGGTGGCCTCCCCGGATGTCGTGCTCCCTCCTCTCGAACGATTCCTCCATCTTACGACCGTCGTCCTGACCGTGTGGGCGTTCCTTCCGATCCTGCAGCAGGCCACCCAGCTGAGCACCGCGGGTCTGATCGGCTCACTCGTCATCGCCGCCGGGGCATACGCGGCCTTCGCCGCTCTCTGGCCCGGGGTAGAGGCGACGGACGCTGCTTACAACAGCCATTGGCAGGAGAGCGTATGGGAGGTGTCGACGGTGGTCGTCCTCGGCCTGGGGTTCGCCGCCAGCCTGGCCTGGCGCGAAGGCCAGTGGGGATGGCTCGTCTGTCTGCTCGGCGTGTGGCTTGCGGGCCACGCCCTGCAGCTTGCCACCCCAATCGCGGATGCAGACAGCCCCGGCTGGGTTCGATTGGCGGACCTAGCCGCCCTACCGCTTCTCGCCGGACTCGTCTTCCGTCAGGCGTTGACTTCGACACCCATCCTCGTCGATGAGAGGAAGGAGAGCGAGGAAAGCACTCTGGGGGCCGTTGGGATGCTCAGAGCTGTGCGGCGGATTGACGATGAGGGGCACGTCGGTCCCGCCCTCGAGCTGGCAGCATCTTCCATCGCGCGCACGGTGGGCGCCGACATGGCGGCGATCGGACTGTCAGTCCCGGGCCCGGTCGACGTGGTCCGGGTCGTCGCTCTCCATCCCACGACGGGCGTCATGCTGGCGAATCAGGAGCCGACCCTGATCGTCTCGAGACACCCTCTCCTGGCCACAGCGCTGCAGAGCCAGCACCTGGAACGAGCGACTGGAGAGCGCCAGGTATCCAGGATAGCGACTCTTTACCGCCGACTGGGGTTCGAGGAACCGGGCCCGACGCTGGTGCAGCCGTTGATCGTCGGAGAGGACGTCCTGGGGGTCATCCTGACTGGCAATCCATCTTCTCAGCGAGCGTGGCGCCCCAGCGATGAACAGATGCTCCAGGCGGTGGCAGGGGCTCTTGCCTCGGCGATCGACGGCGCGAGGGAGCGAGAGGATACCGTTGGACCAAGTCGGGAGGTGATGCGCGAAGAGACACGGCGCATGGCCGAGCGGGCCAAACAGCTGGAGGCCGAGCTGGACGAGCAGCGCCAACAGACAGAGGAGCTCGCCACGAAGCTACGTCTCCGCGAGAAGGAAGCAGCCGAGGACTCGAAAGCGGCCACCGCGCTCAGCTTCTGGAAGGGTGAGGTGCGCCAGCTTGCCGAGACTCGCGATACCCTGCAGGCCCAGCTCGCTCAGTGGCAAGAGAAGGCCCGTGAGCTCACCGAGGCGAAGACGGCATTGGAAGAGCAACTGAAGACGATGAGCCCGGCGATCGATCAGTCGAAGAATGGGGCTTTCGGCGGTATCCTGGTGGGCGATGACCAGGGGCGCGTTATCCTGGCGAGTCAGGCCATACGTCGACTGCTGGATCGGCCTCGAGAGGACTTGATCGACACGCCCTTCGAGGCTTTGTTCGACGAACCCCTGTGGAAGAAGACCGTCAGGCGGCTGCTCGATGAGGGCGAGCTACCGGGAGGCGTCACCGTGGTTAGCCTGGATCTGGGAGATCGGACTGCACAGGCCGAGCTGAGTCGCCTCCCGGACAACGAGCGCTGGTCCGGCCGGATCGCCGCCGCCTTCTATCTCGCCGAAGGATCGACGATGCAGAATGAGATGATAACTTCTCTCATCGAGGAGCTCCGCACCCCGATGACGTCCATCACGGGCTATACAGACCTGCTCATCGACGAGAAGGTAGGCATCCTGGGCGAGTCTCAGCGCCAGTTCCTGTTGCGAATCGAGGCCAACATCGCGCGCATGGAAGCGCTGCTCAACGACCTGATCAAGGCCACCGACGTGGACGCGGGACAGATCGAGCTGGTGCCGGAGCCGATCGACCTAGGGAAAGTCATAGATAACGCGATCGACGCTTGCTCGGCCCGGCTCGACGAGAAGGAGCTTGACGTCCAAGCGGACGTGAGCTCGGATCTACCTCCTGTCTACGCCGATCGTGACAGCATCCGCCAGGTCGTGCTCAACCTGATCTCCAACGCCGCCCTGGCGTCGAGGCCAGGCACCGAGATCGGGGTTCAGGCCCGCGTCGAGGAACGGCCTGACGAACTGAAGGGTCAGCCGGGCTATCTGCTCGTGTCCGTCACCGACACCGGGGGCGGGATCGCCCCGGAGTACTACCGACACGTCTTCCAGCGCTTCTACCGGGCGAAGAATCCGCTTATTGAGGGGATGGGGGAGACCGGTGTAGGGCTGTCGGTGGCGAAAGCACTCGTGGAGGCGAACGGCGGACGGATCTGGGTGGAGAGCGAGATGGAGGTCGGGAGCACGTTCAGTTTCATCCTGCCCCTGTCGCCCCAGAAGGAGCCCGCTGATTTCGAAGCCGTCCCTGAGGTACCTGAGGCGCAAGAGTGAATGATCGACGTCGATCCGGGGCGGACCAGGCGGGGGATCTGAAGCAACTCCTCCGGGCACTGCTCGTCACCGCTGTCAGCGTAGGGATGTTGCTCGGGAGCTTCCTCCTGAGCCAGATCGAGACGCCGGACGAGGCTCAACCATCGGCGGAGTCGGTGGCCCAGGATCCGACGGTGACACCGTTTCTGCCCACCTTCACCCCTCAGCCGTCACCCACTATGACCGCCACGGAGGTCGAACCCACCAGGACGCCTACCGAGGAACCGACCGCATCCCCCACCGCCATGCCAACGGCGACGCCAAGTCCGACGCCCACCCCAACAGAGCCACCATCGCCGGCAAGCTGCACGCCGCCCTCGAGATGGACCCGCTACACGGTTCAAAGAGGGGACACGCTGGCGGCATTGGCCCGGCGGGCAGGTGTAACCACGTCGACCCTGATAGAAGGCAACTGCCTCAGCACGTCCTCTCTCCAGCCCG
Source organism: uncultured Anaerolineales bacterium (assembly GCA_964597105.1). Classification (GTDB taxonomy): domain Bacteria; phylum Chloroflexota; class Anaerolineae; order B4-G1; family B4-G1; genus SKLM01. The sequence continues at coordinate 14,158 of CAZQXX010000003.1, forward strand.
GGGATGTTATCACCGTTCCGCCCTCGTTCTCCGCGGAGCCTGCGCCAGCGTCCACACTCTGTGGCGCACCGTCAGACTGGGTCTCGTACACGGTCCAGCCGGACGACACGCTCTACTCCATCGCCCGCCGCTATGGCGTCGAGGTAACCACCATCCAGAGAGCCAACTGCCTGTCGAGCTACGCGATCCACGTCGGGCAGGTGCTCCGCGTGCCGACCGGGGCGTCCGCTCCACACCCCACAGGATATCCCGCCCCGGTACTCGTCTCGCCCGAGGATGGAGCCCGCTTCCCTGCGGGCACGGAGGTCCCGGTGCGCTGGACGTGGGATGGCGAGCTGGGCGCAGACGAACACTTCGACGTGCGGTTGTGGCAAGAGGGAGCCCCCCACCACGGTGTTGGATGGTCGAAGGAGGGCACGTATGGGGTCATTGGCGAGCCGGGTGTGACCTACTACTGGTCGGTCGCCGTGATCCGGGGCAAGGATGGGCAGATGTTAGAGCAGCTCAGCCCGGAGAGCCCCCCTCGCAAGCTGCTCTGGGGCACAGCCGACTAACCGGCTCCTCTCTCGCCATTGCGGATCTGACCCATCGAGTCGCGTCGGAGCAGCGCCTCTTCTTGATTTAGCCCGAGTTGTCAGGGCACCCCGGCCAGATCTCGTCACACGCTCAACCATTGCCGGCTGCCACAAGCGTGGTAGAATGTCGCGTGCGGCTGACCGGTCGTGAATAGCCCGGTCGCCAGCAGCGGACTCGGGAAGAGGACAGGACGTCCCTTCGGACACGGTGGACATAAGGATACGATGAGATTGTCTGAGAATCGGTGGGTGAAAGGGTTGGCCTTGGTCTTGATCCTGGCGCTGCTCGTCGTGGCCGCTCGCATGCTGCTCGCCGCGCCGGCCTCGACTCCACCGACGGCCACCGGCACACCGTCCACATCGACACCAACGCATCAGCCGCCTACCTTGACGCCCAGCCCCACGTCCAGCCCGACGCCACTCCCCACCTCTACACCGACTCCCACGCGCAGACCAACCCGCACGCCCAGGCCGACCGACACACCAATCCCGACCCCAACCGCGGTCTCCGGCTGGGTGCCACCGTCATCAACACTCCCGCCCGGAACGTCGACCAACATCGTGGTGACACAGACCGGCTCGCTGAGCATGACCCTGACCGTCCCCGAGCCGCTCCCCCTGGTCAGTCAGCCAGACAACGTGATCAACGTGCTCCTGCTCGGCTCGGATCAGAGGGATATGGAGAAGGTGGGGCGCACGGACGTCATCGTCATCGCCACCATCCATCCGGACGTTCCGGCGGTCTCGCTCCTGTCCATCCCCCGGGATTTCTACGCGTGGATGCCAGGATACGGCTTCGGCAGGATCAACACGGCATTCGACCACGGTGGGCCCGCCCTGATGAAGGCCACCATCAGATACAACCTCGGCGTCGACATCGACTACTACGCGCGCCTCGGATTCAACAGTTTCGTCAAGATCGTCGATACGCTGGGCGGCGTCACCGTGGCCGTCGAGTGCCCCCTCCACGACACATTCGTCAACCCGGAAGTCCACCTCGAGCCAGGCATCCATCAGCTCGACGGGAGGCAGGCGCTCCTGTACGCGCGCTCGCGCTACAGCACCAGCGATTTCGACCGGAACCGTCGGCAGCAGCAGGTCCTGCGGGGGCTCTATCGCCAGGTGTTGAATCTGGGCATCATCCCCAAGATCCCCTCCCTCTGGGGGGCCCTTCGGGAGAGCGTCTCCACCGATCTCGACCTGCAGGGGTTGATCCGCCTGGGTGCCATCGGTATGCGGATGGACAGAGGGAACGTGAAGAGCCGGTTTGTGGGAGCCGGCGCCGTAGAGCACTGGACAGGTCCGAACGGGGCCTACCTCCTGATCCCCAACGTTGAGACCCTCCAGTCGGTGGTCAGCGAGGCGCTCACCCCGCCACCGGTACGGGAGGAGCAGCAACAGCAACAGGCGCTACGAGTCGAGGTGGTAGACGCAACCCCGAACGAGGGGTGGGAGGAGGTTGCCGTCGAGAGGCTCCGCTGGGAGGGGTATAAGGTCGTGGGGGTTCAGTCAGCGGAGGAGATACAGCCCCAAACACAGATCGTCGATCTGCGAACGACGCCGGACAGCTGGCGCCTGGCCCGTCTGATGCGGCTGTATGGCCTGGAGAACAGCGACGTCATCTCCCGTCCCACCGAGGGGAGCGAGATCGACTTCCAGGTGTTACTCGGCGCCGATTACGATCCCTGCGTCGCCGTCCGCGGTCGTTAGCCGTCCTCCAGAGCGAGGAGGACGAAGGTAAAGACGCTCCCCACGCCGGGGGTGCTGTCGACCCAGATACGACCATCGTGCTTCTCGATCACCGCCTTGACGATGGCGAGCCCGAGGCCGGTGCCCATGATATCCGCGGTCTCGTCCGACTCCACGCGATAGAACCTGTCGAAGATGCGGGGCTGCTGATCAGATGATATGCCGATGCCGTCGTCGATCACTCGCACGACGACGTGCTCATCGTCCCGATGCGCCTCGACAGAGATCTGCCCCCCCTCCGGCGTGTACTTGATCGCGTTGCTGACCAGATTGGCCACGGCCTGTCTCAGGCGTCGAGGATTCCCTCTCACCAGCGGCAGGGTCTCCGGCCGCATCCAGCGCAACGTCTGATCCCGCTCCTCGGCCTGCACGCGCAAGGGGTCGACGGCCTCGTCGATCAGCTCCCGCAGATCGCAGGGCTCCATCTCCAGGTCGTGCTCGGCCTCGATGCGCCGGACGTCGAGGAGATCGTCGATCAGCTCGGTGATGTGGCCGACGCTCCTCCCGACGCGCTCCACGAACTGCCGCTGTCTGTCGTTCAGCGGGCCGACTTTGGGCAGCAACTCGACATATCCCTGGATGGTGGTCAACGGCGTTCGCAGGTCGTGGGACACAGTTGCCACGAACTCGGATTTGAGACGACCTAGCTCCTTCAGATGCGTGATGTCCTGCATCATGAGCGCGCCACCGACCCCCTCGACCGGCGTGAGCTGGGCGTTGAACGTCCGCTCGTCACTGAGCGTTACCTCGCGGTGGATCGGACGGTCATGCTCAGCGCCCTCAGCGAAGAGATCCCTGATAGAAGACGCGGTGAAGACATCCCCAACCGGACGGCCCGTCACGTCGCCATCCGCCAGGCCCCATACCTCCCGGGCGGCGGCGTTACAGAGCAAGACCTGGTTCTCCTCGTCCACGACGACGATCACCTCTCTCGCCTCCCGGAGGATCGTCTCCAGCCTGGTCCGCTCCGTCTCCACTGCCTGGTAAAGCCGGGCGTTCTCGATGGCGACCGTGGCATAGTCAGCCAGGGCCTGGAGCAGGTCGATGTCGCGCCTCGAAAAAGGGGCATCGGACGCTCTGTTGGTGACCCCGAGCACGCCGATGGGTCCTCCTCCCGCCACACGGAGGGGCACGTAGAGGAGCGCCTTTACCAGGTAACCGGTGGCGACCTTGAGATGGTCACCGGTCAGATGGATGGGCCTGTTGGAGCGGAGCGACTGTCCGGCGGCACTGTCGTCGACGCGCAGGCGCAGGTTACGCGCCGTCCTCTCCCCCACCCCCTTGGCTGCGCGCAGGTAGAGTTCGTCGCTCTCCTCGTCGAGGAGCATCAGCGTCCCCTCGTCGGCACCCACGGTGTAGACCGCAGCCTCGACGACCCGGTTGAGCACGCGATTGAGATCGAGGAGCGAGGTGACGGCCCGCCCGATGGCGTAGACGGTGCTGAGTTCCTGGAGCCGCCGCTGGAGCCGGCGGTTCGTCTCCCGCAGCTCCTCCGTGAGCCGGCTTGTGGTCGACCGACCGCGAGGCGCAGCCAGGGTGCGTCGAATCGCCGCCAGCGCTTCCTCGGGGTCGAGGGGCGTGGTGACGACGTCGCTGGCGCCGAGCCGGAAGGCGCGCAGAATGGAGGCTGTGGAACGGTCGTCGGTGGCGACGATCACGGGGATGTGGGCATGCAGCGCTCGCAACTTCTCAAGCAAGGCGAAGCTGTCCTGGTCCGGCAGGCCCTGAGCGACGAAGATCAATGCCGGGCCGTGCTCCCGCGCTGCCGCAAGGCCCTCCTCCGCGGTCAGCGCCTCCAGATGCTGGTAGCCGTTCGCCTGGAGCACCTGCTCCGAGAGGTGCTGCTGAGTTTCTCTGCTGCTGTCGATGACGAGAATACGCGCTTGTTCCACCAGATCTCCCCTCTGCTGCGCCTACTATACATGCAACCAGGCTGCAGGTCAACCGGCGCTGCCCAGCGCGCCGTTGTCTTCGGGTCCTGGGTGACCGGCACCGGGGACGCGGCCTCAATCCGTCCCGGATTCTAGTGATTTCCTAATGATTTCCTGACGCATTCTTGACCTTGGGTGTGTTATAATGTAGGATGGTAGTAGACAGTGACCCCCCGGATGCGCGCTACGGCTGTTGGGTTACCGGCAGACGGACGGAAGGAGGCAACTGACGTGAGGCCAACTCAGCCATCGCCTTTCCTGAAGCGCCTCGGGGGCGGGCACCCATATTCTCTGGTTCTTAGTGTCGAATCGTGAACACCCGGTGCAGGTGTCCAGAGAATCCATCGCGGTCGTCCCACCTAGCCAAACTGGTAGACCGTCATTGACTGTGTAAGCACAAAGGAGGTGCAAACAGGAATACCCGGACTGACGTGACAGATCAACTCGTGGTCACTGTTACACAAGCGAAAAATCAGATAGGAGGGACAAATGAGAAGGGTGCTAACAGCGCTGGTATTGGTGGTATCGGTGCTAGCAGTCGCGATGCCGGTGTCCTCGCAAGGCGGGGTGCAGCCCGTCGAGCCTCAGACATCTCCACCGGTGGTGTATGGGGCCGACTTCGTGGACGAGACGCCAGATATGTGGTTCGTGGAGCTGGCAAGCCCACCTGGGGTGGATGGGACTCCACCTGGCCTTCTGAAGAAAGAGAAGGATGGCTTCCGGAAGGCCGCAGCGAAGGCCGGGCTGGACTTCACCGAACGGTATGCCTTTGACACTCTGTGGAATGGCCTGTCGATCCAGCTCGAGCCCGGGCAACTGGCAGACCTGGCCGGCATCCCGGGAGTTCGGGCACTCTATCCCGTGGTCTCCATCTCGGCGCCCGATCCAGTGACCGGCGGCGAGCCCGACCTGTTCACGGCGATCCAGATGACGGGCGCGGACATCGCCCAGTCGGAGTTGGGTTATACCGGCGAGGGCGTCAAGGTGGCCGTGATGGACAGCGGCATCGACTACGACCACCCAGATCTCGGCGGCTGCTTCGGGCCAGAGTGTCGCGTCGCCTACGGCTACGATCTGGTGGGCGACGATTTTACCGGGGAGAACGAGCCTGCTCCTGACCTTTATCCCGATGACTGTATGGGCCACGGCACCCACGTGGCGGGCATCATCGGCGCCAGTGGCGAAGTTACTGGCGTGGCTCCGGGGGTGACCTTTGGTGCATACCGCGTCTTTGGCTGCGAAGGGTACACGTGGGCCGACATTATGCTGGAGGCCATGGAGCGGGCCTTTGCCGATGATATGGACATCCTGAACATGAGCATCGGTTCCGCCTTCCAGTGGCCACAGTATCCCACTGCCCAAGCCAGCGACCACTTAGTGGACAAAGGCATGGTCGTGGCGGCCTCGATTGGCAACAGCGCGGACTACGGAGTATACTCCGCCGGCGCACCTGGCGTAGGCGAGAAGGTGATCGGCGTGGCGTCCTTCGACAACACGAACGCCATGTATCCCATCTTCACTGTCGATGACGAAGGCACGGACGTGGACATTGGCTACAACCCTATGACCTACTCGGCCCCGGTGCCGACGGAGGGCACGGAGGACATGGTCTGGGTTGGCCAGGCGTGTGATGTTGATCTCCCGCTGCTGGCCAATCCGGATGGCAAGGTCGCGCTGGCAACCCGCGGTACCTGCTCGTTCTTGGAGAAAGCGCAGAATGCCCAGGACGCGGGAGCGACGGCCATCGTCATCCACAACAACGCGCCGGGCAATTTCAACGGCACCCTGGGCGAGCCGATGGACCCGCCGTTCATCGCGGTCAGCATCTCCCTGGAGCAGGGCGAGTACATCAAGAGTCTGACCATGCCCGTCTCGATGACCTGGACCGACCGGGAGGGCCTCTTCCCCACGCCCACAGGCGGCTTGATCTCGTCGTTCAGCTCCTACGGGCTGGCGCCGGACCTGAGCCTCAAGCCCGATATCGGCGCGCCGGGTGGCTACATCTACTCCACCTACCCGCTGGAGAAGGGCGGCTATGCCACCCTGGGTGGCACGTCTATGTCCTCGCCGCACGTGGCGGGCGGGGTGGCGCTGCTCTTGGAGGCCAAGCCCGAGACAAAGCCGCTGGAGGTGCGTGACATCCTGCAGAACAGTGCCGATCCTGCGGATTGGTGGGGCTATCCTGGTGTCGGCCTGATCGAGAGCGTGCACCGCCAGGGTGCGGGTATGCTCGACATCCCCAGCGCCATCCTGGCCACGACCAACGTCTTCCCTGCCAAGCTGGCCCTGGGCGAAAGCGAAGCGGGTCCGTATGAGGTAAAGCTGACCGTTGCCAACAATGGGCCAGCCGACGTGACCTACGACCTCGATTTTGAGTCGGCGATCGCCACGACGGGGACCTGGGCGGAAGACATTGGCTTCTGGCTGACAGACGAGGAGGTCAAGTTCAAGCCTGCCAGGCTGTACGTCAAGGCCGGTCAGCGAAGAGACGTTCGGGTGACAATCACGCCTCCGATCGAGCCGGATCTAGGCACGTACGGCGGCTACATTGTGCTCACCCCAGATGACGATGGGCCGGTCTATCGCGTGCCGTACGCCGGGTTCGTCGGTGACTATCAGGACCTGCCGGTGCTTGACGCCAATCCCTTCGGGCTGCCATGGCTGCTCGAGAGTGCGGATGGGGATTTCATCTACAGCATGGAAGACGGAGACTATCCCGAGCTGTGGGTAAACGTTGGTCACCAAGTGGAGTGGCTCGAGATCGAGGCCGTTGATGCTGCGACCGGTAAATCCTTATTCTGGGTCGACCAGACCGAGTACGTGGCCCGCAATGAGAACTACAACACCATCTACTCGTGGGTGTGGGACGGAACGACGAACCCCGGCAAGCAGGGCAAAGCCGTCTTCACCGCACCTGATGGTGACTATGTGCTGGAGCTCAGGGTGCTAAAGGCCCTGGGGGACAAGACCAACCCCCAGCACTGGGAGACCTGGACCTCGCCGGTGTTCACCATTGACCGGCCCTAGGAGACCGTCCGTGGCAGCCTGCTCAGGGTGACACAAGATCCGGGAGGCAGGCTGACGAAATCGGAGGCCAGTGGGAGTTGGCTCTCACTGGCCTCCCGTTCAAAGGTGGCACCCCTACCGTTCTTCGCCCTCAGACGGGAGCCCTGCAGACGGAATCGGCCTTTCGCACAGCACGTACGACCCGCTTCTAGAAGCATGGTAGTGGAACTCTCGGTCCTCGTACAGCAGCACGAGCCGGTAGCCAGGGACCTGGGCCTGGGTGTACATCATCCCCGGTCGGGGGCATCCGAGGCTGCCATCGGGCCACACCACCGACTTCACTTCGGCCAGGTCGATGTGTTCAACGTCGACGGAGAGTCTTTGAGCCAGATCCTCTTTGATCGCTTCAATGAGGCTATCGAGCCCAGACTGGACCGAGCTGGGGGGTGTTGGCTTGCTCACGGTCTCCTCCTCACAGAGTATCAGCGCGCGCGCTCTGTCCGTATGATACACAGCTCTACCTGGCGACGACTCCAACACGACTCGGAATCCAGGCGTCACTCCTTGAGCGTACGTCCGACCCGGCTGGGGACAGCCCAGGCTGGCGTCAGGCCACGTCACCTCCTCAACGGAGATCACCTTGATCGCCTCTGGCTCCACGTCAAGCCTCTGCGCGAGATCGGCGCGGGCCAAAGCGACCACATCGGCCGCCTCCGGCGAGAGGGCACCGAACGTTGACTGTGGCGAGGGAGTGCATCCAGCGGTGCCTATCAGCGATTCAGACGTAGATAGGCTCGCCGTGGGTGATTCGTCCCCTGTGACGGGATCGATGATCTCAGCGCTGCAGGTCGCGCCCAAGACGCCAACCATGGCAGCCAGCGCGGTCAGTGAGAGCAATCTGTGTCTCATAATTCGTACCCCTTTCTGGGCACCTGCCTCACCTATACGACGCTCCACACCGAAAAAGGGTTCCACGGTCGTGCGTATGCTACCGCAGAAAGGGACCGAGGGCAACAGACACCCCAGCCAGCGGATGACAGGCCCTGAGGGAGAACGTGAAGCCGAGGCCAGAACGGACATGTCCCGGCAATGGCATTCAAGGGAATGCTGTAGTATACTCATAGTAAGATCGACCAGCCGACAATAGACTCGTCCGTAGTACTCATCTCGACACGGCTGTGCCGTAGCACAGAGCGTTACCCGACATATGCCGTAGCAGGCTGGATACGGTGCAGTCGAACACACCCGAATCGATTCAGTTCAGCGAAAGGAGAAAGGATCGTGAAGAATAGACGATACAAACATCTCGTGGGCGCGCTGCTGGCTCTAGCGCTTATCATGGCTGCAATGCCATTGGGGGCGCTATCGCCTCAGACCGCGGTTGCCGCCGAAACAATCTATATCAACGAAATCCAGGTGAGCACCTCCGGTACAGACTGGGAGTTCGTCGAGCTGTGGGGGGCGCCAGGCATGGACCTATCCGACCTAGCGCTCATCGGCGTAGAAAGCGACGACGGCACCAGTGCCGGTACCATCGACTTAGTCGTTAGCCTGGACGGCCAATCGATTCCCGACGACGGATTCTGGCTGGGCATCAGTCCCGCCGGAACCGCTGCGTATGGTGTTACCGGTGAACTTACCATCGCCGACAACAGCTTCGAGAACTCCACAGCCACCTATTTCCTGGTCTCTGGGTTCACCGGGGAAGAGGACGACGATCTGGACATCGACGATGACGGCTCATTGGATGTCGCGCCCTGGGACTCAGTTCTCGACGCGATCAACCTGCGCGACGACGAGGAGGATTTCGACTACGGTGTCACCTCTGTGGGCCCCGACGGAGACTATCTTCCGTCGGGCACTTACCGCTGTCCCGATGCGCCGGAGGGCACCTTTGGCAATATCCACGACTTCAGCACGCCAACCGGCACACCCGGAGCCACCAACAGCCAGTGCCCACTGCCCACCGGCAAGTGCCGCGAGAACGCCACGCTGATCAGCGAGGTCCAGGGCGACAGTCTCACCTCGCCGCTGGTTGGGAGACAGGTCATCATTGAGGGAATCGTCGTCGGCGACTTCCAGCGGGGCGGCGACGATGACGGCGATCTGGGTGGCTTCTTCGTGCAGGAAGAGAAGAACGACGAGGACGGCAACCCAATGACATCGGAAGGTGTCTTCGTGTACGACGGCGGCTTTGGAGTCGATGTGGCGGTTGGCGAGCGAGTGCGCATTAACGGGGTCGCATCGGAGTACTACGGCTTGACGCAGATCGGATCGCTCAGCGACGTGCTCGTCTGTGACCACGGCAGTGTCAATAGGGTCACTCCCGCCAACATCTCACTCCCCGTGACCAACATTGACGATCTAGAAGTCTATGAGGGCATGTCCGTAGTGATGAGCCAGCCACTGGTGATCTCCGAGTTCTACAACTTCGACCGGTACGGCGAAATCGTGCTGACCACCGATCGCCAGTTCCAGCCCACGGCGATCTACGAACCGGGCTCGCCAGAGGCAGCCGCATTGGCCGAACAGAACCGGCTCAGCCGCATCCAGCTGGAGGATGGCCGCACCTCTCAGAATCCGGATCCGGCCATTCACCCCAACGGTGGCGAGTTCACCCTCAACAACCGCTTCCGCGGCGGCGACATCGTGGAGAACGTGACCGGCGTGCTGAGCTACGGCTTCGGCGAGTACGAGATCCACCCGACAGCCGGTGCGGACTACACAGCGATGAACGAGCGCCTAGATGTGCCTGACGTAGGCGGCAATATCACCGCCGCGAGCTTCAACGTGCTGAACTACTTCACGACGCTCGATACCGGTGACTGGATCTGCGGCCCCACGGGTGGGCAGGAGTGCCGGGGAGCCGACAACGCCGAGGAGTTCGAGCGGCAGCAGGCGAAGATCGTCGAAGCGATGTGCGCCATCGACGCCGACGTCTTCGGGCTGATGGAGCTGGAGAACACGAATCCGGACAACGACCCGGACCTCGACGATGACATCAGCAACTACGTGCTGAAGAGCCTGGTGGGCGCTCTGAACGCTGAGGACTCACCGTGCCCTGACAAGACCTATGCGTTCACCGATGGCCCGGCGACCGGCGAGGACGCCATTCAGCAGGGCATCATCTACAAAGCGAACACGGTCACCCCGCTGGACAGGGCCGTGCTGGACGATTCGGGATTTACCGACCCGAACGACCTGGGCGAGGAGAAGAACCGGCCTGCCATTGCCGAGACGTTCATGGATAATGAGACAGGTGGTGTCTTCACGGCCGTGGTCAACCATCTGAAGTCGAAGGGCTCTCCGTGTGGCTCGGGTGACGATGACCCCGAGCAGGGTAACTGCAACTTGACCCGCACAATGGCGGCGCAGGCCCTGGCCGAGTGGCTGGAGACAGATCCGACCGGCAGCGGCGACCCGGATTTCTTGATACTGGGCGATCTCAATGCTTACGACAAAGAGGACCCCATCGACGCGCTGAAGGCGAACGGGTACACCGATCTGCTCTTCGAGTACACCGGCGAATACGCCTATTCTTACGTCTTCGACGGGCAGCTGGGATATCTCGACTACGGCATGCCGAACGAAGCTCTGCTGCCGCAGGTGACCGGTGCGACGGCTTGGCATATCAACGCCGACGAGCCAGACATCCTAGATTATGACACAACATACAAGAAGGACGCGCAGGATGCCCTTTACGAACCGAACGCCTACCGCTCCTCCGACCACGACCCGGTAATCGTTGGCCTGAATCTGATATGCGCTGACTTCAAACCACCAACACTGGAAGTGACCATCTCCCCGGACACGCTGTGGCCGCCCAATCACAAGTACGTGACGGTGGTCCCCACGTTTGACGTGAGCGACAATCTCGATCCCAACCCGACGGTCACCCTGATCTCGGTGGTATCGAACGAGCCAGACGAAGGGCTGGGTGACGGCGACATGCCCGACGACATCGTCATCAACCCGGATGGCACGATCGACCTGCGGGCGGAACGGTCCGGCACAGGTGATGGGCGCATCTACACGATCACTTACGTAGCCACCGATGCATGCGGCAACAGTACGGAGGCTGTGGCGACGGTGGTGGTGCCGTTCGACCAGCGATCCGCGAGGTAGCAAGGAGACGGACCGCAAGTCTAGGCACTGAGCGTGCGGAGGACGCAGATGGCTCTGCGTCCTCCGCCTGCTCGTCTCCACCGACGCTTAATCGCCCACAATTCGCTATCATCATTCGCTTTCCCCGTAGACGGCCTCAGGGCAGTCCGCTCCGGCCCCTCCTGCACCATGCCAGGCCTTTGACCGGCGATGCTCACCCTACGAGAGCGCCAGGCTGCTGGCCTCTCGCCCCAGCTTCAGTACCCCCACCGATCGGCCACCAACCAAATTCCAACTCTTTCCAACCCCACCCAGCGCAATCTCCAACCAAGCCCAACCGATGTCTCGCCTCTTTCGTGCTATCATAGTGCCGCATAACATCTGTGGTCCACTGCTCCCCTCAACACCTTCAAACAACCACGTCAGAACCGCTTAGGACCGTCACATCATCGGCTTTGGCCGGATGCCCGGCCCTGAAGGCCCATGCGGAGCGGCGAGGCATCCGAGATCGCGTTCTGGACTCTCGAGGCTTCGCTTGCTATCCGGCATGAGAATCGATCGACAGACGAGGCGACCGAGTCAGCCGGAGATCGACCGGGAACCCCGACGAACCGGGAGGTTTCCGCGATCTCCGCGGTATGGCAGAGCGGACCAGACGAAAGGAGGTGCCCTATCGCAAGACACGACCCTCGAACCGGTTCAAGCCTGTTAGATCCCTAGAGCAAGGAGCGTATGCGATGAGAAAGAAAACGATCCGCTATCTGTTACTCGTGACCCTGTTGCTGACAACGGTCATGGCGATAGGGCCGAGCCAAACGGCTGCCAAAGGGCCACCGGAACGCGTGGACCTCTGGCTCACGATTCTGCACAACAACGACGGTGAGTCTCAGTTGATCAACCTGGGCGCCGGTCTGGAGGATTTCGGCGGCGTCGCCCGCTTCAAGACCCTGGTCGATGAGTTGAAGTGGGAAGGGAGGCATGCCCCTCGCTTCCGGGAGCAACGAGGCGCCAAGCGGGGCGTGGTGATGGTCTCCTCAGGGGATAACTTCCTGGCCGGCCCGGAGTTCAACGCCAGCCTGGAAAAGGGCGTGCCTTTCTACGACACGGTCGCCATGGACCTGATCGGCTACGACGCGGTCGCCATCGGCAACCACGACTTCGACTTCGGACCGGACGTGCTGGCCGATTTCATCGTCGGATACCAGTGGACTCAGCCGCCGTACCTGAGCGCCAACCTCGACTTCTCCGGCGAGCCGCGGCTCCAGGCGCTGTTCGAGATGGGGCGGATCGCGAGCAGCACCGTGATCAAGGAGCGCGGCGATCTGATCGGCATCGTCGGCGCGACCACGCCGGCCCTCCCTTTCATCTCCAGTCCACGCCACGTGGCGGTCGATCCCGACGTGACGGCGGCCGTCCAGGCTGAGGTCGACAAGCTCGAGATGATGGGGGTGAACAAGATCATCCTGATCAGCCACCTGCAGAGCATCCACGAGGATCTGGCCCTGGCCCCCACCCTGGACGGCGTCGACGTCATGGTGGCGGGAGGCGGCGATGAGGTGCTAGCCAACCCTGACGATCTGCTTATCCCTGGCGATGAAGGAAGGATATTCGGCCCCTACCCTCTCACCGCTACCGATATCGACGGCACCGAGGTGCCCGTCGTCACGACGGCGGGTAGCTACGGCTACGTGGGGCAGCTGGTGGTCGGGTTCGACAAGGAGGGCAACGTCATCGACATCGGCGAGAACAGCAGCCCGGTACGGGTCGCCGGCGGCGACAATCCGGATGCGGTAGCGCCCGATCCCCAGGTTCAGGAACTCGTGGTTGACCCCGTCGTGGCCTATCTGGAGGACCTGGCCACGAACGTGATCGGCACCAGCGAGGTCGACCTCAACGGCGTCCGAGGGAACGTCAGGACTAAGGAGACGAACGAGGGGAACCTGATCGCTGACTCCCTGTGGTGGCAGGCCGAGCAGCTGGCCGCCGAGTTCGGCGTGAGTGTGCCGGACGTGGCCCTCCAAAACGGAGGCGGCATCCGCAACGACAGCGTCATCCCTGCCGGACCTATCACCGAGCTGGACACCTTCGACATGGTCCCGTTCCCCAACTTCGTGACCGTTCTGGAGGGGATCCCACCGGATCAGTTCAAGGAGATTATGGAGAACGCCGTGTCGCGGGTAGAGTTCGTCGACGGCCGCTTCGCCCAGATCTCGGGCTTCACATTGGTGTGGGACCCGGACGAGACGCCACGGGAGCTGGACGACGAGGGCAACGTGGTGACACCTGGCTCTCGCGTGCGGGAGATCCTGCTCAATGATGGGACATACATCGTGCAGGACGGTGCAGTGGTGGATGGCGCGCCGGGCGTGACCGTCGCCACCATCGACTTCCTGGCCAAGGGCGGCGACCAGTACCCGTTCGGCGATGCGCCGTTCACGACCCTCGGGGTCACGTACCAGCAGGCACTCTCCGATTACATCGAGGTCGGCCTGGGAGGGCTGATCACAACGGAGGATTATCCGGAAGGCGGAGAGGGACGGATCACGGAGCTCGACTGATCCGTATGAGCCATGACGGGGCGCACGTGTGCGCCTGAACTGAGTGGGCGGTTGGGGGGGGGCCCCCCAGGGGGGGGCCCCCCCACCCCGCCCAACAATGGGGAGGAAGTACCAAGGGTTGTTTGATGGAAAGGAAAAA
>CAZQXX010000003.1:28229-31081 GCA_964597105.1 uncultured Anaerolineales bacterium
GCTTTTCCGCATGGCGGGGGGCCTCGGGGGCGCTTCACGTGTGGGGGGGTTGGGGGCTCCCCCCTGGGGGGCCCACCCAGCAACGCCCTTCAAACTGGAGGTAGAAAGAACCATGGATAGAGTCAGGAATCGAAAGACGACGTTAGTCCTCATCAGCGTCATGCTGTTGGTCGTGACGCTGGTCACCCCGGCGGCGCTGGCGAAGGAACCCAAGGGACGCCCGACGCCGGTCCGGTTCGCCACGTTCAATGCGTCCCTCAACCGGTTCAGTGCAGGCCAGCTGATCGAAGACCTCTCGACGCCGGATGATACGCAGGCGCAGGCGGTGGCCGAGATCATCCAGCGCACACGGCCCGACGTCCTCCTCATCAACGAATTTGATTTCGATGAGGAGGGGAGAGCGGCGGAGCTATTCCAGGACAACTACCTCTCGGTCTCTCAAAATGGGGCCGACCCGATCCACTACCCCCACCGCTTCCTGGCGCCCTCGAATACTGGGATTCCCTCGGGATTCGATCTAAATAACGATGGGACTGTCGGCGGCCCTGACGACGCCTTCGGTTTCGGATTTTTCCCCGGCCAGTACGGGATGCTGGTCCTTTCCCGCTTTCCCATCGACAGGCGGAACGTGCGCACGTTCCGCCTGTTCCTGTGGAAGGACATGCCGGGAGCTCTACTGCCCGACGACCCGGACACGCCGCAGCCGGCCGACTGGTACTCACCGGAGGAACTAGCCGTCTTCCGGCTCTCCTCGAAGAGTCACTGGGACGTGCCGATCCGTGTCGGCAAGCAGATGGTCCATCTGCTGGCAAGCCACCCGACGCCGCCGGTCTTTGACGGCCCGGAGGATCGCAACGGTCGACGGAATCACGACGAGATTCGCTTCTGGGCCGACTATGTCATCCCCTCCCGGTCGGGCTACATCTATGATGACGAGGGACAATTCGGGGGGCTTCCACCTGGGGATCCCTTTGTGATCGCCGGTGATCAGAACGCCGATCCTTATGACGGTGACAGCATTCCCGGTGCCGCACAACAGCTGCTTGACCACCCTCTAGTGAACACGAGAGAGACACCTGACAGCGAGGGAGCTGTGGAGCAGACTATTCTGCAAGGCGGCATCAACCTCGAGCACGAGGGGAAACCGGCCTACGATACGGCGGATTTCGCCGAGCCCCCGGGCAACCTTCGCGTCGACTACGTGCTGCCACGGAAGAACCTGCGCATCACGGACGCCGCGGTGTTCTGGCCCACGACCGACGACCCCTTATTCGGGTTGGTCGGTACGTTCCCGTTCCCCAGCTCCGATCACCGGCTGGTCTGGATCGACATCTGGGTGCCGAGCTACTGATAGAACAACGGACAGTTCGGCCTTACGAGGAGCTGCCGGGCGCGTGAACGCGCCCGGCAG
Source organism: uncultured Anaerolineales bacterium (assembly GCA_964597105.1). Lineage (GTDB taxonomy): Bacteria > Chloroflexota > Anaerolineae > B4-G1 > B4-G1 > SKLM01. The sequence continues at coordinate 29,641 of CAZQXX010000003.1, forward strand.
CTTGGTGCCCATCTCGCCGGCTGTTCTTCCCAGGGCCGACCGATACACAGCATCAACCGAAGCGATGTAGTCGATTCCCCGTTCATTTTGTCCCACTCCGATCAGTGCTCACCCGATCCATGACGATTTCATGACGGTGAAATGGTAGAATGTGGTAACGTACGGACCGGAGATCGACCAGTGAGAGACGCGAAAGGGGGAACGCAATGAAGAAGATGTGGATTCTGTTGGTCGTACTTCTCGTGTTGACCGTGAGCGTGGTGCCCGCGTCGGCCATCACCTGGGGAGAGCCGGACACTGAGCACAACAACGTCGGGGCGATGGTAGCTGACTGGCCTGACTACGGGCCTTATCAGGTCTGCTCCGGCACGCTGATCCATCCTCAGATGTTCCTGACCGCCGGGCACTGTACGGTCGGATGGGACGAGTACGGCGTCGACAGGTTCTGGGTGAACTTCGACGCGGATGCCCTCAATGAGGACACCCTGCTCGAGGTAGAGGACGTTATCACGCATCCCGACTACGGCTGGGGAACCACCGACCCCCACGACGTGGGGGTGCTCATTCTGAAGGAGCCCGTGAAGACCAAACGGAAGAACGGGATCCAGCCCGCGAAGCTACCGGATAAAGGGTTCCTCGACGCGTTGAAGGCAAAGGGCGTGCTGAGTGACGGACCGGATAAGGCACCTTTCACAGTCGTGGGCTACGGGGGATCGCTCAATTGGCCGCCACCCGAGATCTATTATGACGACATACGCCAGGTCGCCTTCTCCGAGTATCGAGCCCTGTCGGGCCCGTGGCTCCACCTGTCGCAGAACAGCCGGTTGGATAACGGAGGCACCTGCTTCGGCGACTCCGGCGGGCCCACGTTCTATGAAGACGGGAAGGGGAACGAGATCCTGGTCGGGATCACCTCCTGGGGCGACGCCCAATGCGTGGCCACCGGCTTCTATTACCGGGTGGATATCCCGCAGACACTGGAGTTCGTCGCGGGCGAAATCGCCAAGCTCGACTAGCAAGCAGGGAGAAGCTGAGATTCGTGTCCCAATGACGCCTTGAGGGCCAGCGGCCAATTCGGCCGAAGGCTGTTCAGTCCTATGTGAAGCTGCCGGGCGCATTTCTCTGCGCCCGGCAGTCTATTGCCTCTGGACACTGCTGGCCTGATCTGCGTTGCAGCGGGTAGCCCCCCCGACCATCCGAGTTCATCGCTCTCCCTATGCAACGCTCATCCATCAACCGGCAGAGAGAAGCACACCGTCAAGCCTCCTCCGGGCGTCTCCTCGGCCCATATGCGCCCCCGGTGGGCCTTCACGATGTAGCGGGCGATGGAGAGCCCCAGCCCGCTGCCCCCGGTGGCCCGCCGCCGGGCCCGGTCGGCCCGCCAGAAGCGCTCGAAGAGACGGTCGAGATCCTCGGAGGCCACACCAGGGCCATCATCGAT
>CAZQXX010000003.1:31181-40496 GCA_964597105.1 uncultured Anaerolineales bacterium
CCTCCAGGTTGACCATCTCCTTCTCCAGGTGAAGCTTTCCGGCGTCCGCCAGGGCCAGCACACGGAGGTCGTCGGTGAGCCGGGATAGCGTGCGCGTCTGGATGAGCGCCGCTCGCAGGTTCTCACGATCGGTGGGGTAGACCCCGTCCAGCATGGCCTCCAGCGTGCCCTGCATGACGGTGAGAGGCGTGCGCAACTCGTGGGCGATGTCGGCCGTCTGGTTGCGACGGGCCTCCTCCATCCGGGCCAGGCTCTCGGCCATACTGTTGAAGGCGTCAGCCAGCTGCGCGATCTCATCGCTCCCGCGAACATGGGCTCGGGCGAAGAGGTCTCCCTCGGCGATGGCCTCGCTGGCAGCGGTCAGCTTGCGCAGAGGCGCGGTGATGGAACGAAACAGCACCGCCCCGACGATCAACGCCACGCCCAGCGCCGCCAGTCCGCCGATCCAAAGCGTCCTGCGCACTCGGGCCAGAAAAGCGGCCTGAGCGGCGTCCAGAGGCCATGTGGGAAGATTTCTCAAGGCGGGGACGAGATAGCCAACCACCTCGTCGTCTACCTCGATAGGAACGGCGTCGTCAAGCGTTCGCTGAGAGACGGTTCCGTCAGCGGGACCCTCCGAATTCGCCACGACCTGTCCGCCCCTGTCGACGATGCGGAAGTCGATCGCCGCCGGGGGGCCACCCGGCCCACCCATCTCTCTTCCCCCCATCCGACGTCCCCGATCGGGCGAGCGCGCCAGTGCGTCCTGTATGCCCGCCCAGGAGCCCTGGGCTTCGTAGTACTCAGCCAACGTGGCAGTGAGCCCTTCCCACATCCCACTGCGAGTCAGTGTGTAACGCCGGAAGGCAGTCTCCGTGAGGCGCCCCGTCAACACCGCGACGGTTCCCACCGCCACAATGATGACGATCAGAAAAGCCAGCATGCCCTTCCAGAAAAGACTGCTCATCGTCACTCTTTAGAGAATGTTCGCTTTCTCACCTCAAGGGCGTCCGACGGGCCTCCGGTAGGCAGATGCCTTAGACACCGCGAGGAAGCAGAGGCTATGCACGGTCCAGATCCGGATTCAGGCGATACCCGGCACCGCGCACCGTCAGGACGTAACGGGGATCGGCGGGATCCGGCTCGACCTTCTGACGCAGGTTCTTGACGTGCGCGTCCACGGTCCGCTCGTAGGCCTCGAACGTGACGCCGTGGATCGCCTCGAGGATCTCCTCCCGCGAGAAAACCCGACCGGGCTCTCGCATAAGCGTCTCCAGAATGTCGAACTCGGTGGGCGTCAGGTCGACCGGCTCCCCCGCGATGGTCACGGTATGCTCCGCGCGATCCAGCACGACCGGTCCCACGCGCAGGGTCGGGGGCGCCTCGCGGTGGGGTTGAGCGCGGCGCAGGACGGCGCGCACGCGAGCCACCACCTCCCGCGGGCTGAACGGTTTGGTGACGTAGTCGTCGGCACCCATCTCGAGACCCACGATCCGGTCCGTCTCCTCAGCACGGGCAGTGAGCATGATGATCGGCACGTCCTGCTCGCGCCGGATCCGTCGGGTAAACTCCAGGCCGTCCATCTTCGGCATAAGGATGTCGAGCACCACGAGGTCTGGCCTCTCGTGCCGGACCGCGTAGAGGGCCTCCTCGCCATTGTAGGCGGTCACCACACGGTAACCATCCTTCTCCAGGTAAGAGCGCAGCAGACGCACGATTTCGGGTTCATCGTCGACGACCAGGATCGTTTGAGTCACAGCCTATGCCTCCTCCACTGACGTGACGTCCCGAGACGACGCCTCCGTAACACCGCGTCGGTCAAAAGTGTGACCAGGCAGAACATGGGACATCGTTGCCTTACAGAACCCCATATGCCATCAGCGCTCCCATCACGACGAAGGCAGCAGCCGAGACCCAGAGGAGTATCCGTTGAGGCAGTAGTCGGCACAGAGCTTCGCCGCCGATGACGCCGAGAGCTGTGACCCCGATCAGGGCAATCGCAGCCCCGAGGAAGACCCCCCAGAGGGAGCTGTACTGTCCGGCCAAGTTGAGCACTGCCAGCTGGGTCTTGTCCCCCAGCTCCGCCACGAACAGCAGAGCCAGCGTCGAGCCAAAAGCGCGCCAGCTCCAGCTACAGTCTCTCCCAGCTGCCAGCTGGCCCGCCGACTCCTCACACGCCACCAAGGCCCCACAGTCCTCCTCCGCCCGCACAGCCTGTCTGGCCACCAGAAGGCCCATCACCACGAAGGCCCCGGCTGCAACCCCCCGGAGGACGTCCTGGGGCACCAGTCGCCCCAAAGCCTGGCCGCCCACGGCGCCCAGGGCCGTGACCAACGTCAGGGCCAGGCTCGCCCCGCCAAAGACGGCCCAGCGATGCCGGTACGTGCACACCTGCGTCACGACGGCCAGCTGGGTCTTGTCTCCCAGCTCGGCCAAGAAGACGAGTCCTAATGCACCGAGAAAGGCACTCCAGTTCATCAGTCGTTCGTTATCCTATGATCGTATCGTGTCATCCACAGCCTTGACAGAATGAGTATACCGGGAACGCAGGAAATCGGGAAGTCTTTCATGTGCGGCAACCAAAACGCGCCGGTCATCCTGGATCACGCGATAGTTGGTTGCGATACAGCCTTCCGCCTCGTAGATGAAACGGAATCGCATCTCTACATAGGGTATCAGAAGCATGTGAAGATTTCGTGAATATCAGATGAAGCTTGGATGCAAATCGGATGACTTCTTCGCAAGCGCTGCCCGTGCAGATGGCGACTGAACGTGTCGTCCAGACCGCGGGAAGCGCATGGCGGTCATGCGGACTCATCTTGGGGTAGGAAGAGGAGTGACCGAGCAAGAGATTCGAGTGTTGCTATACAATAAATAAACAAACCCTTGACAAACGACCTGTGATGTGATATAATCTTGTTAGTGAAAGGAAATTGAGCATTGCGCGGAGGTGCAGAAGAAAAGGAAGAGGCTGTAGGCGGGTAGGAGGACGTATCCTGTATAGCTATTGACGCTAAGAACGATTTACATAGAGATCACAAAATGGAGTGTAAGATCATGTTAAAGGCAAAAGTCAGTCTACTATTAGCCGTTGCTGTATTCGTAGCAAGTGCACCGTTCGTCTCTGCTGCCGGGCACCAGACGATCGTGGATATCGCTGTAGAAGATGGTCGATTCGACACGCTGGTCGCGGCGGTCACGGCCACGGGTCTGGATGAGGCTCTCTCCGGTGGTGAGTGGACGGTCTTCGCTCCCACGGATGCAGCTTTCGCCAAGCTGGGCCTGGACGCCAGCAATGTCGCAGACGCCTTCACCAAGGCCGAGCTGACCGACATCCTGCTCTATCACGCGCTTGAAGGCGCGGTCACGGCCGAGGAGGCCCTGACGCTCCTGGGCGACGTCACGATGGCGAACGGCCAGCGCGCGGGACTCAAGTACTTCGATGGCGACATCTATGTCAACGATGACTCCAAGGTCATCATCCCCAACGTCATCGCCTCGAACGGCGTGATCCACGTCGTCGACACGGTCATCTTGGGCCCCTGGCCCAAGACGGATGAGGCTGAGACGGAAGAGGCCCCCGCGGCTCCGGCCGGCGGATCGATCGTCGACATCGCCGTCAACGATGGCCGCTTCGACACGCTGGTGGCGGCGGTCACGGCCACGGGTCTGGATGAGGCTCTCTCCGGTGGTGAGTGGACGGTCTTCGCTCCCACGGATGCAGCTTTCGCCAAGCTGGGCCTGGACGCCAGCAATGTCGCAGACGCCTTCACCAAGGCCGAGCTGACCGACATCCTGCTCTATCACGCGCTTGAAGGCGCGGTCACGGCCGAGGAGGCCCTGACGCTCCTGGGCGACGTCACGATGGCGAACGGCCAGCGCGCGGGACTCAAGTACTTCGATGGCGACATCTATGTCAACGATGACTCCAAGGTCATCATCCCCAACGTCATCGCCTCGAACGGCGTGATCCACGTCGTCGACACGGTCATCTTGGGCCCCTGGCCGAAAGCTGATTAACGATAGAATTGGATAAGGAGCTGATCAAGCTCCCATCCAAGAAGAACCGCCGGATGCAGCAATTGCATCCGGCGGTTTGCGTTAGTGCCCTCATCTCTCGCGTTCCAGCGAATGAGGCGATCAAGCCCTTCATCGACTCCCAACAAGTCAGGGGCGCTGTCGCGCCCCTGACTCAGGCAATCCCATGCCCGCTCACGCGTAACAGTGCAGTATCGACTACCAGCCCATCCCTCGGCCGCGTCCACCGCGTCCGGGCATCCCGCCCCCGGGCCCGCAATTTCGACCAGACGTGAGCCCGCGCCCTCCGGGGACGTATCCTTCCTCAAGCCCCTCGAGCATCCACTCGGCTTCCTCTTCGGTCAGACGACCGGCCTCGACAGCTTCTTCAATGGCCTGCTTCCTCGCTTCGACCCGAGCATCCTGGACAGCATCCTGTATCACATCCAACTCGACGCCCTGCTCCTCGGCGATCTCAGCCATACCCTCGCCGTCGTGCAGCCTTGTGAAGAGCTCCGTCGGATCCAACCCGAGCGCATCGGCCGCGGCGTCGAACGCCGTCGTCCACGCCCCATTGCCAAATCGCCCAAGGAAACCGGTTCCTAACCGCCCCGCCCCGAAGAGGCCGGGCTCGTGCGTCTCATCCAACCGATCGGAGATGTGCGCCTCGATGTCCGCGAGCCTTTCCTCCACCTGCTCCCCCGTGAGCCGGCCCGCCTCCACAGCTGCCTCTAGCCAGGTCTCATGTTGGGCCAGCGCGATCTCTACGATCCGCTGCGGATCGACGCCCTCTCCTTCGGCGATCTGGGCGAAGGTCTGCCCTTCCCGCAGGGCGGACACGACCTCCTCCTGGCTCAGTCCGGTCGCCTCGGCGGCCGCGCTCACCAGTGAGTACCCGCCCTGGTTGGGCCGACCACCGAAAAGACCATCACCAAACATCCCCCCACCGGGGAAGCGACCTCGCCCGAGGAAAGGGCGGTCGTCCACCGGCGGTTCCGGTTCCTGTGCATAGGCAGAGGCAATGCCTAAGCCTCCCAGTACGAGCGCCAGCGCGCCCATCACTCCAACGATGACCAATGTCCGATTCTTTCGCATGTCACTCCTCCTCAACTCGAATCTGCTCACCAACTGATTCCACAGCAACAACTATACCAGATAAGTGTGAAGATTCTGTGAAGATCAAGTGAACGTTCGATGCAAATGCCGGTCCTATTCCATCCCCCGCCAGGGCTCCCCAAGCCTCAGCCAGAACCTGCCGTAGCCGTCGATGTGGAAGCGCAGCCTCCACGTACCGGGCTTCTGTCTATCGAGAAACTCCCGGGAGACGTAGATCGCGATGCCGCCCGCATCAAAGCGAACGAAGTCCTCAATGTTGTCAGGTCTGCCCATCCGACCGGATGGTCCTTTGAAGAACGTTCATCAGCCCATGCAGACGGTCCGCCAGGCGATGTTCAACACACCCCCTCGCTGGCGGACGAGTCTCTCGATTCGGCTCGACTCCAGCTCAGCCAGTCTCTGGTTCATGCTTCTTGTTCATGCCTCCGGCTCATACTGACAGATAATCGCGCCTTCCTCACAACTCTCACATTCGAACTGGATCGTCGTATGCTCGATGTCGTAACGCTCCGACAGGATCTCCTTGAGCCTATCCATCACGGATTGGGTCTCGCTCAGGGATTGATCATCTAGTACGACATGAGCGCTGAGGGCGATATAACCGGGGCTCACCGTCCAGACGTGGAGATCATGCACCTTAGAGACCGCCGGCAGCTCCTCCATCGCTCCCGCTATCTCCGTCGCCGTCAAACCCCGCGGGGCCCCCTCAATCAGGATGTGCAGCGCTCTCCGAAGCACGTTGCCGGACCCGACCAAGATGATGAGACCGATCAACATGCTGACGAGCGGGTCGACGAGGGTCCAACCCGTCAGGACGATAATCACGCCAGCGCCGATGACGCCTACCGAAGCCAAGGCGTCGCCCAGGACGTGAAAGAACGCACTGCGTACGTTCAAATTCTCGTGGTCGTGCCCCCGCAGGATGAACGCGACAACCAGGTTCACCACCAACCCGACCACGGCGACGACGAGCATCGGGCCGGCCAGCACCGGCTGGGGATTAGACAGCCGACTGATCGCCTCACGGAAGATCTCGAAGGCAACCAAGAGAAGAGTCGTCCCATTTACCAACGCGGCCAGTATCTGCAGACGATGATACCCGTAGGTATGTCTGTCATCCGGTGGCAGCGACGCCAGCCGAAGGGCCACGTAGCTCAACCCCAGGGCGAAGGCATCGAGGAACACGTGGGCCGCATCCGAGAGAAGCGCCAGACTTCCTGTCAAGAACCCGCCAGCCAGCTCGGCGAAGAAGATGAGTCCCGTCAGACCCAGAGAGAAGATAAAGCGCCTTCCAATAGTGTCATGAGCGCGATCGTGGTTATGGGCGTGGGTCATCTCAGTCCTCTCCTACGACGGTTTCACAGCCTCGATGACGGCCGAGACGACGAAATCTTCGACGCTCATGCCCGGCGCCCACTCCCGGATGACGTCCCTGCTTCCATCCTTCGGCTCCACCCGCACGCTCTCGAATCCAGCCTCAGTGAGCATCGCCTTCAGATCAGCTATCAGAGAGGCCCCGGCTATGCATCCGGTGTAGAGTTGGAGGTCGTTCTTCAACTCGGCCGGCAACTCCGCCGTGGCAACCACATCCGAGATCGCAAGACGACCCCCCGGCTTCAAGACCCGAAAGGCCTCTTCGAAGACCCGCCACTTCTCAGACGAGAGGTTGATCACACAGTTGGAGATGATCGCATCCACGGAACCATCCGCCACAGGCAGGCTTTCGATCTCGCCCAAGCGGAACTCGACGTTCTCAAACCCGTTCTCGGCCGCCAGTCTCCGAGCCTTGGTCACCATCTGGCGCGTCGTGTCAACCCCAATCACGCGCCCCGTATCCCCAACAGCTCGCGCGGCCAGGAAACAGTCGAATCCTCCACCGCTCCCGAGGTCCAGGACAGTCTCACCCGGCCTCAAGGACGCGATGGCAAGAGGATTCCCGCAACCCAGTCCCATATTCGAGTCCTGAGGCACAGCGGACAACGCCTCCATCGAGTATCCGATAGCTGCAGACACGTCGACTGCAGTCGATGCACTCCCTCCATTGCAACAGGACTCTGTATCACAGCAGCATTCTTCGGACGCAGACTGGGCGATTCGCCCGTAATTGCTCCGGATGGCCCTGCGGATCTCATCAGCGCTTAACTTGGACATGGTCAGCTCCTTACTCGACAAGTGACATCTCCCCGAAACGGCAGTAACCGAAGCTCTGCTCGCGCAAGCAACGATCGCGCTCTGTCACAGCGCTCCGATTCGCCTCCCTTTACTCCCCTTCACAGTGCGGACAAGGACACTCGATGGGCTCTGCGCGTTCTCCCAGGGGCCCGAGGACCTCCCCCAGCAGCCGCTCTACCTGGTCGTCGTCGAGCCGATAGTAGACGAAAAGTCCGTCCCGTCGATCGCTCACAATCCCCGGCTCCCGCAGCACCCGTAACTGCTGCGAGACGTAAGCCTGCGGACGACCGAGGACCGCCTCCAGGTGGCAGACGCAAGCCGGGCCCCGGCGGAGCTCGTCCAGAATCTGGAGCCGGACCGGATGAGAAAGAAGCTGGAAGATGGCAGATGCCGACTGGTACTTATCATCCATAGATAGACACAGACCGAATCACATATGCGTCAACGTGCATATGCTACCTTGAAGTCCAAACCAGGTCAAGGGAGATCAGAATGTCCTGTATTGAAGCGTGATCAGGTAGTCCCTTCAGCCGGCGTGCACGTAGCGTGGAGATAGGCGATGTCATCGCGGGGGGGAAGAAGCTCGATCACCTCGACGACTTCAAACCGCTCTCCGTTCAGCTCAACCTCCTCGCCCATCTCTGGTGGCGTGTCCTGGTTGATGATCGCCCCGGGATGGGAGCCTCCCACCACGACGTAGCTCACCTTATAGATCATGGCGCCCTCCCCTTTCCCTCCAGCCGGACCCGCAGGTTTCGATGACGAAGTTTGAACGATAGGTCCGATGCGATGTTCCGCATCAACAGGTAACCGATGCGCGGATCGTTATCGCATAGGCCCAGAAGCCCCTCGCGTGGAAGGATGTACAGGCGGGTACCGTCTCTCACACAGCGGACGGTTGCCGAGCGCACCCCGCGGTCCACCAGCGCCATCTCGCCGAACGTCTGACCGGGGCCCAGGTGAACGAGAGACCGCATCTGCGGCGGGCCGGGAACGTCAGGAATCGTCCCTTCGGAGACTAAGACCTCGACCATCCCCTCTCTCACGACGTAGATCTCAGCGCTGGCATCCCCCTCGCGAACAACTGTCTCGCCGTCTTGATACACGCCCTCTTCCCCCAACGCGGCAATCTGCTCAATCTGATCAGGGGTCAGCCCAGCGAACAACTCGCTCCGCTCCAAGAACTCCACACCTGGCATTGTCACGCTCCTTCCCTAACGGTTCGAAACGCCTCTGCGCGAGCAACGTAGTGAGCAGCAGCGGCGCGCAGACGTTGTAGCTCCTCACCCGTGAGCTCTCGCACCACCTGGGCCGGGACGCCCAGGGCCAGGTGCCGCGGGGGTATGGTCTGTCCCTCTGTCACGACGGCGCCCGCGCCAATCAATGCCTCTTTCCCTACGGTGGCCTCGTTGAGTACGATCGCTCCGATGCCGATCAACGCCCCGTCCGCAATCGTTGCGCCGTGAAGCACAGCGCGGTGTCCCACAGTCACGCCCATCCCCAAGCTGCAGGGGACGCCTTCATCGCTATGGATGACGGTAAGGTCCTGAACATTGGTCCGCGCTCCGATGGTAATCGGTTCGTTATCCCCACGCAGCACACACCCAAACCACACGCTCGCTTCAGAGGCGATACGCACCTCGCCAACAACAGTGGCGTTAGGGGCAACGAACGCCCGCTCATCGATCAACTCCGGATGATAGATGATGTCCATTTGGCTCCTCGCAAGTCGTTTCGCTGAACCAGGTCCGCCGGGGTGATCGAGGCACGTGCCCCGGCATCATGGCGCAAACAGATAAATGGCCGATGCATCGCCATTGTACCACAGAAGTCGGGGCCGCTGAAGTGGGTTTCGGCGTCGAGAGAACGCCTCACTATCTCCCCAGGGGTGGAGCACGCCCGGTAGTTCCCGAACAGAACTCTGAGCGCCAGTGCGAATGCAGCACACCCGGCACTCCGCACGGGCCGAATGCAGTATGGCACGCTGCACAGGGCGGCCGCGATTTGCTCTTCGCCTGGGCTGGATGGGAC
>CAZQXX010000004.1:0-38727 GCA_964597105.1 uncultured Anaerolineales bacterium
GGGTAGCGACGATCGATGACGTGTGTCGCCGTTGACCAGACATAAGCCTTCTCACCGGTTGTTCAGGAAGCAGCGCTGGCCTATAATGGGGGCGCTTGTCCAATAGGTGTCGCAGCGTAGTGCTTGCTGAGGGGGTAGAGGAGTGACGGAAGAATCGATCGCTGAACAGGTGACTCGAATACTCGTCGAGCGGGAGTTGACCATTGGCACGGTGGAGTGCGGTGCAGCCGGTATCGTCAGCCATCGTATCTTTAGCACGGAGGAGGGGCCCAACGCGCTGGGGAATAGTCTGATCCTCGACGACGTGGAGGAGGCGATCGGCTTGATGGCGCTGCCCCGTCCTCAGTTCAAGAAGGCCGGTGACTTCTCCGCGAAGGCGGCCCGAGCGGCAGCTCGAGAGGGGCGCAGCTTCCTGGGGGTGAACCTCTGCCTGGCCGTCTGGGCGAGGGGGCCGATCACCGATGAGGAAGAGCAGACGGTATACCTGGCCCTCAACACAGCGCGAGACGTCATCGACGAGGCCTACCAGGTGGGGGGCGGGGCGGGACACGACGCCGACTGGCTGGTCGATCGAGCGCTCGAGATGCTGCTAGGGGTGCTATCGTAGACGTCGCCCCCTCGCGTGGTTCGCTCGTCTTGACAATCCCCAGCAGTTGGGCTACAATAGCCAGCGTGATGCCGAGGTAGCTCAGCCTGGTAGAGCACTTGACTGAAAATCAGGGTGTCCCCAGTTCGAATCTGGGCCTCGGCATCTCCCCAGAGACCCGCCAATTCCCCGGCGGGTCTTTTTTGTGTCCAAGGAATCATCATTGTCCACGCGCCACAGCAGGCGTGAAGGTGTATGCCACGCCCTCCGTCGATCGCCCCGTCAGCTTGCGGACGTCTCGGTCACCGACGCCGGGGAGCCTGTTGGCTGACGGTCAGGGCACGCCGTGCTTATGGCTCTCCCGTCCATGGCCGGTTGACCCGGTTGGGGGTCGATGGTGATGGTCGCGCGGTGTCCGCAGTGCCCGCACCGAGCTTCCCACACCGGTTGCTTCTCCATCTTGCTGAAAGGGCCCATCTCATGCCCGAGCTTGGCTGCCACGCGACGTGCGCGTTCCACCAGGGTCACGCGTTCGGCGTAGCAGAAATCCCCCCGGCACACCCCAAGCAGGCTAGCCACGCAGTCTCTACACTTACCCATGTATCGCCTCTTCCTCACTTGAAATGGGGATCGTCGATCACGTCCTTGAAGGCATTCAGACTTTCATCGCTCGATGTTACTGACCAGTTGATGGCGGGCCACTCCCGGTCCGACTCAACCTCAAACAGGATCACGGCTTCCACCCTCGGGTAGCTGGTCTCCAGCGACGCGAAGCAGTCCCGCAGCCAGGCTGCCTTGTCGCCCCCTTGCTCCGCCGTCGCCAGCTCGCTGATCATGATCGGCTTGTCCCACCCGAGCGCGGCTTCGTACTGGGGGGCGAACAGGTCGTCGAACGTGCGCCATTCCGCCCAGGGGGCCACGGCCGCCGTGCCGTGGTTCAACGTCGTCGTGCCGACCCAATCGACCACCTCGTCGCCCGGATAGTACTCCGATGCCCAGCTGTTCAGCCACATCGCGCTCCACAAAAATACCACGTTGTCCGCCCCTTCGTCGCGGAACACCGTGACGATCTGTCGAAACGCGTCCCGGTACGCCTCCGGTTCCCCCTGCCATGGGTACCAGGACTTGATGCCCGGCTCGGTGCTCTGCTCGTGGGCAAACCGCAGCACGATGGGCACGTCCAGCGCGCGGGCCCCGCGGGCCCATTCCCGGATATAGGCGTCGTGCTCGCCCTCGGCGATGCTCCTCAGGGAATACGCCGGCTGGCTAGCTGCGGGATCGTCGAACTGGCGTTTCCACGGCTCCCACGTGATCACCGGGGTGAGCCCCAGCTCGGATGCCGCCCGGATCGCCTCGGCGGGGAAGTCGCGGTCTTGGTCGCCCCATGCGTGGAACCAGAGCACGTACGTCATCTTGTGCTCCACCAGCGTCTCGAACTCATAGACCGAGACGAAGTTGTCCTGGAGCACGCCTTCCGTGTAGATGCCCAGGCCCACCTGGCCCTCCGGGTTCAGCGTCGCCACAGGGCTGGGGAATGGGGTGGGAGTCGCCGTGGGAGTGGGCGTTGGGGTCGGCGTTGGCGTCGGTGTGCTCGTCGGTGTCGGCGTCGGAGTGGGCGTCGGGGTGGATGTTGGGGTCGGTGTGCTGGTCGCCGTCGGGGACGGCGTCACCGTGGGGTAGATCCCTGCCAGTGGCCCGCACGCGGTCAGCGCCCCCAGGGCGGCGGTGGCGATCACGGCGGCGAGTGGGCTCCATCTCACGCGTGCCATGGTGCCTCGGGGCGATAGCTATGGCAGGGAGCGAGTGGCGCTAGGCGCCGATGAGGAGCCCGGCTCCGCCGGCCGGGGTCCCCGACTGCCCGATGGGCTTTGGGCTCACGTTGCTGTCGCCTTGATCGGGACCGCATCGCCTCTGCCGGATGGGTGCGCTGGCTCTCGTCGCGATGATGAGGGCTACTCGGTTTCTCCATTCGTTCTTCCTTGCTCGGCGCCGGTCAGCCGAAGCCGTGGTGGCCTGGCACCTGGCACTCGATGCGTCACGCTACTCAGACTCGAAGAGGGAACTCAGGACGCGGACCAGGGCTGAGCTCTCGTGGACGCGCCGGAGCACCCTGATCGCCTCCTTCTTCGGCTCTACCCCGTGCCACGAGTTCTGCACGGTCTGGCTCAAGCCGAGGATGAAGAACGCGGCCCAGAACAGGCTGCCCAGGTCGGCCGTGCTGAGCAGGGACTCGGTCATCACGTGATACACGCTGGCCCCGATCAAGCCCAGGAACAGGAGCATCTGGGGCATGACCTCGCGCCAGTACCAACGGTGGACGTGCTCCTTCCGCGTGACCCGGTAGGTCGGCTTTCCGTTGGGCCCGTACATCAGGGCGACGAGCGTGGCCCTGACGTATACCGGTGCCATCCCCAGCCACGTCTGTCGCGCGCGCCAGAGATCCTCGTAGGGAAGGCCGTCGGCGAGGCTGACCAGCAACAACTCGACGGCCACGGCGTAGGGCCAGAAGCGGAGCGCATACTCGGCGTGCGTCGTGATCACGGGGTAGATGTCGAACAGGAGCGAGAAAAGCGGCGTGATGGCGAAGACGAGCACGGCGAAGCTCAGCAGATAGAAGAAGCCCAGCTCGGCGAACTGCATATGCTGCCGCAGACTAAGGCCGATCTTGTCTCCCCAGAACGTGAGCCGCATGGTGTCGATCGCCCAGGTGCCCCGCTGCTTGAACGCGTTCGGTATGTCCTCGGGGGCCATCTGTCCGACCGCGCCAACGATGGGGAGGTAGAGCCCCCGCCACCCACGCCGCAGGGCCTCGACCCCCGACTGCAGATCTTCGACGAGGTTCCACGTGGGGAATCCCCCGATATCCTCCAGGGCCTCTCGGCGCCACACCAGCCCGGAGCCGCAGGGGAACACGGCGTTCGCCGCGTTCTTGGCCAGCATGGCCTTGCGGTAGAACAGCGGCTCCAGGTTGCCGAAGGGATCGCCAGGGCTTACGTCGGCCTCCTTGATCGTTTGTACGAAGGCCGCCTCAGGATCTGCCAGGAGCTGCCCAATGATCTCTCGGAGAAAATCGGCGTCTCCGACGACGTCGTCCGCGTCCCGCGTCTCCACGAAGGCGGGCGGGGACTCAAGCGCCTCGATTGCGTCGAGGGCGGAGTTCAAGTTTCCAGCCTTCGCCTCGCCCCGACGATCCGGGTCGCCCCTCTCTGGCGGTTCGTGATACACCACGCGAGCGTCGGGATATTCAGATCGCAGTCGTTCGGCCATGGAACGAATCGCATATCTGTGCCCGTCATCGCTTATGACCAGACGGATCTGTGCTGTCGGGTAGTTCTGTCGCAGGACGGACTCGACCGTCGCGTAGACCATCTCGGGAGGCTCCCCGTACGTGGGTACAATGACGGCGACCGCCGGTTCCTCTCCCTCCGGGACCGGTCGCCTCTCTGGTCTGCGATATTGCCAGTGGTTGGCGACCGTGACGAACGTCATCACTACGATGGTCAGGCTGGCGACGGCGAAGGGGACCGAGAGCCATAGGGCTCTTCTATTCAGGTTTCTGAGCACCCAGGGCAAGTACCAGGCTGTCGCGATCAGAAGAAGGACCCCGGCCCCCCTGACTTTCCAGTTCTTCATAGGCTCATCTACTCCGATGTGCTTCTCCAAACGACGACGTCGACGGGAGAGCTGACGTATCTGAAGTTCGCTCCCAGATTGATCACCATGCTGGTGCTCGAGAAGACCTGTTCGTAGGTGTCGCACGCCTCCACCTGATCAAGCACCTCCTCTGACCACGCGAAAGACCCGCGCGAGTCGACGAACCAGTCGTACTCGCAGATGGACGGCGCCGATGCTTCATGGGTGATGCGGTACTGGTCGTAGACGTCCCAGGGCGAGTCAACGCTCCCGCCGGTGTAGAGATACATCGTGTACGGCCATGACTCGTTGATCAGGAGTTGCTCCCCTGGCTCCACGTGATCGACCAGGTAGGCTGCCGCCGGACGGGCGTCGGGCCAGGAGCGATCGGATTGATTCGCCTGCACCAGCCCGAGTCCGGCCAGCACCAGAACGACGAGCACCGTAAGGCCCTTCCGGAGCACGCCGGCCCCCCGGTCGCCCCACAGGCTGCTCAGGGTCACTCCTGCCAGTGGATAAGCGAAGAGATAGCCAAAGACCAGGTGCTTGTTCGTGCTGACCGGGTCGCCCGTGATCAGATGATACGCGGGCCAGATCAGCAGGCTGAGGAGCATCAGGCTCGCCAACCAGCGTCTATCGCTGACGATGAACCAGCTGGAGAGGGCGAGGACGAGGGGCAGGGCGCTCAGGTAGACGATGACGAAGACGATGATCTCGTATGGAACGCCGAACGTGGGCCGGTTCTCCAGGCGCCAGTTGAAGAACTCCCCCACCTGCTCGCGCACCGGAAGGAAGAAGGCCAGTCCCACGGCCCCGGCCAGGAAGGCAAAGAGCAGGATGTCCATAGTCGCTCGGTCCTCCCGGAGAAAGAGGAGCGTGCCCAGGAGGGGGACAGCCATGATCCCGATCGGGTATTTCGCGAACACAGCCACGGCGAAAGCGCCTGCCGCTGCGACGAGCCAGGCCCGATGGTCCCTTCGCTCCAGCTCGGTGATCGCCCAGAACGCAACCGCGATCCCCGACAGCGCCAGGGTATCGTAGACCCCGAGGCGCGCCAGCGCCAGAAACGGTCCATTTAGGGCCAGGGCCACGGTGGCCCAGAAGCTCGCTCGCTCATCGAAGATGTTCGCCACGGCCCGCGCGAAGGCGGCCAGGCCGCCGACTGTCACGATAGCGGCAACCGCGCGGGTGCCAATCAATCCGGCGACTCTGTACCCCAAACCGGCCAGGACTGGCCAGATGAGCGAGCCACCGAACCAGCTCAGGAAACGGTCTTCGTATCCCATCCCCTCCAGGGTGCGAATCCCCGCGGTGACGTAGATCCCTTCGTCGAAGAAGGGGCCGTTGTAGTTGAGCGTGGCCAGGCATAGTACCAGGCACACGCCCACGGCAAACCAGGTTGCACGTCTGTAGTTCCTGTTCAAAGTTGTCATTTGTTCGATCTTGCTGCACAATACGCCCTCACTTGCCGGTCCGAAAGAATGGCAAGGGATTCACTCGGGTGGGCGGCGCCCACGACAAAGGCATTGTAGCCTGATCGCGTCGCTTCGTCCACCACGTTAACGGCCCCTTGCCTCTCTGTCTACCGATGCGGCTGATCGGACCGGCTGGCTCACACTATATAATGAGCAGAGAGGCTGGGCGTTACGGGTAAGGACGGAATTGTAAACCGATGACAATCAGAGTCAGCTCTGGGATCAAGGTTGGAGCATTTGGGGTCATAGCGTTAGCTCTGGCACTCAGCCTGTCGCCAGTCGATCATCGTCTCCAAACGCGCCCCGGATCGATCGCCTTGGCGCAGACCACCGCCGACCTGTGGGTCGACGCGGTAAGCGGCCACGATAGTAACTCCGGGTTGAGTCGCTCCGCGCCATTCCGAACAATCCAGAAGGCGGCCAGTCAAGCCGAACCGGGAACCACCGTGCACATCCTCCCCGGCGTCTACCGTGAATCCGTCCGTCCGGCTGTGAGCGGTGCCGCCGACGCGCCGATCACGTACGTCGCCGAAGCGGGGCCTGGCACCGTGGTCCTGCGGGGGTCCGAACCGTCGTCGTCGCTCGAGTGGCGAAGACCGTCCGATGACCCGCTGGACCTGCCCGATGGGGTTGATCCGTCCAATATCTACTACGCTGATCTATCCGCCTGGGGCCTGGATGAGGCACCGCGCTTTGTGGTTCAGCTGGACGCACAGGGCGAGGTCGCTGCCCGGCTCCCCCTGGCCCGCGAGCCCGATTGGCACGTGGAGACCGACTGGCGATACCACGAGCTGTGGTGGACGGCCGACGGGGGCTCCTTCGTCGCCCAATGCGATCCCGCTGCCGATTCCGACTGGAACTGTGACCTCCCCTCCCGATGTGAGAATCAACTGACCGACGTCAATCACTTCCCGGAGCCGGATCCGCGCATTGAGGCCGGTGACCTGACGTCCCTCGGGAACCTCACCGGCGCCACGCTGGTGGCTCTGGATGCCAAATGGGGTCATTACGTCTACAGGCGTCAGATCGCGGGTCACGATGTCGCAGCGGGCCGCATCACCGTCGGCAGCGAGTGTCTCCAGGACGGCGGTTGGGAGGATCCGGGCCTGGGGTGGGGGACGAAGTACTACGTGGAGGATCATCCGGCCCTGCTCGACTCGCCCGGGGAGTGGTGGTACGACCAAACGACTGGTCGTCTCTACCTCTGGTCGCCCGGAGGCGGGAACCCGGCGGCGATGGACATCGAGATCTCGAGACGGGACGACGGTTTCGATCTGACGGACCGTTCCCACATCGCGATCGATGGACTGACCATCGAGATCGTCAACCGGAACGCCGTCAAGCAGGGATGGGGGACGGGCTTCCATCAGGGGAATGCGATCCGCAACAGCACGTTACGCTACGCCGATTTCGGCGTCGTCGTGCTCCAGTCCGGTGACGGTGTCACACGGGACTTCCGCCTGGAGGACTCGGAGATCGCCCACATAGATACGAACGGCCTCTACATCTCCGAGTGGTGGGACGGCGCGCCATCCCCCGGCCCCAACTGGGCCCCGAGCACACGAGACATCGTCATCAAGGGCAACGAGATGCACCACCTCGGCTTCCGTTCCGACACCGATAATGCCATCGGCGTCAAGATCCAGTTCGCCAACCAGCTCCGCTTCGAGGACAACCACGTTCACGACGTGGCCCACAACGGGGTGCAGTTTCTCTGGTCCGTGATCGACTCGGACAAGACGTACGACTTCTCACCCGACGAGATCAAGACCGGGGGGATCCTGGTCAAGGACAACCTCATCGAGGACACCTGCCAGCTCACCACCGACTGCGCGGCGTTGAAGTTCTGGGGCCAGCCGCCGGATAATCACGTCTTCCGCGACGTGCTCGTGACCGGCAACGTCTTCCGCGATAACCTGGCGTGGACCTACGTCGGTGAGCAGCGCGTGGGATGGTGGATGGGGGGCGAGAGCTGCGAGGTGCAGGGCCGGGCCGGGTTCGGGCTCTACCTCGACTATGCCAGCGGCATCCACGCCTACCGGAACATCGCCTATAACAACGCGTACGCCGGGTTCATGCTCGTCGGTACCTGGCGGGACGGTGACGTCCTCTTCTACGACAACGTGGCAGCCAATTCCCTCTATGGCTTCCGACCCAGCGGGACGGTTGACGACACGCATCAGGGGAGCGTCAACACCCAGATCGTCAACAACGCCATCGTCGGTAACGAGGGGTACGGGATCTACCAGTGCACGAAGGAAGAGGCGTTCGGCAACCTGGTCATTGACCGCAACCTGTACTACAACAACGGGTGGCGGGCCTACGCTGATGGCGGCGTGTGGAAACCGGGCGCTATGGCCATCCGCGTCGAAGGGGCGTCTCAGCAGTACTACCAGACCGTCGCCGAGATCCAGCAGCACCCTCAACGCTGGGAGCTCCACGGCGTGGGGGGCGATCCCGGCTTCGCCCGTTACGACCCGTCCGATCACGACCTCACGAATGGCTCCTGGCCGGATTTCCATCTGACGCCATCGAGCCAGCTGGGCGTCGATCAGGGAGCTGCGCTGCCAGATTCACTCACGGGGTTGCTAAGCGCGTTCGGGGTCGACGATCCTCAATGGGGGCCGGCTTGGGACATCGGGCGGTATGAGGGGAGCTTCGTCGTCTCCCCGAGTCCCTCCGCCCAGTCCATCGATCCCGGCGGGACGGCGTCTTACACTCTCTTGGTCGAGTGTCTGAGCGAGTTCGCCTCGCCCGTGACCGTCGACGTCGAAAGCCCCGATCCCCGTTTCGAGATCACGGTCGATCCGACGGTTGTCACGTCCGACGGGGAAGTGGCGCTGATGGTCACCGACACCGAGGGCGATGCTGCCGGACATTACCGCGTGCCGGTGACGGCGACTGGTGGAGGATTCACCCATCCAGCCGTCGTGGATCTCTTCGTGGGCGGATCGCAGGTCTATCTGCCGCTGGTCGTCAAGGGACTGCCCTAGCCCCTCAAGCTGCTCCAGCCCCTCCGCTGGTCAGATCGAACCCGAATTTGAGCGGGTCCTCTGGATCCACGACGAACTGGTTGAAGCCCGTCACCCAGGCCTGGCCCGTGATCTCCGGTACGACGACCGGTTGATTCCCCATCCGCTCCTCGCGCAGCAGACGCCCGGTGAAGCGGGTGCCGATGATGCTCTCATTCACGAACCTCTGCTGGAGGCCGAGCCGCCCTGCGGCGTGAAGCGCGGCCATCTTGGCGCTCGTCCCGGTGCCGCACGGCGATCGGTCCACTTGGCCTGTGCCAAAGACAACGACGTTCCGGCAGTAGGCCCCGTCTTCTCCCTCGAGTTCCTCGTAGATCTCCACCAGATCGACGGTGTCGATGTGCGGCTGTGTGGGATGGACGACGTCGATCTGCTCGGCGATGGCTGCCAGGATGGCCCTTCCGCGCTCTATCAGCTCGGGCAGATGGGCCAGCTCGACCGCCAGCCCCAGGCTCTCCGCCGACACCAGAGCGAAGAAGTTTCCCCCGAAGGAGATGTCCAGTGGTACCGTCCCCCCGAGAGTGTCGATGGTCACCCCGCGGCGATAGACGAACGCGGGCACGTTCTCCACAGCGACCGCCCCGATGTGACCATCCTCTATCTGTGCGCGGGCGCGGACCAGGCCGGCCGGCGTGTCGAGCCGCACCTCCGTCGTCGGCTCCTTCAGTGGGACCAGCCCGGTCGTCAGGGCAGCCACGACTGCACCGATCGACCCGTGTCCGCACATCGCCAGGTAGCCCCCGCCGTCCATGAAGATCACGCCGATGTCCGCCTTGGCATGGGCCGGCTCCATGATGATCGCGCCGAACATGTCGGCGTGACCCCGCGGCTCGTGCATCAGGGCCGTGCGGACGAAATCGTACTCATGCTGCAGCTGACGCCGTTTCTCCGCCATCGTACCCTGCAGGAACGGGACGCCGGAGACGACCACCCGGGTCGGCTCACCGGCCGTATGCGTGTCCACGGTCTGGAATACGTGTTCGTACACTCGGTTTCTCCTTCGTGTGCTACCGGGTCATGCTGAGGGCTGGTGCTCCGTGGCTTTTCGGGTCCTGGCAGTCAGCCGTTCAATCGTCTGCCTGTGGATCTGCGCCAGCTGTTTGTTCTACAGGGGCAGCCAGGTGCCGATCTCTTTCTCGACCGCCCGTTCGTAGATAGAGGGCGCAACGGCCATATCGTCGATCGCCAGGCCCAGGTTGCACGTCATCGTACGCTCTTCCGCTGTCTCGCGCCCCGGCTTCTTCCCGGTCACCAGCTCGCCCACGTCTGCGTGGATTGGCGGGATATCCTGGAAGTAGCCGATGCTCCTGTAGTGCTCTAGCTGCGGCACGTCGTCCGTGCAGAACTTGTCGACCTCTTTCATCGCGTCGGGGTGCCAGTAGGAGTCGAAATCGACCAGCGAGGCGAAGGCGCCTTCGTCCAGCCACCCGGCCTGAATCGTGGCGTGCGGTTCCTTCAGGATCGGTCCGGCGGTGACCACCATGTCACAGCCGGTCACAGCCTCCCGGGGCGTCTCCACGGGGTCCACCTCCAGCTCGAATCGAGATTCAATCTCGTCGGCAAAGCGGTCCAGGGCCGCCCGGTCCACGTCGTAAGCCATCACTCTCTCCAGCGGGAAGAGGACGTTGAGCGCTTCGGTGTTGGTATGCCCCTGCACCCCGCAGCCCAGGACCCCGAGCACGGCGGAGTCGGGGCGCGCCAGCTGCCGCGCGGCCACGGCGGTCGCGGCAGCCGTGCGCATCGCCGTGATCCACACGCAATCCATCACCGCGATGGGCAACCCCGTCTCCGGATCGTTCAGGATGAGGAGGCCTGTGATGTAGGGCAGGTCGCGCTTGTGGTTCTCGGGGAAGCCGCTGACCCACTTGACCCCGGCTGAGTTCATCGCCGGGATGTACGCGGGCATGGCGTGGATGAAGTTGTCGCCACCTCCGGGATGAATGCCGGGCTTGGGCGGCATCTCCACGCGGCCCTTCCCCTTCTCACCGAACGCGGTCTCTACCAGGTCGATGATCTCCGCCATCGTCAGACCGGCGGATGCGACGTCAGCCTGGGACAGGTAGAGCAGGTCTCGATCGTCCATAGGTGTCTCTCCTTGTCTGGGTAGTCAGTTGCTTTCTTGTTCGCGAGCTCCTACCGGGGGCTGTGTGAGTCGCGACCCCGGTCTGTCTCGTGTTCACGCCGCTTTTGAGCGCTCATGCCTCCCGGGACAGTGCCTGCGTCACGGCGTCGCGGCACGGTATCACGTCGTGCAGACTGGGCGCGCGGAGATTCCCCTCTGCTACGAGATGGCTTCCAGCAGGCGCTCAGTCAGGGCCTTGGCGCCCGGGTCGAGGTCCCCGACCGGGCCGACGCAGGCGGGGCACCCGTCGGTGCAGCCGCATTCCCTCACCCGGGCCAGTGCGGCCTCCAGCAGTTCGTCGTGGATCCCGTATATCTGAGGGCTGAGCCCGGCACCGCCCGGGACGGTGTCATACAACGTCACTGTCGGCAACCCCGTCTCTGAGGACCGTGCCTCCACGGCCGAGCCCAGGTCCCCCGGCGCGCACATCAGATGGAGCGGCGCCAGGTTCCGCAGCAAGTAGGCGAGCCCTCCCAGGGCGCCGCGGGCCCCCCGCGCCCGCTCGGCCTGTCGATGACAGGACGGGCAGAGCGTGATCAGATTGTCGAGCTTGTTCGCCAGCTCGTAGAGGTCGTTCTTGCCCGGCACGTAGCCGAAAGATCGGAACGGCGTCAGGTGGTGGACGTCGTGGCGGCGTCCGTCCCGCTCCGGCGCGCCGCAGCGTCGGCAGCGGTAGTGGTCTCTAGCACGGGCCGCATCCCGCTGCGTTGCCCAGTTGGGGCCATAGTCGATCTTCGGTTTGAGAATCCCCGCCCGTTGCAGATCTTCGGTCAGCTCTTCCGAGAGGGCCAGCCAGTAGCCCATAGTCTCCATCTTCTGCTCCGGTAGGTCTATGGGGGCCCAGCTCAGCACCTCGTGCGTATACCGCTTGATCCTCCGGTACCCTGTCGCCCGGCTTGTGATCATCAGCTCGCCATAGGCGTGCGAGGCCGGCGAGCGGGCCGCAACACGCTCGGCGTCCCGCGGAGCGCCGCGCGCAGCGCCCCTGTCATCGGTAGCACGGAGCACCTGGAGCACGTCCACCTCCGTCGTGCCACTCGCCCGGGTGTAGTAATCGAGCGTGGTGGGCCGGACGTGGGCGATGCCATCCTCCCAGTCCAGGGACTCCACCACGTAGGTCTGGCCGGCGTGCAGATACACCGCGCCTTCATGCACGAGGGTCGGGGCGCTGGGACGATCCATCTCCCCGATCACTTCCGGCGCGTCGCTCTCTTCCCCTGCGACCTTCTGGATGACGATGTTATCCGGGGAGCTGGTCCGCAGAGAGAGCTGTGCCGCTGGATACCCTTCGCCGATCCACGCGTAGTGGCCGTTGTAGCGGTGGAGCAGATCCTCGTCCGCCAGCGCGTCGAGGACTGCCTCGACCTCATCGAAGGTGCCGAACGACTCTCCGGGCTCGAAGGGCAGCTCGAACGCCGCGCAGGCCAGATGATTGGTGAGCACGGCCAAGTTGTCGGGGTCAAGCAGCGCATGTTCGACTGGCTGGCCGAAGAAGAAATCGGGATGCGTGATGAGATACTGATCCAGGGGCAGGGCGCTGGCGACCAGCACGGCGGTCGAAAGCCCCGCCCGCCGGCCGGCGCGGCCCGCCTGCTGCCACGCGCTGGCCATGGTCCCGGGATAGCCGGTCATGACGCAGGCGCTGAGCTGACCGATGTCGATGCCCAGCTCCAAAGCGTTGGTGGCCACGACGCCTCGGACCGTCCCATCGCGCAGGCCGTGCTCGATGGCGCGTCGCTCGCTCGGGAGATAGCCACCCCGGTACCCCTCGATCTGGTGGGGGTCGCCGCCCGCGCCCGTCACGGCGTCCCGGAGGTAGCCGAGCAGCACCTCAGTGGTCAGTCGAGCGCGGGCGAAGACGATGGTCTGCACGTCGGCCGTCAGGAATTGAGCGGCGACGTCCTTTGCCACCAGGGTGGCGCTGCGCCGAATCCCGAGCTGTCTGTCGACCAGCGGGGGATTATAGAGTACGACGTGCTTCTCGCCTTGAGGGGCGCCGTCGTCGTCGACCAGGCTGACCGGGGCCTCGACTAGGCGCTCCGCCAGCTCGCGCGGATTGGCGATGGTGGCCGAGGCACAGATGAAACGGGGGTCGGCCCCATAGAAACGACAGATTCGTTGCATCCGCCGCAGCACGTTCGCCACGTGTCCGCCGAACACACCGCGGTAGGTGTGTATCTCATCGAGCACCACGAAGCGCAGGTTGCTGAAGAAGCGCATCCAGCGCGTATGATGAGGGAGGATCCCGACGTGGAGCATATCCGGGTTGGTGACCAGAAGCCGGGCCTCATTGCGGATCGTCGAGCGCTGGGCGGATGGGGTATCCCCGTCGTAAGCGCGCACCTTGATCGGCGCGGCCAGCCTCGAGGCCCGGGCCTTGAGGCCGGATATCATGGATGATAGCTCTGCAATCTGATCGTGAGCCAGCGCTTTCGTGGGGAAAATGTAGAGCGCACACGCCTGCGGATCGTTGAGAAGCGTGTCCACGACGGGGGCGTTATAGGCCAGGGTCTTCCCGGAGGCGGTGGGCGTGGAGAGGACGACGTGCTCGCCCGTCAGCGTGGCTTCCATCGCTTGAGCTTGATGGACGTAGGGCTGGTCAATTCCCTGGGCGCGGATGGTGGCCACCAGCCGCGGGTCGAGCGCCTTCGGCCAGCGGGCGGTGCGTGCCTGGCGCGCGGGAACCCGCTGCCACGCGGTCACACACCGCATAAACGAGGGATCCTGCCGAAAGGAATCCAGAACGTCGGAAAGCAATGCCATTGGTGTCGCAGATTATACGCACGTGGAGGTCCTTGTGCAAGAGCGGGCGGCGAGGGAGAACGAGACGTTGACAGTCGTGCATGATCAATGTATAGTCTCGAGCGTGATGGCTGATGAACGGCGTGGGATCGATCCGGACGGGGTGGAGGCGCTGCTCTTCGATCTGGATGGGACCCTGATGGACACCGATGACCAGATGGTGGAAAGCCTGGCTCTTCGTCTTCAGCGGCTCGGTCGACCGGAGATGTATCGCGTCGCCCGCTGGTTTGTCACGGCAGCCGAGGGCCCTGCCAATGCGCTGCTGACGGCTCTGGACGTCCTGGGGCTCGATGCGCCGCTCCTGGGGTTCTGGAAGTGGCTTAATCGCTGGCGCCAGGTCACGACGCCGGACTATCGGCTCATGGAGGGCGCCCGCGAGGCCCTGGCCGAGCTCCGGTCCCGCTACCGCTTGGCGGTCGTGACCACGCGGGGGCTGGAGGATGCCGAGGCGTTTCTGGAGCAACATGACTTGCGGGATATGTTCGATGCGATCGTCACCCGCGAGACCACGTGGCGTCTCAAGCCCCACCCGGAGCCAATTCGCAAGGCGGCCCGGCTGCTGGGCGTTCCCGTGGAGCGCTGCGTGATGGTGGGGGACACGACCGTCGACGTGAAGAGCGCCCAGCGCGCGGGTGCCAGGGCCGTGGCAGTCGCCTGCGGGTTTGGCACGCCGGCAGAGCTGGAGCAAGCCGGTGCCAACGTCGTTCTGGACGGCATCCCGGATCTGACGTCTGTTCTCTGACGACCGTTCTCTGACGACAGAGAGTGCAGGGCTTCGTTGAAGGGTGCTCTTAATCAGTGATGGAGGAGGATGTAGTGCGCGATCTGTTGTACGCTCGCTTTAAGTCGCCGGTTGGGACGATCTGGGTCGCCTCAACGGACATCGGCATCTGCAAGATCTCCCTCGGGTCCGATCAATCGGGCGCCTTCCTCGACTGGCTTTCCGAGCACGTAGGCCAGATGGAGCCCCGCGAGGATGGGGACGTCATGGGCTTCGCGACGTCTCAGCTTGTGGAGTACTTCTCCGGCACCCGACAGACGTTCGATCTGCCGCTTGATGTGCGCGGTACCGCTTTCCAGAGGATAGTCTGGAGTCAGGTGATCCGAATCCCATACGGCGCCACAGCGAGCTACGGTGACATTGCCCAGCTGGTCGGCAAGCCCAGGGCCTCTCGAGCAGTTGGTGGCGCCGTGGGCGCCAACCCATTGCCCATCGTCATCCCCTGCCATCGGGTGATTGGGAGTCAGGGCAACCTGGTCGGTTTTGGGGCTGGGCTAGACGTCAAGGAGTCGCTGCTGGAGCTGGAGGGTGCGTATCCGTCGTAGATCGCCAGGCGATCCGAGTCCTCGGCGCGAATCGCCGGCTGGCCGGGGCCGTCACCTGGCCCTGGAGGGGCAGATGCAGAGAGGGGCGGTAGCTGTAGCGGTGGCCGGAATGATGGTGGCGGCAAGCGCCCTCGCCTGCAACGCGCCCGCGGATACGCCTGTCGTGACCGGTGCGCCGTCCGCTGGGACTGGCGTGCCCCCGGCTACTGAATCTGTTACCTCACCGACGCCCCCGCCGGCGGAGACGGAGGCTGTGTCCCCAACGCTATCGGCGTCTCCCCCGGGGACGCCGACCGTGGAGACTCCCTCACCGACGCCGACTCCCACAGCCACACAGCCCGCAGAGGTCGAGCCACTGGAGATCGGGAGTCCCGGCTTCGACATGGTGGACTGGAGCCCGTTACCCGGAACCGGGGAATGGGAAGGCCAGCTGCGCATAACGTTCTCCGGCGGTGTTCCGCCCTACCAGTTTGCGCTGGAGGGGAACCAGCCTCAGGATGAGAATCTCCTGACCCTGCGCTGGAGAAACTGCAAGAACGCGCCGCTCACCGTGCGGGTCCTCTCCGGCGATGGGCAGGAGGCCAGGAAGCAGATCTGGATCGAGTCGCCCTATTGTCCGGAGTCCGACCAGTGATCGCTACTGCAGTGAATCCTCCCCGGGGTGACCGGGAGACTCGGGTGTGTGATGCGTGAAGATCTGAGACAGCGGCTGCGGGAGCTTGGCGTGGTGCGGGGCGTGCGTGAACTGCGTCAGCGGCAGACCACGGAGGCCTTCGCTATCGAAGATCTCGTCTCCGGCCGGTTTCACACCACCGGCCGCGGGCAGTGTTTCGTGGTCGACGAGACCTATCCGCTGGCCCACCGCCATGGCGACCTGCCCCTGTCCGCGTTTCTGGAGGTGCCGGCGCCGGTCATCGCCCAGGTGGAAGGGGAGGAGAGGTTCCACGACGTGGATCTACGTCGGGTCTGCTTCCTCGACACCGAGACCACGGGTCTGTCGGGCGGGACGGGGACGATGGCCTTCATCGTCGGTCTGGGTTTCTTCGACGAGGAGGGCTTCTGCGTCCGCCAGTACTTCTTGCGCGATCCCGGGGACGAGCCAGCGATGATCGAGGCCCTCACCGAGGGGATCCCCAGGTTCGAGGCCCTCGTCTCCTTCAATGGACGGGCCTTCGACGTGCCGATCATCGAGAACCGCCTCATCCTGGCGCGCGAGATGCCGACCCTGCGGCAGATGCCCCACTTCGATCTGCTCCATCCTGCGCGCCGGCTGTGGCGCTATGCCCTCTCCTCGTGCGCCCTCACGTCTCTCGAGCGGGACGTCCTGGGCGTGCGCCGCGAGCAGGCTGACGTCCCCAGCGGGGTGATCCCCTACCTGTACCGGGATTACCTCCGGACCGGTGACGCTCGTGATATGAGACGCGTCCTCTACCACAATGAGATCGATATTCTGAGTATGGTGACGCTGGCGGCTCGTCTCTGCCGTGCGGTCGCCGATCCGTGGCATGCGGGGGACTATGAAGAGCGGCGCGAGTTGAGCGGTGGTGAGCTCTACGCGCTGGGTCGCTGGTATGCCGACGAGGGGAGGATCGGGGAAGGAGAGCGGGCCTATCGCACTGCCCTTCACTCGCGCCACGGGACCGAGCCCGCGTTGCGCAGGCGGACGCTACGCGAGCTGGCCTACCTCTTGAAGCGGAGTGACCGGCGAGACGAGGCTTTTTCGCTCTGGCAACAGCTGGCTCTCGAGTCTGACGGTCAAGCCGACGTGCTGGCCCACGTGGAGCTGGCGAAGTATTTCGAATGGTACGTCGAGGATCTTCCCCGGGCGACGGCCTGGACGGAGGCCGCCCTGAGGAAGGTCAGCACCTGGTCGGCGGGGAAGCGCCGGGACGAGACGCGGGCCGAGCTGCGCCATCGTCTCTCGCGCCTGGAGCGGAAGATGGAGCAGGTGGGGGCGTAGCCTGCGAGACCGGGGGGCGAAACGATGGAACTTCCGCTTCTTGCCCCGCGTCTATATGGTTGGAGAGCTTCCTGGCTTGGACTCTGGTCAGGACTGTGCTAGAATAGTGGTCAAGCATCCCATCAAATACGGAGATCTGATATGCGTCGCTGGATAATCCTTGCATCGCTCATCTTACTCGCGGCATTGGCTCCAGAGGCCGAACCCGCCGTTGCGGCAGCTGCCTCGGATCCCGAGGCTGCTGCCACCACTGTCAGCCGCTACGTCTGCGTGCCGAACATGGTGTGGCGCGATCCCGCGCTCTGTCCGTCCCACGGCCCGGGTACGACTGCCTATCGCCTGGCGTCCTTCAATCTGCCCGACCCGCTTCCTGAGTTGCCTGTCCAGGAGATTCCCGAGGAGGAAGATGACGATCTTCTTCCCCGCACCTATGCCCACGTCACCACCCTGCCTCTCGACGTCTATCACCATCCGATGGAGGCCGCCGAAGGGCTCCCGCCTGCGCGAACCCTGTTGTCGGGCGACTGGTGGGTCAGTGTCGAGGGAGCGGTCGAGTTCGAGGGCCAGAGATGGTACAAGATCAATGAGGATGAGTTCGTGCCCGCCGATACGCTGGCATTCGCCAGCCCCTCCAAGTTCCGCGGTGTCTACCTCGAGGAGCAGCCCCAGCACCCGTTTGCCTGGATAAACCGCTGGACCCAGCCGTCGATCGTGCCCCAGGGCGCACTGAACGAGAGCGTTGTGCTCGAGCGGTACCAGCGGGTGACGATCTTCGGTGAGGAACGGCGGGGTAGCGACGAGATTTGGTATCTGGTGGGGCAGGATCAATGGGTCGAGCAGAGCAACGTGTCGCGGGTGGACGTCGACCCGCCACAGGAGGAGATCGGGCCGGGCGAGAAATGGATCGAGATCGACTTGTTTGAGCAGACCATCGCTGCCTACGAGGGGCCGCGCATGGTCTACGCCACGATGATCTCCAGCGGGCGAACCGCCACCGCGACGCCGCCGGGTCTCTACCGCGTCTATTACAAGGTTCGCGAGGGGAAGATGAGTAATCCCGACACCGAGGACGGGAGTCCGGCCTGGTACTACATTGAGGACGTGCCCTGGACGTTGTACTTCCATCAGGGATACTCAATCCACGCCGCTTTCTGGCACGACGCCTTCGGCTTCCTGCGCAGCCACGGCTGCGTCAACCTGGCGCCCCGCGACGCCGAGTGGTTCTTCAACTGGGCCGATCCGCCAATGCCCGAGGGCGAGAGGACGCTTTTCGTCCCCGAGGGCGGTCAGACGACCTGGGTCTGGTCGCATTTCAGCTCTCCGTTTGAGTAGGGCCTGGGGCCTATAGGACGTTGATGACTTCATCATCTCCCTCGCGCCGGGTGCTCTGGCCCGTGCTCGTCGGCGGCCTGGCGCTGGTGGGGACGCTCCTCATTGCCTGGAGCTTCGTCATGGCCCCCGGGGGCCCGGTCCCTGCAGGGCCGCCGTCCCCCACGCCCACCCCGCCTCCTCCGACGCCGACGCCCACAAACACACCCACACCCGTGCCATCGCCGACGCCGACCCCGGCCTACCCGGTGACGGCGAGCTGTGGCGATGGTGTCCCGGTGGATATCTGCGGCCGGTTACAGGATGCCGTGGTCCAGGATTCGGATCACTTCGCCTGGATCGACGACGCGGCGGCTGCTGACGTCCAGGTCGGCATCGACTCCCTTCCCAATGCTCGACTCTTCGCGACCCAGGTCTACGCCCTCGTGGCCCCCTTCTTCACCCTGGAGGACGATGTCTCGTCGGCGGATCTGAGGGCTGCCTGGAGCGGCGAACCGGCCGGTCCCTTCGCTGACCATCCCCTCCTGGTCTCGCCCGACATCCAGCAGGCGTTGCCTCTCGGGGCGCCCGCCGATGACCTGCGGATCGTCGAGCCGTCTGCCGTGCTGACGCAGGCGATCGAGCTCGATGCCTGGGCGATCGTTCCCTTCGACGCCCTGGAGCCTCGCTGGAAGGTACTGC
The DNA here is from genome assembly GCA_964597105.1 of uncultured Anaerolineales bacterium. Lineage (GTDB taxonomy): Bacteria > Chloroflexota > Anaerolineae > B4-G1 > B4-G1 > SKLM01. The sequence goes on from CAZQXX010000004.1 coordinate 18,947, forward strand.
GCGTCGACGGCCTCTCTCCTCTGGACCGAGACCTCGACCTGGACGCCTACCCGTTGGTGACGAGGATTGTTCTCGGGTCGGAGACCCGGCCTGACGTCCTGTCGATGCTGCCGGCCGGCGTGACCAACCGCGATCCCGAGAAGATGTCGGTGGTGATGATGACGGGGGTCACCGCCCTGACACGCCGTACGGCGGTGACGATGGAGCGTGAAGGAGTCACCTTCCCGGGGCGCGATATCCGCGAGTGGATGATCGAGCCCGACATCACCCATACGAGCAACGAGGTTTCCTTCGCCGAGGACTGCCCGCCTCCGACGGGAGAATCGACGATGGTCTTCTGTTCCGACCCCCGCTATTTCGAGCTACTGCCGTACGTCGACATCGACGTCCTGGAGTTGACGGGCAATCACCTCCTCGATTGGGGCGTGAGCGCGATGGAGAACTCCCTGGAGATGTACGAGGCGCACGATTTGCGAACATTCGGTGGTGGCTGGACGCTGGAGCAAGCCCGGCGGCCCCTGACGGTGACCCACGGCGTGCATACCTTCGGCTTCGTGGGCTGCAATCCGGTGGGGCCCCCGTATGCCTGGGCGACGGCCGAGAGCCCCGGTGCGGCGCCCTGCGACTATGACCTGCTCGTCAGCCAGGTGCGCGGCCTGCGCGAGCGGGGGATCATCCCCATCGTCACCTTCCAGTATCTGGAGGTCGACCGGTACGGCCCGACAGCGAGTCAGCAGGCCGATTTCCGTGCTATGGCCGCGGCCGGGGCGGCGATCGTCAGCGGCAGTCAGGCCCATTGGCCGCAGGGGTTCGACTTCCACGGCGATGGGTTCATTCACTACGGCCTTGGCAACCTGTTTTTCGATCAGATGCAGCGTCTGGAGTATCGGCAAGAGTTCCTCGATCGACACGTGTTCTACGACGGCCGGCACGTTAGCACAGAGCTGCTCACGGCAATGCTGGAGGACTACGCTCGCCCGCGTCCGATGACACCCGAGGAGCGGCGCCAGCTTCTCCAGGCGACGTTCGCGGTGAGCGAGTGGTGACCGTGGTTGAGGAGACGGCATGAACCGGGAACGGGACGCTGAAAGCACAGACACAGGGCAAGACGGGCAACTAACGCAGCGGGATGAGGCGTTGTCTGCGAGTCCAGACACGGGCTCCCCGGTGCACGCCACGGCTCCCCTGGACCCGATCTATGCCTGGGGCATCGTGCTCGAGCCCGTGGAGACCTTGATTGAGTGCACCGCCAGCTTCATCGAGCAGCTGGCCCGCGAGACCCGGGAGCGGGGGGAGAGCTTCAGCGACGAGGAGTTGGAGGGGAGGTTTCTTGCCTTGTTCGAGCGTCTGGTGGACGAGGGAACTCTCCGTCGCCTGCCCGACGCGTCGCCGGAGATGGGCCGTCAGATTCTAGGCCCTCGTCGCTGGTTGCGTGCCCAGCGGATCCGCATCGAGCGCCTCGCCGAGCTGGAGGCCGGAGAAGAGGCGACTGGTCGGACTACGCCGTCCCGCCCTGATCGCTGATGATAGCGCGGCGTCGGCGCCAGGCGCGCCACACCATGTCCAGGAAGCGGGCCGAGTCCTTTATGGGGTGGAAGTAGCTCGTCTTGTTGACGCCGTAGATCGTGCGGATCTCCACCCAGCCGATGCGCATACCCTGGCATACAGCCTGGATGATGAGCTCCACCTCCAGCTCGAAGCCGGTCGTCGTCAGGTCGAGCGTCTGCAGGAGGCGTCGGCCGTGGAGCCTGAACCCGCTCTGGTTGTCGAAGATACGCTCCTTCAACACCAGTGACAGGAGCCACGAGCCAAACGGGTTCGTGTATCCCCGCGGGAACGGCATCTGCTGGAACGTTCGTTTCCCGATGATGAGATCCCACTCGCCGGTCTCATAGGCGCGGAGGAACGTCGGGATGTCGTCGGGATCGTGCTGACCGTCGGCGTCAAGCGTGAGGACGGCGTCGTAGTCGTGGTCGAGGGCCCAATCGAAGCCGGTCATCAGGGCGACGCCCTTGCCGCGGTTCCGACGGTGGCTCACGACGGCGGCCCCGGCCCGTTCCGCCACGGTGACCGTGTGGTCCCGAGAGCCGTCGTCCACGACGAGAACTGGCACGTAGGCACTGGTGGCCTCGACGACGGGGCCGAGGCGCGGGCCTTCATTCCAGGCCGGAATCAGAGCTAGAATACGAGTGTCGCTCATTCTCTCTCCCACAAACAAAAAACCAAGAGGTTGAGGGACTCCTCATTCCACCTCTTGGCTCTGAGAGAGCGGGCGACGGGACTCGAACCCGTAACCTTTTCCTTGGCAAGGAAACGTTCCACCAATTGAACTACGCCCGCTCGACGGTCAAGATTATAGCACAAGTTCTGCAGGGTGCAAGTCGGGCGCCACGTCAGCGGGCGACGGAGACCCCGGGCCGACGCGACCCAGCAGCGGGCTCTCGCCTCGCGCGGGTCCGGTGGTAGGAGAGGTCTTCGGTTCGGCGATTGACGACGGCCGTCCTTTATAGTACCATCGGCTCAAGGAGGAGCGAGATGGCACATCGAAGGAGCGGGCACGCTGTTGCCTACAAGGGAGCCGGTGGCGCCGGCCCCAACGTTATCCGCGCGATTGTCATTGTCACTTGCGTGGCTGCTCTGGGCACGCTGGCCCGGGGGTTTGGACAGCCTGCCTCGACAGTGGAGAGCGCGTCAAATCCTGCCACTCCCACGGTTGGGCCGACGGCGGTCGCCACCCCGGAGCCCTCGGTGGTCGCCGATAACCCGGACCCGGCGCCAGCAGGAGAGACGGAGCCGACACCCGTGCCCCATATTGGGATCGTCGCTGGACACTGGCAGTTCGATCAGGGGGCATCCTGTCCGGACGGCCTGGACGAGGTCGACGTCAATCTCGACGTGGCGGAGCGGGTCGTCCAGTCACTGCGGGATCTCGGCTACCAGGTCGATCTGCTGGCGGAGTATGATGACCGTCTCTCAGGCTATCTGGCCGACGCCCTCGTGTCCATTCACGCCGATTCCTGCGAGCGTCTCCACAATGCCACGCCTCCCCCTACCGGTTTCAAGGTCGCGAGCGTCGTGGACAGCTACGTCCCGGAGGAGGAGCAGCGCCTGGTCGCCTGCTTGCGCGACAGCTACGGCGCCCGCACGGGGATGGTGAGGCACGACAACAGCATCACGGGCCACATGACCCAGTACCACACTTTCTATGAGATCGATGGCCGCACGCCCGGCGCCATCATCGAGGCGGGTTTCCTCTGGCTCGATCGTGAGTTGCTCACCCAGCGCCCCGACCTGGTGGCTCAGGGGATTGTGGACGGGATCGTCTGCTTCATCGAGGGAGACTGAGGGGCGGGTTCCATCGGTCAGAACCCCATCTGTTCCCGAGCCGCGCACCACAGGTTGGTGCGAATCTGTCCCTGCTCGCGGCCGAACCGGCGGAGGAAAGCCTCTAGCTCTGCCCGTTTTGACTCTCTCCCTTGAGGGCAGGGGGGTCGGTCCGGATAGCCCGCTGCCCCTGCGTATCGGGCGAGCTCCTTCTCCGGAAGCAAGATCAGGGGACGGATCACCGTCACCGCGCCGTCGAAGAACGCCACCTGCGGTTCCATCGTCTCCAGCCTGCCCTGGAACATGAGGTTCATCAGCGTGGTCACCGCGGCGTCGTCGGCGTGGTGGCCGAGGGCGAGCTTGTCGCAGCCCAGGTCGACGCTGGCCGTGAAGAGGGCCTTGCGCCGATTCCAGGAGCAGCGGAAGCAGTCGAGGGGGAGCGGCTCGTCGGGCGGTAGCTCCAGCGGCACGAAGCGGTAGTCCATCCCCAGCTCTTCGAACCACGGGGCGAGCTCCGGGCGGAAGTCGGGCAGTCCGGCCTCTACACCGACCACGTGGAGCGCCAGCAGGTCGTAGCGGGTGGGGCTCTGCCGCCGGTGGCGTATCAGGAGGTCGAGCATCGACCGGCTGTCCTTCCCGCCGGAGATCGCCACCGCCACCCGGTCTCCATCCTCGATGAGCTCGAACTCACCGACGGCGCGGGTCACATCCTTCAGCAGGAAGTAGGCGATGCGCTCCGGGTCGGTCACGGCTCCTTGTCGGTGCTTACGGGTCTACGGTCCCGGACGAGAGCGGGCACGCGCATCGGTCATTGGCCCATTGATCATGGTCAGTTGATCTCCCGCCCCTCGTACTGCCGTCGGTAGTACTCCCGGTAGTGCTCGCCGCTCTTGATCGGTCGCCACCACCACTCGTTATCGACGTACCATCGCACCGTCTTCTCGATGGCGTCGGCGCAGGTGTGCGCCGGCTCCCAACCCAGGGCGCGGATCTTGCTTATGTCGAGCGAGTAGCGGCGGTCGTGGCCCGCGCGGTCTCGAACGGGCTGGATGAGGCTCTCCGGCTTCTCGAGCAACTCCAGGATCAGGTGGGTCATCTCGATGTTGGGCATCTCCGTGCCCGTGCCCACGTTGTAGATCCCGCCGATCTCGCCCTCGTGGAGCACCAGGTCGATTGCCTCGCAATGATCCAGCACGTAGTGGTAGTCGCGCACCTGCAGGCCGTCGCCGTAGAGGGGCAGCGGTTGATCGTCGATGGCGTTCGTGGTGAAGAGCGGGACCACCTTCTCCGGATACTGGTAGGGGCCGATGTTGTTTGCGCCCCGGGTGATTGTGACCGGCAGATCGTAGGTCACGTGGTAGGCGTTGACCATCACGTCCGCGCTGGCCTTGCTGGCGGCATAAGGGCTTCGGGGCGCGATTGGGTCGCTCTCCTTGGAAGCCCCTTCGGGGACGTGACCGTAGACCTCGTCGGTGCTGATCTGATGGTAGCGCGCCAGTCCGAACTCCCGGGCTGCCTCCAGCAGCGTATAGGTGCCGTAGACGTCGGTCTTGATGAACGCATCCGGGTCCATGATGGAGCGGTCGACGTGAGTCTCGGCGGCGAAGTTGACGATCGTATCCACGTCGTGGTCCTGGATCGCCTGCCTCACCTGATCGCCCTGACAGATATCCCCTCTGACGAAGGCGTACCGGTCGCCGAAGGTCTCCTCCACGTCCTTAAGGTTGTCTAGATTGCCGGCATAGGTCAGTTTGTCGTACACCACGACCCGGTAGTCGGGGTACTTCTCCAGCAAGTAGCGGGTGAAGTTAGAGCCGATGAATCCAGCGCCGCCCGTGATCAGCAGATTGCGCACCAGAGACCTCCTGTCTCTCCACATCAATGCCCGGAGGGGGCATTCGAAGGTATTGGGGAACGATTCTACCACAAGCCCCCGCTGCGACAACCTTGACTTGACCGTTGGACGTGCTATCATTGTCCCCACCTATGAGGATCAACAGATGTATCTAGGATCACGACCCAGAAAGCGCCGTTCCTCTGTCTGGCGTGTATTGACGCTCCTGATATTGATCGGTATCGCTCTTTATGTCCTGGTCCAGGTGAACCAGGCACCTGTCGAGTCGGCGGTCGTTCCCACGCCGACGCCCACGCGTCACCCGTCGTCCTACTTCACGGAGGCGGAGGAGCTATACCAGCAGGGAGATCTACGGGGGGCCATCGCTGCGTACGAGCAGGCACTAGAGCTCAACCCGGGCAGAGTGGAGGCACGGATCTCCCTGGCTCGCCTGCTGGCCCTCGATGGGCGGACGAGCGAAGCTGTGCAAGTCGCGCAGCGGGCTGTGGAGCGGGCGCCGGAGAACGCCGATGGGTGGGCCGTTCTCGGCATGGCCTACGACTGGCACGGTCAGGTCGATCGCGCCCTCGAGGCCTGCCGGCACGCGATCGACCTCACGCCAGACCATGCGGATGCCCACGCCTATCTGGCCGAGGCTCACGTGGACTCGGGAAACTGGGCGGAGGCGACGGAGATTGCCAGTAAGGCCCTGGATCTGGATGGCAACAGCGTGGACGTCCAGCGCAACTATGGCTACGTGATGGAGGTTCAGGGAAACTACACGGCGGCCATCGAGGCCTACAAGCGGGCGCTGGAGATCCATCCCAACCTGGCTTACCTCCATATCGCCCTGGGCAACAACTATCTGGCGCTCGGTGACGTCGGTGCGGGGATGAAGAGCTTCCAGCGGGCTACCGAGGTTGACCCGAAGAGCGTACGGGCCTACTATCGGCTGGGACGGGCCCACTATGAGCGTGGCGAGCTTGACCAGGCGCAGGAGGTCCTGGAGCAGGCGGTGGACGTCGATCCTCAGTTCGGGCTGGCCTTCGGCTACCTGGGCTTCACGTACTGGAGCCGCAGAAACTACGAGGAGGCCATCCCGAATCTGGAGCGTGCCATCAGGCTCGAGTCCGCGACTGCGCGGCGTCGAGCCCGCCGGTTCTTCATTACGCTCGAGCCTGACGCGGGGCGCGTGACGACCCCGTCGTCCTCCGTGGTGATGAGCGGCGACTTCGCTCCCCGGTCGCTCGGCGACGGCAATACCCTGCGCGCTGACCTGGAACCCCTGCCCCCGGACGCTGGATGGCAGGAGGCCCGGGGGTCCGTGAGCCTGGACGCGCGCACCGGGGTCTACACAGTCACGCTGGAGAAGCCGCCTGAGGCCCGGCACGACGAGGTCTACGTGGGCTGGTTTGAGGGCGTGCAGGCCCTGACGGGCCATCCGCTGAGCACAGGACGGCTGAGCCTGAGCAATGGCGACTTCGAGGCGGCATTTGAGGCCGATCAGGTCCGCGGGCCGCGCATCGACTACTTCTACACCCTGGGCCTGGCCCACTTTTACCTCGATGAATGTGAGAAGGCTACCCCATTCTTCGAGGCGGCGCTTGAGATCGATCCGGAGGCTGAGAATGCGCTTCAGGGTATGCGACTCTGTCAGCAGGTGGAGGGATGACCTCGCCCGGCCGCTAGGGTGGGGCCGGACATGTCGATGATCCTCGTCTTCTTCTTGCTCGGTGTCTTGGTGGGCGGCATGGTCAATCGGCTCGGCTCAGACCTGCCGGCGCGGCGGCGTCCGACGAGGCCCCATTGCCCGTATTGCGGGGAGGGGCGTCCCTGGTGGCAGTGGCTCGGCCTGTCTGCCTATCTGACCGGGCGGGCGGCATGCCCCTCCTGCGGGGCGCCCATTGGTCTGCGTCACCCTCTGGTGGAGATCGGCCTGGGCCTCACCTATGCCTATCTGTGGATGACGATCGACTCTTCGGTCAGGCTGGGTTTCTATCTCCTCTACAGCGCGATCCTTGCCCTCATCCTCGTCACGGATATCGAGCGCCGCCTGATCCTGAACGTGGTGACCTACCCGGCCATCGTCCTCGGTTTCGTCGCCAGTTTCTTCATGCCGGCCATGACCTGGTGGAACGCCCTCATCGGGGGAGGCGTCGGATTGGCCTTCTTCTTCATTGCGGCGGTGCTCGGCGACGCGCTATTTGGATCGGGGGCGATGGGGGGCGGTGACGTGAAGCTGGCCGCCTTCGTCGGCCTGATCACGGGCTTCCCCCTCGTCATCGAGGCCATCGTGCTCACCATTCTGATCGGCGCGGCCGTCAGCCTGGTGCTCTTGATCACCGGGGCGCGCAGCATGGACGACTACGTGCCTTATGGTCCATTCCTGGTCGTCGGCGCGGTCATCACGCTTCTCTGGGGTTATCCCATTGCTGAATGGTTCCTCTCCTAGATAGGGCCCCCCCGCCTGACCACATTCTGCCCTGGCTCCTTGAGCCCCGCAACCCCTCGGCCCGCTATCTGGCTCTGACCCGGCTGCTCGGCCGTCCTGGTGACGATCCTCAGGTTCTGGCCGCTCGAGCCGCCATCCCGCGGGCCGGTCCCGCTCGCGATATCCTCCGTGCTCAGTACCCTCAGGGCTACTGGATGCACCCTGGTATCGGCCATAGTCCCCGCTGCCGGGCCACCCTGTGGCAGATCCTGTTCCTGGCCCAGCTCGGCGTGGGGCGCGGCGGAGCGCTGGATCGCGCCGTGGAGCATCTGTTTAGGGCGAATCAGCGCGAGGACGGCGCCTTCCGCGCCAGCAAGGAGCAGAGGGATACGCCCGCCTGTCTCAACGGCAGTCTCCTCTGGGCTCTGGAGACCCTCGGCTTCGGAGAATCTCCGCCGGTGCGCCGGGCCTGGTCGTGGCTGGCGGAGACGGTGGCCGCGCACGGGATCGAGGGGACGTACCCCGACGGTCAGGCCTGCCCCTGGGCGGGGGTCAAGGTGCTGTGGGCGACGAACGCAGTCCCGCAGCGTCGGCGCGCTGACGCGGTGCGGAGCCTGGCGCAGGCCGCTGCCGAGCGGCTGCTGGGCGGCGTGCCCCGTCCGGATCGAGACGACGCCCGCTGGTTCCGCCTGACCTTCCCGCTGGCTCACACCGCCGATCTCCTCCAGTGGCTGGAGGTGCTGGTGGGTGCCGGCCACGGCGACGATCCGCGCCTCGACGGTGCCCGCTCCTGGCTGGCTGAGAGGCGGCGCCCTGACGGCACCTGGTCGCTGGAGCGCACTCCCGGCAAGCAGTGGGCCCACTTCGGAGCGGTGGGGGAGCCGAACAAGTGGGTCACGCTCCGCGCCCTGGCCGTGAGCGCGTGAGGTCCGGCAGGGATCGGGGGCGATGACCGACCGGCGAGCTGCGGACCTTGTCCCGCCGTCGGCGCCGGGGATTAAGCGGCGCCGGGTGGTCAGGTGGGGCCTCCTGCTCGCCGTGGTGGTGGGCGGTCTCCTGCGTTTCTACCGCATCAGCGATCAAGGTCTATGGATCGACGAGGCGTTCAGCCTCTGGCTAACGCGGCGTTCACTAACGGATATGGTCCGCTGGGTGTCGACGGTCGATCACCACCCGCCCCTCTATTACGCCCTGTTGCACGGGTGGGTGCGCATCGTCGGTGACGCCCAGGGTGCTGTGCGGGCTCTGTCGGCGCTCCTCGGCACGCTGACCATCCCCGTTGCCTACGCGCTGGGCCGGCGGCTGGCGGATGAGTGGGTCGGGTTGGCCGCAGCGCTGATTCTGGCCCTCTCGCCCTTCCACGTGCGGTTTGCGCAGGAGGCGCGCATGTACACCCTCCTCACCTGGAGCGTGTCGCTGGCCCTGTATGCGGTGCTGCGCCTGCTCGACCGTCGCGACGGAGGCTCCCTCGACCTTACCCCCGAGGCCCGCTTCCTCCCCTGGGCCGGCTACGTGGTCCTCACCGCGGTCGCGCTCTGGACGCATAACGCCGCCGTCCTCTTCCCGCTGTCGCTCAACCTCTTCGTCGCCGGCGCGGCCTTGATCGAGAGGGTCCGTGGGTCCGTCCGCCGCTCCCTCTGGTCACCCCCGTGGCTCCGGACGTGGGCGCTGGCCCAGGCGGCCGTCCTGCTCTTCTGGCTCCCCTGGCTGCCGTCGCTCATCAGCCAGGCTGTGGGCGTCTACCAGCGCTTCTGGCTCCCGGCGCCGACCCTGGGGACCGTGCTGAGCGTGGTCAGCGTCCTCCTGTGCGACTTCCTTCCGTTCCCGCTGGCCGTCATCGTCGCGGTGGACCTCGCCCTCATCGGTCTGGCGCTGCTCGGCCTCCGGCACCTGAGTCGGAGCAGGCTCCATGGTGCCATCCACGGAGCCCTTTTGTCGGTCGTCTTCCTGGTTCCTCTCATAGGCGAATCGGTCGTCAGTCTCTGGCGTCCCGTCCTCCACGCCCCGACGCTGATCTGGGCCTCGATCCCCGTGGTGTTGCTAGTCTCGGCCGGCCTGGGGGAGGTGAGGCAGCTTTTCTCTTCGAGGTGGGCCTTTCTTCTCGCTCTGGTCGCCGTGCTGGTGATCAGCGGGACCGGGCTGACCGGCTACTTCACCGGCTTCACGAAGGAGGAGTGGGACGACGCGGCCTCCCTGGTCGCCGGGCGCGCCCAACGTGATGATCTGATCCTCTTCCACGACGCCTGGGGCCAGATACCCTTTGACTACTACTTTCGCGACCGGTACAATGGGCCGGTGACTGCCCACGGGGTCCCGGTGGATTTGTTCGATCGTGGCGTGCTAGAGCCGGAGATGACGGAGGATGATCTCCCGCGTCTGCGCGCCCTCGTTCGGGGCCACGACCGGGTCTGGCTCGTGTACAGCCACGAATGGTACACGGACCCCCAGGAGCTGGTGCCGGCCGCGCTCGACGAGGAGATGGTCCTGCTCCGGCGATGGGAGTTTCAGGGCGTGAAGATCTTGTTATACGGGCGCTGAGGCACGGCTTCCATCGCGTGCCAGGTAAGTGCCTGTGCCCCGTCCGATCTCACGCTCTCGAAAAGCAGCAGCGATGTAATGCCATGAAAGCATTCGTCGGTTCTAGAAACCCGGTCAAGATCGCCGCGACCCGCGCCGTGCTGTCCAGCATCTACCAGGACGCCGTCCGGGTTGAGTCGGTCGACGTGGAGAGCGGCGTGCCGGAGCAACCCTGGGGAGACGCGCAGACGCTCCGGGGAGCGCGCCGGCGGGCACGGGAAGCGTTGCGGAGCCAGGGCGCGACCCTGGGCGTGGGGCTCGAGGCCGGCTTGATCGAGGTCGGGGGTGACATCTTCACCTGCGCCTGGTGCGTCGTGCTCCACCGCGACGGTAGGGAGGGCGTCGCTGGAGGGGCTAACTTGCTCCTGCCACCGCCCGTGGCGGAGGCGGTCCGCGCCGGGGCGGAGCTCGGCCCGACCATGGATGCCGTGACCGGGCTCCGCAAGACCAAGCACGGACGGGGCGCCATTGGCATTCTCACCCGGGAGCATCTCGACCGCCAGTCGTCCTACGAGCACCTGCTCACACTCGCGATGGCCCGCTTCCTCTCTCCGGACTACTACGAGGATGGCAATGTGGGTGAGTAGTCTCTTGCGTGGCCGTCGTCGGCCCGAGGGAGCGCGCCGGTACCCCGCCATCCGTTGTCTGGTCTGGCTGGCGCTCCTGATCGCCCTGGTGCTGACTGGTGTGGAGGTCGTCACCGCCCACCGGAGGCGGGTCCAGTCCATCCCGCAGGGCTTCCCGGCCCCCGTGAGCGGGGCGGACGTGCCGACGCTCGGCGTCAACGTCTCGCTGGAGCAGTACGATGATCAGGATCTGGACGCGCTGCTGGGGCGCATCGCCGGGGATGGGTTCGTGTGGGTGCGCCAGTCGTTCACCTGGCACCAGATTGAGCCCTCGGCCGGTGCCTTCGACTGGTCAGCGTCCGACCGGGTCGTCGAAGCAGTGGGCCGCTTCCCCGCGCTGCGACTCGTTGCCGTGCTCGAGGACGATCCACCGTCTCCCCCTGACGATCCGCATCGGTTTGCCGCCTTCGCTGCTGCGTTTGCGGAGCGGTATGGCGACCGAGTGACGGCGTATCAGATCTGGGACGAGCCGAATCTGGCCGGCAATTGGGGCGGCGCCCGGGTGAGCCCCGCGGCCTACGCCGACCTCCTGACGCGTGCGGCCTCCGCCATTCGCGCCGCCGACCCGGACGCGCTCATCCTCCTGGCCGGCCTGGCGCCGACGACCGAGACCGGCCCCCAGAACCTGAGCGAGGCGCGCTACCTGGAACGGTTGTACAAGGCAGGCGCCGGGCCCGCCTTCGACGTCGTGGCTGCCAAGCCGTACGGGTTCGACACCGGGCCCTACGACCGCCGCGTCGACGAGTCGGTCCTCAATTTCTCCCGCATCTTGCTGCTGCGGCAGGTCATGGTCGAGCACGACGACGGGGACAAAGCGATCTGGGCCAGCCACTGGGGATGGAACGCCCTTCCGCAGGGGTGGGATGGGGGAACGTCGATCTGGGGGCAGACGGACGAGGAGACACAGGCGTCCTGGTCGGTGGCCGCGCTGGAGCGGGCGCGGACCGAGTGGCCCTGGATCGGGGCGATGATCATCGAGAACCTGCAGGCCGCTGGCCCTCTGACGACGGCGGACGGGGCGGTGCCCGGGGAGGAGCCCGGGGCGCCGCCCTACGATCCCCGCTGGGGGTTTTCCCTGCTTGGTCGTGACGGGTCCGCCCGACCCGTCTACGATGCGCTGGCCGCATGGCGACGGTCCCTGCCCGACGGTGCGCCCGTCGGGGGATATACCATGGACAGCCCGTGGACAGCGTACGAGGGGGACTGGCGTCTCGGGTCGGGAGGTGCTGATCCCGGGCCCGAGCCCGGGCCCGGGTCGGGGGTCACGGCTGAGAATCGGGCCACCTTCCGCTTCGATGGGACGCGCGTAGCCCTCAGCGTGCGGCGGGGTCCCTACCGCGGCTTCCTCGCTGTCACTGTTGATGGAGAACCGGCCAACGCCCTCCCCCGCGACGAAGCGGGACGGGCGTATGTGGTCCTCTACGACCAGGAGCCGGGCCTGGCCACGGTGCCCCTGGTGACCGGCTTGGAGCCCGGTGGGCACACGGTGACGGTGGCGGTGGAGGGTGGGCACGGGGAGTGGCCCCTGGTCGACTGGCGGGTCGGCGCGACGCCGGTGCAGGACGGCACGGCATGGATCTTGGGAGCTCTGGCGGTCGCCGCTCTCATCGTGGGCGCGCTCCTCCTGCTCGAGGCACGGCGGGTCGACTGGACGGGGCTGGCGGTCCGGTTTCGGGCGTGGCCCGAGTGGGGACAGGCGGGTCTGACCGCGGGGGTGGTGGGCGTCTTCTGGGGCGCGGTCTGGGTGGGCTGGGGCTCCTACCCCGCTTACGATGGCTCCCTTAGTCTTGTCCCGGCGACCGGGCTCATCGTCGCGGGGCTGGCGCTGCCGGTCATGGGTTTCCTCTTCGCGCTCCGCCTCGACCTGGGTCTGGCGCTCGTGGCCCTGTCCGCGCCCTTCTACCTGGTGCCCGACGCCATGGCCCATCAGGCTGTGAGCGTGCCCCAGATTTTGATCGTCCTGTGCGCGGTGGCCCATAGCCTGACGCGCCAAGCCCCGTCCTCTCGGCGGCTGTGGTCCCAGCATGTGTCGAGTCTGGCTCGGACGGGGACAGACCTCGCCGTCGGGCTCCTGCTTGCCGCGGCCCTGGTGGCGAGCGTGGCTGCCGATGATCGTGCCGCCGCCCTCTATGAGCTCTGGACGGTGTTCACGCCGCTGGCCCTCACCTACGGGCTACTGCGGCTGGCGCGGTTGGACCGGGAGGCCGAATGGCGGGTGGCAGACGGCTTCATTCTGGGAGGGCTCGCCGTCGCCCTCGTCGGGCTGGCCCAGCTCGCGCTGGGGCGTAACCTGGTGGTGGCTGAGGGAGGGCTGCCCCGTCTCCAGAGCGTCTACCATTCACCCAACAACGTTGGCCTCTACCTGGGACGCGTCTGGCCGCTGCTGGCGGCCGTGGCGCTCGTGGGGAGCGGCCGGCGGCGCAAGCTGTACGCCCTGGCCCTGGTGCCGGTGACGGCCGCCCTCGTGCTCAGCCTCTCCAGAGGAGCACTACTACTGGGGGTTCCAGCCTCCATCGTGGTGATCGGCTGGCTCGCGGGAGGGCGCTTCCGTCGGCTGGCCGTCGCGCTGCTTCTGGTCGGCGCCGTGTCCCTGGTGCCGTTGCTCCGGCTGCCTCGTTTTGCCGCGTTGTTCGACCTGGGCGAGGGCACGACCTTCTTCCGCCTCAAACTGTGGCGCAGCACCCTCCAGATGATCCGCGAGCATCCCCTCTTCGGCGTCGGGCCGGGCAACTTCCTGCACGCCTATCGCACCCGCTACGTGCTGCCTACTGCGTGGGAGGAGTTCAACCTGGAGCACCCTCACAGCATCCTCCTCGACCATTGGACCCGTCTCGGCCTCCTGGGTCTCGTCGCGGGGCTGGCGGTCCAGGTCGCCTTCTGGCGGGCGGCCCTTCAGCGAGAGGAACGCGACCCGTTGATCTTGGGCCTGGCGGGAGGGATGGCGGCGCTATTGGCCCACGGGCTGGTCGACAACGCCGTCTTCTTCCCGGACCTGGCGGTGGCTCTGGCGCTGACCCTCGCGCTGGTTGGTCGGGGCAGGCGCCGGGACGCGGGGGAGCAGGGCTGAGCCTCCCGCTCTCGGGATATCCTCTATAGATACGGCTGCAGCAGGGCGAGGATCCGCTGGAGAGGCGCGATATCGTCCTCATCGAACTGACGCAGCTCACCCGAGTCGATGTCCAGCACGGCCACCACGTTGGATCCCTTGCTCACAGGGATCGCGATCTCACTCTTGGAGCGCGGGTCGCATGCGATGTGGCCGGCGAACTGCTCCACGTCCGGGACGACGACCGGTTGCCGCGTGCGGACCGCTTGGAGGCAGACGCCGCCCCCCTCCAGGATCTGGCAGGCGACAGGCCCCTGATACGGCCCCACGTGTAGCCTGTCCTCGCCCGCGACCAGGTAGAAGCCCGTCCAGAAGTGGTGGGGCATCTTGTGGTGGAGCACGGCGCACGTGGTCGCCATCGCAGCTGTGAGCGTGGGCGATTTCCCCTCGATCAGGGTCTCCAGTTGTTCCGCGATCCGCTCGTAGCGACCGGCTCGTCTGGGGTCGATCATCGTGGTCTCCTTCCATGCATGGTATTCCTTCGCCTCCAACGGGGCGACCCACCCATCCGCAACAAGCGCCCCTCCCGGGGTGGGGAGGGGCGCAGGGTTGATCCACTGTCGCGCAGGACTGGCTACTTAGTCGCACGCGGGCAGCTTGCAGAAGCGGGCATCCTCCAGCTCGAGGCCCATCTCCTCCATTGCCGCGACCAGCGCGTCCATATCAGCATCTTTCTCGACCCGGATGGTTACCAGGTAGCTGCTCGGGTCCTCTCCCATGATGGTGCTGAGCGCGGTAATATTGGTGCCCATCTCGAAGATCTTGCTCGTGATCTTGGCCAGCATGCCCTCCTCGTCCGGGACGAACATGCTGACGCGCACGCCCTCCTCCCGACCGCCCAGCATCTCCAGGAACGTTTTGAACAGATCGGTCTCGGTGATGATGCCGACCAGCTTGCCGTCGCGCATCACGGGCAAGCCGCCGATCTTGTTGTCGGCCATCACCCGGGCTGCTTCCTCCAGGGGCGTGTCCTCGGTCACGGTGATGACGTCGGTGGTCATCACGTCCTTCATCTTGATCTTGGCCAGCAAGTATGGGATCTCGTAGACGCTCAGCGACGTCGCTGGCGAGGGAGAGACCTTGAGGAGATCCAGCTCGGAGACGATGCCCACCATCGTTCCCCGCTTGTCCACCACGGGAAGCCGTCTGACGTCCTCGTTGTGCATCAGCCTCAGGGCATCCTCGACGCCGACGTTATCTCGTACGGTGATGGGGGGCCTGCTCATCCGGTCCTTGACTAACATAGTTAACCTCCTAGTTCTGAGTTGCGATGAACAGCTATAATCTAAACAGGCGTCTATCCTATTATAGTCGATTGAGAGCAAAAGGCCAGTCGAGCGACCGACGGTGCAGGTCTCTATCATTCTTGGGTAACCTTGCGAAGGTTCGGCCCCCGGACGGTATCAAGTGGTGGCTGTGCTCTAGACATCGGTCTGCCCAGGCTGCTGCTGCCCGACCTTCGCAAGGTTTAGCTTCAAAACGACAAGACTCTGGCGTCGTTGGCACGCTACAGTCGGCGCCAGGCCGCAGCCGCCAGCTCTCGTGAGCGGGCGGTGATCGCCTCCTCGTCCAGCGTCAGCAGCGTCCGGTCCCGCATCAGTACCTCGCCGGCGCAGACCGTGCTGGTGATCATCGAGGCCTCGACGCCGAACAGGAGGTGCCACGGCAGGTTGTCCGCCGAGAGCGGCGTCGTCGGCTTGTAGTCGATGAACACCAGATCCGCCATAGCCCCTTCCTCCAGGATCCCCAGCGTCTGGTCCGGCCAGAACACTCTCGCGAGCCGGGCGTTGTTCCCGTACTCCAGGTCCATCACCACGTTGCCGGGCATCGCCTGCGGGTCGCCCTGATCGAGCTTGTGCACGAAGTAGGCGGCCTTCATCTCGGCGAACATCTGATTGGAGAACCCGTCATTGCCCAGCCCGACGTGGACCCCTCGTCTTAGCATCATCTCCACCGGTGCCACGCCCACGGCGTTGTTCATGTTCGAGCGGGGCTGATGGGTCACCCATGTCTCCGTGTCTGCCAGCCGTTCGATCTCGCTCTCCGAGACGTGCACGCAGTGGACGGCGATGGTCTTCGGCCCCAGGATCCCCGCGTTCCCCAGCCGATGAACCACGCGCGTGCCGCTCCGACGCACCGAGTCCTCCTGATCGGACACTCCCTCCGCCACGTGGATGTGAAAGCCGAGTCCCAGCTCGTCGGCAGCGGTGACGCAGTCGGCCAGGGTCTCGTCGGAGAGGGTGAGGGAGGCGTGGAGCCCGAAGGAGGCCGCTAACCGCGGGTCGTCCCTCACGGCTTTGGCAAATCGGGCGTTCTCCTCAATCCCGGCCCGAGCCCGCTTCGGGCCGTCGCGATCCGTCACCTCGTAGCACAGGCTGGCCCGGAGCCCCGCCCGGCGCACGGCCTCGCCGATGACGTCGAGGCTGCCGTCGATGGCGTTGGGGCTCGCGTGGTGGTCGATGAGTGTCGTCGTCCCGTGGCGGATCGCGTCGACGAGGCAGACCAGGGCCGAATACCGCACGTCCTCCAGCGTCAGTGCCTTGTCCAGCCGCCACCACAGTCGCTCGAGGATCTGGGGGAACGTCTCCGGCGGCTCCCCCGGGATCCCCATCCCGCGAGAGAAGGCGCCGTAGAAATGCGTGTGCCCGCAGATCGAGGCCGGGAGCACCAGCTGTCCTCTGGCGTCCCAGCGGTCGACGCCCGGGAACCGGGTGGCCAGGTCGGTGGTCGTTCCGAGCGCCGTGATGCGCTGGCCTTGAATGAGCAAGGCCCCGTCATCGATCAGCTCGGGCTCGCTGCCGAGGGTAGCCAGTCGAGCGTGTATGATCAGCACGGATGACCTCCTTTTGCGCGTCAATCGACGGCGAATCGGGGAAGTGGGTCTTGCGGGGTCACCTCCCGGCACGGATCAGATCAGGCCCATCCAGCGGAGCGGCTCGTAGAAGAAGGCGGGGAGCACCCCGAGGGCGTCGAGCACGAACACGGAAGCGCAGGCCACGATGAGCAGGAGGACGAGGCAGCCGATCCCAGCCCACAGCCACGTTCGGTTTGGCTGCGCCTCTTCCTGGCGATAAGACGGCGCCGGGGTAGACGACGGCCGGCTATGGAAGCGCTCCGCCGGCTCTCCGGGGGGCGTCCGCCGCTCTGCTTCCACCCGCCGCTCCGCCTCCACCCGCTGCGGCGGGTACGCTTGCTCAGCAAGACGCGTCTGCTCAGCGGGCTCCATCCTTTCGGGAGGTTGATCGCGAGGAGGCCTCGGGGGCGGCGGGGGAACATGCGCCGGCCAGCCGGCCGGAAGAGACCGGCCGGCCTCTTCCGGCACCACCTCGTACCGGTAGACCAGCGCCACCGCTTCCCCCAGCTCAATCACGTCGCCCCGGGTCAGCGCTCGGGGCTGAGACAGGTAGGCGCCGTTGACGAAGGTCCCGTTCGTACTGTCCAGGTCCTCAATCACCCAGGTCCTCTCCTCCCGCGCGATGCGCGCGTGGTGCCGCGATACCTGGGGGTGGTCGATCACGACGTCGTTCCGGGGATCACGGCCAAGGGTGACGGTGTCCCCGTGCAGGCGAACTGTCTCGCCCGTTCGAGGCCCTCTGATCAGGACCAACTGGGCATCGTCTGTCATTCTCACGCTCCCGTTTCGCTGGAGATCCGCGACGTAGAGTCTCTCGTTGTCTGGCGACTGATGGTGTCTTTCGTCGGGATCTCGATCTCCGACCGGGCCGGATGGTGGGCCAGGGTCCTGCGCCAGGACATTCCCAGAGCAGCCGTCCCAGTATACGCTTGGGGTGTGCAGTTGTCAAACAGCTTGCTTGTGGTACACTTGCCGCCCAGCGATCGGGGATCTGCCCCCGGTCGACTCTCACAGACGCCCTTTACACAGACCCGCCAGATGGAGCTCTTGATGACCGTGATGATCGTTGACGCCCACGAAGATATTGCCTGGAACGTGCTTGCGCTGGAGCGCGACGTGCGCCGGAGTGCGCTGGAGACCCGCCGCCTGGAGGTGGGGACAGACGCCCCCCAGCGGAACGGGATCTGTATGGTCGGCGTGCCGGAGTGGCTTGAAGGGAACGTGGCCCTCGTGTTTGGCACGGTCTACGTGGCTCCGGCGGAACGGGGGAGGAGATCGGGACCCCAGGTCTACTCGAGCCGTGAGGAGGCCCACGCGTTGGGGCAGAGGCAACTCGATGTCTACCACCGCCTGGCGGATCAGGACGAGCGGCTGGCCCTCGTCGGCACCCGGGACGACCTGGACGGGGTGCTCGACTCCTGGGAGGGCGAGTCGCCCGTGGTGGGTCTCGTCCCGCTCATGGAGGGGGCCGACCCGATTCGTGAGCCCGCTGAGGCGGAGTTGTGGTTCGAGCGGGGCATTCGCCTGATCGGGCTCTCCTGGAAGGCGGGGACGCGCTACGCCGGAGGTGACGCGAGCGGGGGCCGGCTCACGGATGCCGGGCGAGAGCTGTTGGACGTGATCGCCGATCTGGGCATGGTGCTCGACGTCAGCCACCTGGCGGAAGCGTCGTTCTATGAGGCGCTCGGCCGTTTCGAGGGCCACGTAGTCGCCACCCACGCCAATCCTCGAGGCCTGGTGCCGGGAGCCCGTCAGCTCTCCGATGAGATGATCCACCGCCTGGCCGAGCGCGACGGCGTGATCGGGATCGTGCCTGCCAATGCCTTCCTCCGTCCTGACTGGCGCACGACGCGACCGACGCTGGATGACGTCGTTGCTCTCATCGATCACGTTTGTCAGGTAGTCGGCGATGCCGCCCACGTCGGTCTGGGCTCCGATTTCGACGGCGGCTTCGGCGCCGACGATACCCCGCCCGAGCTCGATACCGTGGCCGACCTGCAGCGGATTGGACCCGCGCTGGCCCGGGCCGAATACGACGAGGAACACGTGGCAGCGATCCTGGGCGGGAACTGGCTGCGCGTCCTGGAGGATGCCCTGCCGGACTGATGAGTGCGCCTATGCGTGATCCGACGCACGACGTGGCCGCCTCACAGGCTCTTGGGGCGTCGGACCCTGGGGCGTCGCGCCCCAGGGCCATTCACTTCGACGTCTTCACCCTGTTCCCGGAGATGTTCCGCGGCCCCCTGGACGAGAGCATCCTCGGGCGCGCGCAGGAGGACGGTCACCTCTCCGTGGCCCTCCACAACATCCGCGACTACGCCACCGACAAGCACCACGTCACGGACGAGCCCCCCTACGGCGGGGGCGGAGGCATGGTGATGAAGGCCGAGCCCATCTTCAGTGCGGTGGAGGCGGTTCTCGGAGACGAGGCCCCCAGTCGGGTGGAGGAGAGGACCCCGGGATCGGCAGATGAACCCGTTCCGGTAGTTCTCCTGACGCCTCAGGGACGGTGTTTCTCTCAGGATAGGGCGGAGGCCCTCTCCAGGCAGGGGCGCATCGCGCTCATCTGTGGGCGTTACGAGGGCGTCGATGAGCGCGTCCGCCAGCATCTGGCGACGGATGAGCTGTCGATCGGTGATTACGTGCTCACGGGCGGTGAGCTGGCCGCCATGGTCGTGATCGATGCCGTTACCCGGCTCCTCCCGGGCGTGCTGGGGGATCCGACGGCCACCGTCGAGGACTCCCACGCCCGGGGCCTTCTGGAAGGGCCCCACTACACGCGCCCCCGGATCTTCCGCGGCTGGGAGGTGCCCGAGATACTTCTATCCGGAGATCACGCCGCGGTCGCCCGCTGGCGGCGGGAGGAGGCCTTGCGTCGGACCCTGGAGCGCCGGCCCGAGCTGCTCGACGGGGCGGCGCTGACGCCTCAGGATCGTGAGTTTCTGGAGCGTCTGCGGGCTGAATCCGACACGCCTTGAGCCCCCGCGTGATGGCGGCTCGGTCGGGGCTTTATCATTGTCGGTAACCTT
>CAZQXX010000005.1:0-2804 GCA_964597105.1 uncultured Anaerolineales bacterium
GGAGCGGAAGACCTTCGTCAACTACTGGTTCCGACATATCTGGGAGTATGTCTTTCCCCTTTACCCCGCCTTTATGCTCGCGGCAGCTCTTATGAATCTGGAGACGATGCAATTGGCGCGCGCAACCTGGCCATTAACGGCGGCATCGGTGACAGGCGGGGTGGTCTTTGGCCTGCTGGGGATCTCACCAAATCCTACTGATGGGTTCTCGTCTTCGGCCCGTCTTCGAGACGTTCGAGTCCTGGCGAAAAGCATCTGGCCTGTTGCTATGGTGATTGCTCTCTCCTTGACGTTGCCGCTTGACGAGCGGGTTACCCTGATTGTCAGTTTGGTGACGACGATAGGGCTGCTGATGGGAATCAACAGAATCCCGCTGATCAGGCTCGGGCGCATCCTTCGTGAACGCATTGCCTGGAAGACGATCGTGGTCGTGTTCGGTGCTCTTATCTTTCGTCGCGTCTTGGACAACAGTGGAGCTGTACGGGATGTGTCCGAAGCCTTGAGTGGATCCGGTGTGCCGGTGGCAGTGATTGCTTTCGTAGTGCCGTTCGTGGCTGGTCTGCTTACTGGCCTCTCAACAGGGGCCTTCAGCATCGGGTTTCCGGTCATACTGCCTCTTGTCGCCGCCGACGGGGCTGCAGTTGCGCCTGAGTGGGCGGCGTGGCTTATGGCAGGAGGATTCTTGGGCGTGATGTGTTCTCCACTGCACCTCTGCCTCTCCTTGACTCGAGTCTACTTCGATGCTGAGTGGGGACCGATATACCGTCGCATTGTCCCATCCAGCCTCGGTGTCGCGGTCACTGCGACAATCCTTCTGCTTAGCTGAGGAGTCGGTCACATCCGACGGGCGGCTGCTTACCAAGGCTTCCGTCTGGTGGTTACTGTGAGCTGCTATGACTGGTCCATTCTCGAGGGGGGCGTGGACAGTGTCGGTTGCGGAGTTGCTCGGTCCGTGTTAAAAATGCGGCATAAAGGAGATGTGATGCCAATTATTCCCGCGACCGTGCTCAAGAAACTGTATGTTCAGGGGTCCTTGCGCCGTGAAGAGGACGGCTTTGCCTTCGATCTTAAGAACCTTATCGCTCCCGCCACTATCGTGAGTGTGCATAGACTCGACGTGGACGGCGACCAGATCGACGGTTCGAAGATAACAATCAGACCCCCCAGCGGCAACGTAAGGGCCGCAGGGCAGATCTCATCGGGGAGACCATTGGTTTTTCCAGTTGGGATGGTCGTCACTGTTCACGTGTCGAGTGAGTTGCTTGAGCAAGGCCAGCACGCGCTGACACTTCACGTGGATGTGAAGGAAATTGGCTCACTTGATATCCCCATCTCTGACGATATCGCATGACGGGCTTCTGAAGATCGCTTCACGCTTGTTGTCTACCTCGGGACAGTTCTGCGTGCCTCCCGTGAGCGCGACTCAGGCGCTCCAGGGGAGCCTCCTTGGTCAAGATGAGAGACCCTCTTGTTGTTCCCTCACCTGGTCCGTGACCAGGATTCCTCCAGAAGTCGCTGGAACATGTCCTGATGGATAAGCCTGGCACGGACTCTGGCTGGCTATACGTTGCAGCATTCCTGTTCATCGTCCTCGTCGCGGCGGGACTGCGATTCTACCGGCTGCCGGAACTTCCCACAGGTCTCCATTACGACGAGGCAGCCAACGGCATTCTGGCTGGCGAGATCGCGCAGGGTCTGACAAGGCCCATCTTCATCCCCGCGTATACAGGCAAGGAGGTAGCATTCTTCTATTGGACCGCTCTCTGGATGAGGATCCTGGGCGTCACGCCGCTTGCGCTCCGGTTGGGGGCGGCTCTGATCGGCACTGCAACCGTGATGGCAACTGTCTGGATGGTGTATGAACTGTTGCACCAAGAGGCTGATGCATCCTGGATCTCTCTCGTTTCCGCGGGGTTTCTGGCTGCGTCTTTCTGGCACGTCATCCTCAGTCGTTACGGATTCAGGGCTATTGGGCAGCCTCTCTTTCAGGCGCTGACTGTTGCCGCGCTTTGGCGCGGTCTGCGGAGAGGGGAGAAGGGGTGGCTGGTGGCAGGAGGCCTCTTGTGTGGCCTCACTGCATACACATATCTGGCTGCACGGCTCTTTCCGATTCCTCTAGGGGCGGCGTTGATGGTTCTGCTGATCACCGGTCGAGAGGAACGGCAAGAGCGCTTCTCTCAGATGGCACTCTTCATTGGTGTCGCCGCGCTCGTTCTGGCCCCACTGGCCTGCTACTGGCTGACTCATTCAGGCAGTTTCTTGGTTCGTACCCGGCAAGTGGCTGCCAATACCTGGGGCGAGGCGTGGAATGGTTTTCTCGGATGCTTGAAGATGTTCACCCTCCGAGGAGACCCCTACGTGCGCTTCAATATTCCCGGTCGCCCGCTATTTCTGCCTGGCGCGTCGGTCCTGTTGATGATAGGTATAGGTTTCGCGGGGTGGCGGCTCCTGCGGCCGAAAGGCAGCCCGTGTGGCTCTTCTGCTTCGCTTCCTCTTGCGTCATATACCCTCCTCCTCAGTTCGATACCAGTGATGATCTTGCCCAGTGCCCTGGCCACCGAGGAGATCACCCCCAGTAATCTTCGCGCTGTGGGTCTGATCCCATTCGTGCACGTTTTTCCGGCTCTGGGACTATTTGTGGTGAAGTCGGGGCTTCGGCGATTCCTGGGCGGATTGATAGGGCGAAGGCTCGAGTGGATGGACAGTCGGCTTGGCCACTTGGTGCTCGTTGTCTCGTTACTGACAGTCTCCACGCCCCTGACGGCGATGGCCTATTTCGGTGATTGGGCTCCTTCTCCCGAGTT
>CAZQXX010000005.1:2904-35566 GCA_964597105.1 uncultured Anaerolineales bacterium
TGGCGGATGGCTACGATAGGATTCGGTGGCTCGTGGGTGGTGAAACGCTCGTGTTCCCGTCCGATGAAGCTGGGCTTATCGTGTTTCCACGCTCAGCCTCAAAACATCTGGACTGGGCAGAAACAGTGCTGTCGGATGATGCTTTGATCGCTGCACCTCTCGGTCCCGATCATGCCCCTGATTTCCACGCGTACCGGGTCGCTGGAGGCTACCATCCGGATCCTAAACAGGTCAGAACAGCGAACTTCGGACATATTGCCCACCTGCTCGGTTACAGTGTTGCTGACCCTCCTCGCTCAGGCGACTCCGTGGGGCTGGCGGTCTGGTCAAGGGTAGCGGGGACACCGGAGCGAGAAGACTATTCCCCGATAGTGCGCCTTGCTGACCGAGAAGGCTTCGTCTGGGGGGAAAGCCAGCCTTTTCACTATCCCTCTGAGCAGTGGTCGGTTGGTGAGATCATTGTGGACCATTTCTTGGTTCCCATGTCTCCCGGGGCGCCTCCTGGAGACTACGTTATGCGCTTCGGCTTGTACTCGCCGAGTGGAGGTGTTCGGCTTCCCCTGCTCGACGAGGATGGTGCTTACGCAGGTACGTACGTTGAACTCCCAATCGACTTGGAGCGCGTAGAGGCAGCTCCCCACGTTGAGGATCTAGCGATCACTAGCTGGGTGAACGTCGACATGGGTGGGTTAACGCTGCTGGGCAGTGATTTAGAGGCGACGACAGTGAGACCGGGGGAACGTTTGTTTATCACGCTCTTCTGGCGGGCGGAGAAGGCGAGTTTGCCTTCCCATCCGGTTTCTTTGCGTCTCGGTGAGCGATGTCTCTATGAGGGCGACCCTGCCCACGGGACGTATCCCTTCGATGAGTGGCTCCCGGGCGAGGTTGTGAGCGATCGCTACGGCCCCCGGGTTCCGCTGGACACGCCTCCGGGCGACTATC
Source organism: uncultured Anaerolineales bacterium (assembly GCA_964597105.1). Classification (GTDB taxonomy): domain Bacteria; phylum Chloroflexota; class Anaerolineae; order B4-G1; family B4-G1; genus SKLM01. Next base: position 3,847 of record CAZQXX010000005.1, read on the forward strand.
CGCTGGAGGTTGAAGTTGGCGAGATGGTCGTGGATCTGGGCAGGGTCACGGTGCAGAAGACGGATCGGACGTTTGATGTCCCCGAGATGCCGCATAGAGTCGGCCTTAGGCTTGGCGATGAAGCTGAGTTGCTCGGCTACGATCTGTCGGAGAACTCGGCTGCGCCTGGAGAGACTCTCCGTCTCACGCTCTATTGGCGTGCGCTGCGCCCTATGAGCAGGGACTACACGGTCTTCACTCACCTGGTGGCGCCGGATGGCTCGATGACTGGGCAGCGAGACGGTCAGCCAGTCGGCGGCAGCTATCCTACGGGTCTGTGGTTGCCCAACGAGGTCGTGACCGACGTATACGAGATAGACGTGGCTCCCGACGCTCCAGAAGGTGAGCACCGCCTGGAGGCGGGGATGTACCTCGCTGACACAGGTACGCGCCTTCCGGTCGACGGTAGCCCAGACAACGCGATTCTCCTGCAGACCGTGACTGTTGCGAAGTGATCTTGTGGTGGAAGAGCACTTCTACTCGTCGGGTCGTTGGCAGCTCTCTCTAGCTCACGGAGGGTCCTATGACGTATCTGCTTGATTGGCTCCTGGCCTTATCTCCAGTGTTGGTCATCCTCATATTGATGCTTCGGTACCGGTGGGGAGGGGCGCAAGCGGGCGCCGTGGGATGGGCGATTGCGCTCGCCGTAGGTATTCTGCGCTTCGGAGCGGGCCTCCGACTCCTGGGCTTCGCGCACCTGAAGGGTCTATTGCTTACCCTTTTTGTGGTTTACATCATTTGGGGGGCGCTTCTATTCTACCGCGTGAGCGACGAGGCAGGGGCCATAGATGCTATCGGCGAAGGGCTACGCAGGCTTACGCCTGATCGTGGGATGCAAGCCCTGCTATTGGGATGGGTCTTCAGTACATTCCTTCAGGGAGTCGGAGGATTCGGGGTACCTGTGGCTGTCACGGCGCCGCTGCTGGTGGGGTTGGGCTTCCCCGCGCTGGCTGCAGTGACGATCCCCTCAGTGGGATTTCCTTGGGCTGTCACGTTTGGCTCGCTCGGGTCCTCATTTTTCGCCTTGATGGCGTCCACGGGAAAGAGTGGAGAGTTGCTGGCTCCCTGGACGGCGGCGCTGCTGGGACTAGCCTGTCCGGGCTGCGGAGCAGCTACGCTCTGGGTAGCTGGGGGAAAGAATACACTGCGATCTGGATTGGGGGCGTTGTTCGTCATCGGCACGACGATGGCGGTGACTCAATACCTGGTTGTCACCAACGGGCTCTGGTCCATCGGCTCTATGACCGCAGGACTCGTGGGACTCGTCGTCGGCGTCGCATGGGTTCGATGGCGTGCCATTGCGTCTGGAGAGGTCTCAGCCGAGGAGGAGGCAAGGGTGGCAATGCCGTTAGGTTGGGCGTTGGCCCCTTATGCGCTGGTGATTGCCATCATCGTTGCTGCTCAGCTCGTGCCCCCCGTACGCGATTTCCTGGGGCAGGTTGTGCTGCGTGTGCAGTTCCCAGAGCTGAGAACTGCCGATGGGTGGGTGACCCCTGCAGGTGAGGGTCGGACGATTGAGATCTTCGGCCATGCCGGGGCGTTGCTGATCTATGCCTCTCTTGCTACCTACGCGCTGTTCGCGTGGCGTGGCAGCTACGAGCCTGGAGCCCTACGTCGCATTGGGCAAGGGGTCGTCAGTCGGGCTACACGATCCAGCTTGGGCACAGCGGCGATGGTGGGGATGGCCGTGACTATGGAGCACGCCGGCATGACGCATCTTCTGGCTCAGGGGATCGCCCGTGTGGCAGGACCGGTCTTTCCGCTGGCGGCGCCCTTCATTGGCGCTCTAGGGAGTTTCATGACTGGCTCCAATACCAACTCGAACGTAATCTTTGGAGATCTTCAACAGAGTGTGGCCGGTCTGGTTGGCGTGAGCCCGCTGGTGATCCTGGCTGCCCAGACGGCGGGCGCTTCCATCGGCTCGGCGTTCGCTCCGGCGAAGGTCATCGTTGGCTGCAGCACGGTCGACGCGGAGGAAGGAGCCGTGCTGCAAGCTGTGATCCGGTATGGGCTTGCAATCGTAGCCGTCTTAGCTCTGGTGACAATGGTGATAGTCTCCGCCCTCGGTCCCTAGGAAGGCCTGACGGGCCTGCTGGCGGAGGACCTGGTAGGGAGGAATCAGCCCTCAGTATCCTGTGGAGGCTGGTAACCAGGGCCGTAGTGGTAGGCGGCACGCCGGGGCTCGAACTCGCTGACGAACGTGTCTTCGTACAGTATTTCGCCGTCTTCGCCGTAGACCCGCCGATAGACTGTCGCGGTCAGGCCGTCGACTGCTGACTGCCACTTGGTGACGGTTCCTGGGGCCAAGTCCTCATCCAACTCGTAGATGGGCGGGCCTGGTGTGGTCTCGTCGGTGATGATCGGCCCTTCCATCTCCACTGTCCGCCCGTCGTCAGTGGAGTAGAAGCGGAACAGCAAGCGATGGGCTCCCTCTTCGACCTCTGTCTCAATCAGTAACGGCGCCGAGCGATCATTGACGAACTTGAGATCAACCACAGGCGAGTAGATTGTGGCGTCCATTCCGACGTCGCCCCCCCGCAGCTCGTAATAGGCAACACGCTGACTGTGAGCCCAGCGCTCAGTTACAGGATATCCGCCCCAGAATGCGGCGCGGAACGCTGTCGTGCTGACCTGACAGATGCCACCCCCGACGCCCATAGCCAACTGCTCCCCCGCCGTGATGAATGAAGCATCATAACCGGCCTCGGCCGTGATCTCCCCCAGGTAATGGTTGAAGGAGAAAGTCTCCCCTGGTGGGATGACCAGTCCGTCGAATTGACTGGCCGCCAGACGGATGTTGTGATCGCGACCAGTGGGGGAGCCGATGAAGTAGGACTCCCCCGTGGCTACGAGGTCGACGATCCCTAGCTCAGCAGCGGTGGCAGTATCTGGATAGGCAGGGGGGACCTCTTCGATCACCAAGGGGACCTCTCGCTCTTCGGCCTCCAATGCCTCCACAATCCGTCTCACACTGCCGTCCACATCCAGCGTCCGACCCTCGTGGCTGGCGGCAATTGGCTCTAGGCTTTCGGTGAGTTCGTTGAAGTGGTATCGCGCATCGACAGGCTCGATCTCCAGAGCTGGAGCGATTCTTTCCAGGCGTGCTTGCAGTGTCTCTTCGTCCAGGCTTGCGCCGAGCACGCCCGATTCTGAGTGCAACTGGAGCATGTCGGCCAATTCTTCTGGGTGGATCACCCATGGGCCTGGATCGTCTTCGGCTGGGTCGGCCACTGTCAGGGTCAACTCGCTCTTGAGGAGTCTCTCGATCTCAGCTTCGGCCACGGTGGCATCTGTGATAGCTGGGAAGATCTCTTCTACGACCAGGTCCACCGTCGCCGGGCTCAGCTGAGTAACCGCCGGCGACAACGCTGTCAGGGTGCGGTCGATGTTCAGCCGACGGCCAGGCTCGGCAGGCTTGACCCGGGGTGTGATACCTTCGAGGGTAAGCTCAGCGTCGCTCGGAGAGATATTGACCTGCTCGGACAGAGTCTCTAGATAGCGTCGCGCTTGAGACTCGTCGTAGGTGAAAGTAGGGGCGACGTTCGCGCCGTATGCAAGCAGCTCCAGCCTGGAAACCAGACGGCCGGGCCATGGCCTCTGACGTCCCAATCGGAATGCCCTTTCCAGTGTGGAGGCGGATTCCAGTTGGAGTCCAAGGTCCGACGGCCGCACGTTCCAGGAACGATCCGGGCCGATCAGGGTAATCAGTGGGTCGTGGAGTCTTGAACTGTCCTGCAATTTGGTGGACGCTCTGTTGGGCAGGAGCCCGCCCACCTCAGTGCCCCACACGGAGACGCCTGGGTAGATTCGGTTGGCGTGGAGGGCCTCATGGATCCCAATAGATCCAACCAGAAGGACTATGAGGATGAGCAGGAGACAGCCCAGAGCGCGTGTGTTCATCCTAGTCCCACCGATTGTCTTTCCATGGGTGATAGCGGCCGGCGTACTCAGGCCGCGGACGGCTTGCTATGAGACGGATCACGGCTAATCCAAACACAAATCCGCCGATGTGGGCCCACCAGGCCACGCCGCCGCCCTGGAAAACATCGGCGGCGGTCAGAGCAAAGAGCCCGTTGAACAGCTGAGAGATGAACCAGAATCCCAGGTAGAGAAGGGCCGGAATCTCGACCAATCGAACGAAGTAGAAGACAGGGATCAGGGTGAGCACACGGGCCTGGGGGTAGAGCACGAGGTAAGCCCCCAGCACGCCGGCGATTGCACCGCTGGCTCCAACCGTTGGTATCGTGGACTGCGCGTAGGCGGCCAGGTGCGCCCCAGCTGCAGCTAGACCGCTGAGCACGTAGAAGAGGAGATAGCGGAGATGCCCCACACGGTCCTCGACGTTGTCGCCGAAGATGTAGAGGGCGAGCATGTTGGAGATCAAATGCCACCATCCGGCATGAAGGAACATTGAGGTCAACACCGTGAGCCAGGACTGAGCATCTCCTGCTTGCCAGAACCTGGCTGGCACGAGCCCCCAGGTGAAGGCGAACTGATGGAGCGGATCGGAGCCCAAGAATAGGCTCTCGAACACGAAAATCACCACGTTCAGGATGATGAGCCCGGTGTTGACGATCGGAAAACGACGAGACGGGATGCTATCCCGCAAGGGAATCACGTGTGCGCCTCCATCCTCCACCAACTGGAAGTATCCAGAGAGGGTGTCCAGGCCCACAGACTGAAGCCGCTCAACCGAAGCCGCTCTCTGGTGAGCCCGCAGGTGGAATCAACCCTGCCTTCACAAGCCCGCGCATTGTACCCTGAGAGGGCGGAGTTGCAAGTTAGCATATACAGCAGGATCGGGATGCTGGCAGCTTTGACCCACCGACGGGCCTGTCGTATACTCTTGTCGTCGATGCTTGGTCCCGATATTGCTCGGTTTCACGCGCCAAAGGAGGCAAAATGCCCGGTATAGGAAAATCGATTCGACCGTCTAGCTTAGCTCACACGTTCTCCATCGTCGCCCGTGATCCATCCAGCGGTCGGATGGGGGTGGCCGTGCAGTCTCATTGGTTCTCTGTCGGTTCGGTCGTCACGTGGGCCCAGGCGGGCGTCGGTGCTGTGGCGACACAAGCGCTGGTCGAGATCAGCCATGGACCCCTTGGCTTGGACCTGATGCGTGGGGGCCGATCCGCGCCTGAAGCGCTTAAAGGGGTGCTGGCTGCTGACGAGGGGCGGGCACTGCGACAGGTGGCGATGGTGGATGCCCAGGGGCGCGTAGCGAGTCACACAGGCGAGCGCTGTATTGCTGACGCTGGGCACGTTGTTGGTGAGACATTTTCTGTCCAGGCGAATATGATGGCGACCGCTGATGTGTGGCCCGCGATGGCCCAAGCATATCGGGAGTCGAGGGGCGATCTGGTGGAGCGGATGCTGGCAGCTCTTGAAGCTGGACAGGGGGCTGGAGGTGACATTCGAGGTCAGCAGAGCGCGACCATCCTCGTCGTCGAGGGGGAATCGACCGGCCGTGAGTGGGCCGACAGGGTGATCGATCTTCGCGTTGAGGATCACCCACAGCCAATCCAGGAGCTTCGTCGATTGGTGACCCTCCACCGGGCGTACGAGCATATGAACCGGGGTGATGAGTTGCTGGGGAGCGGAGAGACCAAAGCCGCCCTCGAGGCGTACGCTACCGCCGCGGATATGGCTCCTCAGGTCGTTGAGCTGCCATTCTGGCATGCGGTCACGCTTGCCGACCTGGGACGCATGGCTGAAGCATTACCCATCTTCCGCGACGTCTTCGCTGAGGACGATAACTGGGCCACCTTGGTTCAGCGCCTGCCAGAAGCTGGACTCCTGCGCGACGATCGTGAGATGATGGAGCGAATCCTGAGTGCAAGGCCTGGAGCGAGATTCAGGGCCAGACCGTGACGCGGAGTGCGTTGAGGATCCTGTGCTCTTCTTGGTCGAGGCCAGTCGAGACGGACCTCTGACTGCTAGAGATCCCAGGTCCTGCTGACCTGCACTGACTTGTCCGTAGAATGGCTCCGCTGCTGTGCCCGCTGCCGAACGCATACTCTCTTCACGCCAATATGACCGGGACCCGTTCGGCGATTATAATGGCCTCTGTGCTCACCTGGCAAGTCCAGGCGTGGATGTCCACGCCGCTGCTGGCGGCCAGGCGGAGTGCTTCACCGAAAGCGGGATCTGCCTTGTCGTGAGGGCGGAAACGCTGGGCATCAGGGCGCTGGATCACGAAGACCACGGCTGCCTGTTCTCCCTCGCCAACCGCGGTGACCAACTCGTGCAGGTGACGGGTCCCGCGAGCGGTGGGGGCGTCGGGGAACAGGGCTACTCCGTGCTCGACCAGTGTTACTGACTTGGCTTCGATCCAGAGGGGCCCTTTCGGTGTCGTCAGACGGAAATCGACGCGGCTCTTGCCGAGGGGCACTTCCTGATCGAATCCTCGACAGCGTTGGAAAGCGTCCAGTTGCCTGCCCTGCAGGGCCTCCGCGAGGAGTGGATTGGGTAAGCGGGCATCGACCGAGACAAGGACTCCCGCGTACTCAACGAGCTTCAGGTCGTAATCTGTCTTGCGGTGGGGGGCTTTCATTCCCGCGAGCCAGCAACGGCGATCTGGCGTCAGCAGTTCCGTCAATCGACCCGAGTTAGGGAGGTGCGCGTCGACGGTTGTGCCCTTGACGGTAACAGTGACGCGGAAGCGATTGACGCGCGTCACGAAACGGCCTGGGACGAGGTGGGGTAATCTCATCGGAGCATCAGGTAAGCAGGGGTTGGCTCCGGGAGGTGATCCTGTCAAGCGTCCGCAAGCCCGGTCTCAAGACGACGTGGTTCAGAGCGGAGCTGGGCTCCGTCAGCAGATTCTGATCCATTCTGTCTCCAGGGGCGAAACCCACGGCAGCCAGATCACGCGAAAGGAACCTAGCGTCAGAGCGCATCAGAGATCTATTCCGGTGGGGGAATATCTGTGGAGTTTCATTGATGTTCCGCTTGGTCGGGAACACAGACACGGAAGTGGCATCCTTACTTTGTTTTGAGCGAGTACGGATACAGACAGCGTTCGAAGGAGCACCCAACAGTTGTGCACTATGTCTTGTATTTTACCTCGCTTGGTATGATCAGGACAATCGCGTCCAGGTTGTCGTCCGGCTGTGGGACACCGTTGGTTCTCTTGAACCTGTTCAGGGAACCAGCCTTGCCGTGCAGCCTGGCCGATCAGGTTTGACAGACACCGGTTCCTATGCTACCATCCGGCGCAGTCTGGAGCGGTCAACGAGAGTTCTGATTTCTTTTGCAGTTAGCACGGCGGAGCCGTCTCTGTCCCTTTGTCTTAGGTTCGGTTAGCGCTGTTCGGGCCGCCAAGTAGACGCTCGGGCACCAGCCTTTTGGTCTTGGAGGCTGGTTTTCTCTTGTACAAACGAGGAGGCTGTCGGTGTTGAGGATGTCGCAACTCTTTGGACGCACACTACGGGAAGCTCCAGCGGGCACGGAGCTTGCCAGTCACAAGCTGGCGCTCCGCGCTGGATTAGTACGCTTCCTGGGTGCTGGACTGTATAGCTACCTCCCGCTTGGTTGGCGTGTTGCGCGGAAAATTGAGGAGATCCTGCACCAGGAGATGGGTGCCCTTGGCGCTCAAGAGATGAAGATGCCAGTCCTGCATCCCGCGGAGCTTTGGAAGGCAACTGGACGATGGGAGAGCGTTGGACCCGCGCTCATGTGCGTCACGGATCGGAGTGGCCGGGAATATGCCCTGGCGATGACCCACGAAGAGGTCGTTGCCGAGCTGGCGCGACAGGAGATTCTGTCTTATCGAGATCTGCCCAAAGTGGTTTATCACATTCAGACGAAGGTGCGGGACGAGCCCCGGCCTCGGGGAGGGCTTCTGCGAGTTCGGGAGTTCCGGATGAAGGACGCTTATAGCCTCGACGCAGATGTCGAAGGGCTAGATGCGTTCTATCCTCGGATCATTGAGGCCTATGAACGGATCTTCGCGCGGTGTGGGCTTGATCCAATCCCGGTTGAAGCCGACACGGGGATGATGGGCGGAGCTGATTCACACGAGTTCATGTTGCCCCATTCAGATGGAGAGGATACGTACATCCACTGCGACACGTGCGATTACGCGGCAAACGCGGAACGGGCTGAGTTCCGGCTGCCCGAGGTTGAAGCGGAGCCGCTGGAGGAGCCTGTGCCTGTGGCCACACCCGGTTGCGAGACGATAGCCGATGTGGCGGACTTTGTCGGTGTGCCGACCAGACAGACGCTCAAGGCGGTGTTCTACACCAAAGACCGTGAGGATCTGGTGCTGGTCATCATCCGAGGGGATCTCGATGTGAACGAGACGAAGCTACGGAATCTCCTGGGCGGTGGGACTCTGGAGCCAGCGCTTGAAGAGGACGTCCGAAGGGTGGGGGCCGAGCCAGGATACGGCTCGCCGGTCGGGCTCGACGTGCGGCGGTCGCCTGACGGGACAGGTGTCCTGGTCATAGCGGATCGCTCGATTCAGAAGGGGAGTAATTTCGTGGCCGGCGCGAATCGTCACGGATATCACCTGGTCGGCGTCAACTACCCTCGCGATTTCGCTGTCACGATGATGGAGGATATCGCCCAGGCAGAGGCCGGGCATCTATGTCCGGCATGTGAGGGCGTGCTGGTTGCCGAGTCGGCGATCGAGTTGGGCCACTGCTTCAAGCTGGGCACTCACTACTCTGAGGCAGTCGGAGCTACCTACTTGAACCCGGATGGAGACGCGCAACCGATTGTGATGGGTTCGTACGGGATAGGGGTGGGGCGGTTGATGGCGGCCGTGATTGAGAAGCACCACGACGATTACGGGATCATCTGGCCTCCGGCCTTGGCCCCTTTCGATGTCTACGTACTGACGCTAGGGACCGATCAGGAAACGCAGCAGCGGGCAGAGTCGGTCTGCACAGAGCTGGAGGATGCCGGTCTGGAGGTGTTGTTCGACGATCGGGAGGAGAGTGCGGGGGTCAAGTTCACCGATGCCGACTTGATTGGCTGTCCAGTGCGAGCTACGGTCAGCCGGAGGAGCCTGGCGCAGGGTGGCGTAGAGTTGAAGGCGCGCTGGGCATCCGATATGCAGGTGATCGAGCTGGACGATTTGGCAGATGCAGCCAGAAAGCTGATTCGCAGCTTCTAGTCGGCAGGCGAACCCTCAGCCAGTGAGACGATGCGCTCGTACCCGTCGTCGACCAGCTGCTCCAGCTCCTGAGCGATGTACGAGTATTCAAGCCTGGTGCCACCGTACGGGTCGGAGATGCCATAGGTCTGGCCGACCATCTCGCTGAGCAGATAGATCTTGTCAGCGTGATCTGGGAAGGCGGCTGACAGAGCTTCAGCGTGATCGTGGGTCATCACCAGAACCAGGCCTGCCTGTTCCATAAGAGACTCGGTAACACTGCGCGATCGGTGGGTGCGTATGTCGATCCCACGCTCATTCATCTCCGCGATAGCGTACGCGCTCGCAGGGCGGCCCTCGGAAGCCCATGTGCCAGCCGAGATGACGCGCCACTCACGTCGCTCTGGGTCTTCCTTCAGCCGTCTTCGGAGCAATGCCGCTGCCATGGGGGAGCGGCAGATGTTCCCTGTGCAGACAACGAGTATAGTAGCCACTACGTGCTCTCCTGCCGTGCGGTGGGGTGACCAGTCTGGAGGGATTCTGTCAGTGCCATTAGCCCTCCCGCCACGACCGAATGCCCTCCCATGACCACAGGGATCGGGGCTTCCGCCGCTGCCCGAGTGAGGCGTCGCAAGAAAGGCTCTTCCACCTCGGCCCAGCGGTAGAGATCAGAGTTGAACCGGTCGAGGGTGGGAGGCCAGAGATTTCGAGAGGCTAGAATCACTCGATTGTCGAGCAGGATGGCATTGGTCAGCTCACTCAGGGCCTCGAAGAAACGCTCGACCCCAACGAAATCCAAGTAATCGGCGAGAAGCGAGCGTACGTCTCCCTGTTTCTGGCGCCCGCTCGCGCGCATTCCCCGCTCCTCCGCGACGACGCGTACCCAGCAATGTGTACCCCGCTCCAGGGAGCTCCACGCGGCGGAGGAAGCTCGACCAGCCACCATGAGGTTTCCTCCCTCTCGTGCCATCTCGAGCAAGACGCCATCGAGTTGCGGTGACGTCCAGCCAAGCTCGTCTAGATACTCGCGCAGGTGTGGGCCGAGGTCGGGGTGCCGGTGTGCGACCAGCAGATCGACCGGTGTGTCGATGTCGAATCGGGAGCTCGCTGTGGCCTTATAGCTTTGGGCCGGTAAGCCTGCTTGGTGGGCCAGGGTCCAAGCGATGGCGTTGTCGTTCGTCTGTTTGGCGAGAAGCGAAGCGGTCTCCCTGGCTGGCACGAATGCGGCCCAGTCGGAGGAGTGCACGTTGTTTGTGATCACCAGGTGTTCAGCTTGTCCCAGGCTTTCGACAACCTCCGCCCACTGCTCTTTGCTTAGAAGCGGTGCCGATCCCCCTCCTGCGTATAGCACCCGTTCTGCCCGGTACCGCTCGATCAACTCAACCAACCGTCGACCGAAGTGAAACGGCTGACCGGGCGGATCGAGGTCAACCTCCACCGAAAGATGATTGAGCTTCGTCGCCCAAATTGGGTCATCGGTTGCGACGACCGTCTGGCCGATGGACGGGATTTCGCTCAAGCTCTCGAGTAGGTCCTCCGCTGCGGCCTGATGGGCACCGGCGAGAGCGTCCTCAATCTCGCTCTTTCCCCATCCGCCCAGGAACAGAAAGAGTGTGGTTTCCTTCATCTACTGGTTCCCTGTCACCGTGGATTGTCTGTAAGAAAGAAAGGGCTCGGTCGAGGCCGAACCCTTTCTGGGTCTGTTAGGGGCTATTGCAGTCTCCTACGCGCAGGACCTCACCCCACCTGCGGTTGAAGCAGACCGTAGTCGCCATCTCGCCTCTTGTAGACCGTGTTTATTGTGCCCTCTTCCGCGTTAAGAAAGACAAAGAAGTGATGCCCAAGGAGCTCCATCTGTTCGATTGCCTCCTGTGGTGTCATCGGTCTCACCTCAAAGCGTTTGACCCGCACGATTTCCCCTTCGGGCTCTTCCTCAATAGCTTCTTGGATGGGGAGTTCCTCTGCACGTGACTGCCACCGATCCTGGCGCTTGCCCTTGTAGCGCGCAATCTGGCGATACATCTTATCCAGCACTGCATCGATAGAGGCGAAGATGTCGCCAGTCCGTTCCTCCGCCCGCAAGATTGTGCCGCCTGTCCACACCGTCAGCTGAGCTACTTGCCGATCCTCATCACTGCGCGTATCTTCCACTTCCAGGTCCAACCGGGCCTCGTCGATGGTTGGCAGATAACGATCCAGCTTCTCGACTTTGGCCTCCGCGTATTCTCTCAGGCGCGGTGTTAAGTCCAGCTTGCGGGTGAAGATTGATACGTCCATCAGTTCCCTCCTTACACTCAACCCTGTAATCTATCCTCCCAATCCTCTCAGTGTGCCCGCGCCAGCGTCAGCGCCTGCACACTGCTCACTCCTCCAGCATGGAGTGCTGCCGCGCATGCCTCCAACGTCGAGCCAGTTGTGTATACGTCATCACTGAGTAGAATGTGTCTGTTGGCAAGCCGTCTGGTGGTGCATTCAAAGGCATCTTGCACGTTGTTCTTTCTCTGTTCGATGTCGAGACCAACCTGGGAGGCTGTCGCCCGATGGCGGATCAGGGTGGTGTCATCCACCGCTAGATCGACTCTTGCCGAAAGCTCATAGGCTAGCAGAGCAGCCTGGTTGAACCCTCGCTGGCGTAGACGCCTCCTGTGCAACGGCACAGGTACGATCATATCACTTTGCAGCGGATGCGTCAACCAGTAGTCTGAGATCAGGCGGCCTAGAGGTTGAGCCAGGGCGGTGATCCCATCATACTTGAGTCGGTGTATGGCTTCGCGGATCGGGCCCTCCGAGTAAAACACCGAGCGAATGCGGTGGATCTGTGACGGTGTGGTCTGACACCGGGGGCAATACCTCGAGGTTGCGTCACTCAATGGGCTGCCACAGCGAACGCAGAAAAGGGGCTCAACTCGGGGGGTCTGACTTATGCATGCCTGGCAGAGCCACGTGCCCAGTTCTCCACACCAGACACAGCGCGGGGGAAAGGGGAGATTGAGGGCTGATGTCCAAAGGTCGTGAATCGCCGACAAAGCAGATCGATGTGGGCTCGTCAGAGGGTTCTGCCTCAGGGCAAGCCCCCGCCCATCCCGCCAATTCCGATGTTCATCGTCATGATGCGGATGACTGCCGGACCGAGCAAGACGACGAAGATCGCGGGGAAAATCAAGAAAGCAATGGCTGGCAACATCTTTATTGGGGCCTGTCGGGCGAGCTCCTCTGCCCGCTGGCGCCGCCGTCTGCGCATCTCGTCAGCTTGAATACGCAACACCTTGGCGATGCTGACGCCGAGCTCCTCCGCCTGAATGATGGCAGCCACGAATGTCGACACTTCCGGTACCTCTATGCGTTCTGCCATGTTCCGCAGTGCTTCGCGGCGGAGTTTGCCCAATTGCACTTCCTGAAGCACTCGCCTGAACTCCCGACCAAGCTCGTTGTCCCACTTCTCAGCGACTCGAGCTATCGCGCCGTCAAATCCGAGCCCTGCTTCTACACAGATCGTCAGCAGATCCAGGGCGTCGGGCAGTGATCTGGTGATCTCTCGCTGGCGACTGCTTGTCTTGCTCCTCAGCCACAGTGATGGCAGGTAGTATCCGCCCACAGCCATGACGCCGGTCAAGATTATGCGGCGTGAGAGGGCCATCTGTTTAGCCATGACGAGGACAACGATGCCCAGCCCTCCCAGCAGAAGCGCGGCAAGAAGGCGGAACCCTAAGAACTGCATGGGGCTCCAGTCGTAAGGATTCCCTGCCAGATCCAGGCTGTGCTGGATGTTCTCCATCCCTTCCTGAGGATTGACACGCGTCGCCAGGTCCGCTAGCCACTCCAGCAGAGGGACCAACACGCGTTCCGCGAAAGGCTGGGAGAGCTCGAGCTCCTCCAGGGTGGGCGGCTGATCAAGAGTGCCAAACTCGTCGAGGCGGTCCTCGATCGAGGTAGGGTCTCTCGACTGCACCAATTTGACGCTGATCAAGATCAGACCGACAAGGACGCCCAAGACTAAAACGACTGGCACTAACACTGACATCTATCCCTCCAGGGAAGGGCTCAAAAGCTGGCTCACGTTTCGACTCTGAGTGACGAAGTCGATGCTTGGCTGGCGAGCTGGCCTCTACACATCAATATCGACAACCTTGTTGATGACAAAGAAGCCAGCACCTATGCCCAGTACCGCCGTACCTATCATGATATGACCGCACGTGTGCTCGAACAGCAGACTCATGAACTCGGGGTTGATCAGGTAGATGATGCCCGCCAAGGCAACCGGCACGACTGCGACCATGTAACCCGATATGCGGCTCTGTGCGGTTAGGGCCACGATCTCTCCCTTGATTCGAATTCGTTCCCGTATCGTGAAGCTTATCGAGTCCAGGACCTCGGCTAGATTGCCTCCGACCTCCCGCTGTATGTTGATAGCGGTGATCATCATGTCCAGGTCCTCGCTGGGGACGCGGCGGAGCATGTGGCTAAGAGCTTCATCCACCGGTATGCCGAGCTGCACCTCTTGCACCACGCGTCCGAACTCGGTGGAGATAGGGGGTGCCATCTCCTCCGAGACGGCCCGCATTGCCTGCAGGATGCTGTATCCGGCTCGGATACTGTTGACCATAAGGTTGATCGTGTCCCCGAGCTGTGAATTGAAGGCTTTCAGTCGGCGACCACGACGCATACCAACGTAGGCGCGGGGCGCGAAGAATGTGGTCAGGCACGCCACTGCCGTGATGATGACGTCTCGCTTCCAGAGAAAGCTCAGTGCCCCGGCCAGGACTACCAGGATGACTGTGAGGGCTGCGAACTCGCCGACGGTGAGTTTCAGGTTGGCTCGCGCCAGCTTGGTGGCCAGATCGTCACCTATTCCGCGCTCCTCGAGCGCTCGATCCAGGGCATCGGTTAACGGAGCACTCCGCTGGCCTCTAGGTTGGGGGTCTCGGCCCCGAAAGTCCCGGGATCCCAGCCGTTCTTCGATCAGGTCGCTCTCGGCTTGACGGGACATGATGATTCCACCGATCACGGTTCCCAAGCCGACGACCCCAAGTGCTATCAGTATTAACCAGAGCATCTTTCACCGTTCCCTCAGATAGACGTCAGATGACTAGAATCGCCCTCGCGTCCTCGCGCCAAAGATACTCGGTGGCACGCGGATGTTCTCTGCCTCAATCTTCTCCATAAATCGCGGGCGAAGGCCTGTCGGACGGAGTCTGCCGATCACACGGCCGTTTTCATATCCAGCCCTCTCAAACTTGAAGATGTCGGACATGGTGACGATGTCCCCCTCCATGCCCTGAACTTCGCTGATTGTGACTACCTTGCGGCTGCCGTCGCGGAGACGCTCCAGCTGGATGATGACGTCCAAAGCGGCGGCGATCTGTTCACGAATGGCGCTGTGGGGTAGCTCCATGCCCGCCATCAAGACCATGTTCTCGATACGGCCCAGAGCATCCCTGCCGTTGTTGGCGTGAACGGTGGTCATACTCCCTTCGTGGCCCGTATTCATAGCCTGGAGCATGTCGAACGCCTCGGGCCCACGACACTCACCGACGATAATGCGATCCGGGCGCATTCGCAAGCTGTTGATCACCAGATCTTGGATGGTGATCTCCCCCTTGCCCTCAATGTTTGCAGGGCGGGATTCGAGGGTGACGATGTGTTCCTGACGCAGCTGAAGCTCAGCAGCATTCTCAATGGTGACGATGCGCTCGTCGCTGGGAATATACCCGGAAAGGACGTTCAAGAACGTCGTCTTGCCAGAACCGGTACCGCCTGAGATGAGGATGTTCAGCTTTGCTTCCACGGCTGCTTTGAGGAGCTGCATTGCTTCTGGACTCACGGTCCCGAACTCGATCAGCTGATCGACGGTCAAAGGATCTTCCGAGAATTTCCGGATGGTGACGGTCGGCCCCACGAGGGAAATCGGGGGGATGATCGCGTTGACACGCGATCCGTCCGGGAGGCGCGCATCGACCATGGGAGAACTCTCGTCAATCCGCCGTCCCAGCGGAGCGACGATGCGCTCAATGATGCGCATAAGGTGTTCTTCTGACTCGAAGACCGCATTCGTCTTGGTGATCTTCCCATTGCGCTCAATGTAGATGTCCTCTACGCCGTTTACCATGATCTCGGTGATAGTGGCATCAGCGAGGAGAGGTTCCAGTGGCCCCAGACCCAGGATCTCTGCGACAATCTGCTCGAAGAGCCGCTGGCGCTCTGTTCTGCTGAGCACGACGCTCTCCTCGGCCAGAATGTCGTCGTACATCTCCCTGATTGCTCGCCGCACCTCACCGGTCTGAACAACCTCCATCGTAGGATCCAGCTCAGCGATCAGCTTGTTCTGGATGCGTGCTTTGAGGTTTTGATAGGCGTCTTGGACGGAGGACACAGGTTTGCGCCGACCTTGCATCTCATCTCTGCCCAGGGGTGCCCGTGTCCGCGTCTTGTCCTCTCGTTCAATTCGGCTTAGCAGCGACATATCTGATCCTTTCTATCAATACTCGAGCCAAGGGTCACAGATGAGAAACCTGCGCTACCCTCGGCTAAGTGCTTTCTTCAACCGAAAGAGACTGGTTCCGCCCACACCCTCTGCCTCGCTTTCCTCGACATCGGCTTCGGGCTCTTCCGTCGCGGATAACCTGTCGTGGATCGTCTCCGCGAGCTGCAACAGGCTCCTGGAGATGGGGTGATCTCGGTCTTGTGTGATGAGTGGCACACCACGATTGGCGGCAGCTAGTGCAGCGCGCTCATCATAGGGTATCTCAGCTGTTACCGGCATCATCGCTTTCTCAATCTGTTTCGCGCGAAGGCTGCCTCGCCGATCCGCGCCGTTGACCACGAGGATAGTCTTGTCCTTCGAGTAATCAAGCTTGTCTGCCAGTTCCAAGAACAGACGAGCGCTCTTCACGGCAGGAATGTCGGGTGTGACGACGAGGATAATCAACCCGGCTGCGTCGAGTAGAGTCAACGACAGATCGTCTACCCAACTCCACATATCTGCTACGACGATGTCGAAGTTCTCACACAGCGCGGTTAAGATCGTGCCAATGGATGACACGCCCTTTCCCTGTTTATTGAGGAGCAGACCCTCCGCTGCCTCTGGACGGGGAGGCGCCAATAAGACCTTGATGCCGGAGCCGTGGGCTGTCAGAACGCCACTCAGCAAATCGCTATCGAGCTCATCAATCCGTTGCGCCAGATCCGCTATGCTACGATTGGGGCGCAGATTGAGCATGACCCCGACATCTCCGAACTGAAGATGACCATCCATCAGTGCCACTTTTCCCTCATCAGGGATGATCTGCTGCAGGGCAATCGCCGTGTTAACGGCGACCGTCGTGCCTCCGACCCCTCCCTTGGGGCCAAAGACAGCGACGATCTCTCCTCTTCGTCGAGGCTGTTGGTTGGCGGGCTGGGTGCTCTGGGTCCTTGTGCCTCGAGCTGTGTTACCCCCGTTCGCCTGGGTCTTTCCCATCTCAAAGACGCGCTGGATGGTGTTGATCAGTTCGTCGGCGCTCGCTGGCTTGGTGAGATAGTCCCGGGCACCAGCGAGCATGGCACGACGGAGATAGTCCGTCTCACCCTGAACGGATAGCATCACCACCTGGGCTGCTGGCATCTTCTGCAACAGCTTCTTGGTCGCGGTAATGCCGTCCATATCGGGCATGTTGATATCCATCAAGACGACGTGCGGCTCAAGTTTCTGGGCCAGCTCAATGCCTTCCGCCCCTCCGGCGGCCGCCCCGACGACTTCCAGGCCAGGCTCAAAGGAGAGTAGCTTGCGCAGGTTCTCCCTCGTCTCGCCGATGTCGTCTATGATTAGGACCTTGATCTTCTCGGTAGCTTGTGGGGTCACATTATCCTTCCGTTCTCTCACGCGGGAAAATGGCCATATCCTCTCGCCTGTCCTATTCGGCTATGTCCGCTGGCTGGCTGCTAGAGCCGTATCGGCCTGCGGATTCGCTATGGGCGATGCGCTCCAACTCGGAGAGGCCTGGCGTCACCCCGTGGGGTAGCTTGGGCGGCAGCTGGATGTTGTACTGGGCCATGAGATATTCGAGCGTCACTGATTCGGTCGGCGACGTACCCTCATCACCGGCTCGACGGAGTACGAAATTGATCCGGGCGCCGACTGCCTGGGCGTAGTCGAGCACGATCGCCTCTTGCCGGCTGACTGCCAGGGTGACCGGTCTGACCGGAGGAGGGGCCGGCGTAGGTTGTGTCTCTTCCCCCGTTCCCTCGTCCGTCTCAGGAGCGGGCGTCGGTGCTGGCGCTATGTTCTCCTCCCACTCGCCGACCTGAAGGACAGTGGCGTTTTGGATTGTCAGTTGAGTCACCAGTCTGGGGCGTGAGGGTCCTGCGGGGGTCGTGTTGACGATCCATCCGTTGGGCAGGGACTCGAGTCGTCCCAGTGTCCCGCTCTGGCATTCCTCGCCCTCGGTTGGAGAGACGCACGTATACTCATTAGGCAAAGGGCTCTGGAACTCCTCATCCAGGTCGACCATCAGAAGCGAAAGCATGACGTCGACGTGGTCGCCGGGCTGAAGGGCCCATGCGACACTCGAGTAACGGGCGATTGGCATCGCATAAGCGACCTTGTTCTCGGGAATCTGCAGAGCGGCGTCGGAGCCGACAGCTCCGAACTCACCAGGGAGCTCGGTGAGCATGCCTTCGAGTATCGGCATACCACGGACGATGTCCACTCTGGCTATGCGACCGTAGGTGGACTCGACGCTCCGCACGGCCTTATCCGGCAGGGCATCCCTTGACCATTCCTCGATGACCAGGGCACCTTGATCCACCTTCTCCTGACTGAGCCGCATGCCGCGGGGGATGTCCTGAGCGGCCACGACAATAGTCTCCGTGTCGACCGGTGTCGATACAGCCGCGGGTTCTCCCTGACCGGGGAGCGGCTGAGTAGCTTCGCTACCTGGCAATCCGCCCTGGCCCATTATCATGAGGACCCCAACAGCCAGAGCGCCAAGCAGAACGACCAGTCCTACGACGAGGAGCAGACGACCTTTACGCATCTTACCCTCCTTCTCACAGTCTTCGGGGTTATAATACTTCTACGGAAAGCCACTATGTTTGCCGTGAAACTGCAAACGTTCTGAATCCTACGCTTATGCCAGCGTCCAACTGCCTTGAGCGGCTGGTCCTTGTTGACTATCTCTTGCACGCTACTGCCAGAGGGTTACTGTGGTCAGAGCCGACTCCTTGCAGACCCCCTTCCCGTAGCCGCTGTTCGGGCTCGGGACGCCCCGTCCCACAATCAGCTTAATAAGCTCGGCTTCGATCTCGCCGCCGCCCTGGCTGCAACGGGTGATCCTGATCGGTGCGAACCCGACGATATGGTAGGCGTATGAGCTGCCCTGCGTAGGGCAATCGGGTTTCGGGTCCGGGATAGGTTCCTCGAAGCACTCGGGAATATAGTCATAGATGGGGATGATGATCTCCTGTGGATATGCCGGAGCGTCGCAGATGGCGCTTGAGTTGGTGCCCGGTTTGGCGTGGATGAAGTCGCCCCAGCCACAGCCCTGATCGAACCAGCGGCAGTCGGCGTAAAGCGTACCTTGCCAGCCGTTCTCCATCCATTCCTGCAGAACGCTGGCGTCTCCGCTGTCATCCACGGCTCTGGGGAACTTGTCATCCTCTCCCTGGTTCCAGACGTAGCCCATGTTCATCCAGCCCCGGTGCTGGGCCACCTTGTCCATCCAGCTGATTAGGCCCCCATCGTTCTTGAAGGTGATGGAGAATGAGGGAGGGCTGTCTTGTATGAGCTGGTACGGCACTCCGAAGGGCCTGAGCCCGGAGGCTGCGATGACGGGGCCCGTGACGGCGATGGCCGGCGCCGAGGCGCCCGCGCTGTGGATCCCGATCAGGGTGACGAAATGAGTCGATTGCTCGATCTTGACGGTGGCCGAGACGCCAGCGGCGCCGTCGGGGATGCCGCCTCCGCCAGTGAGAGAATTGCCGACCAGCACGCGAGGGCTGAAAGGAACCACGTTGTCTGTGGCGCCAAACCTGACGTATTCGGCTGTCGTGTTCTCGTTTGGGTTTCTGACCCCGTTCTTTTGAGCGTACCTTCTAACTTCGGACAAGATGTGCTGATCACCGTCGTGCGCGTCGATCGTGTCGTCACACATCAGTTCTGCCAGCTGGCGGGTGCCCGCCAGGGCTGCTGCGTCAGCGGCACTCTGCATGCGCCGCCGCTCCAGGAACACGTTGCCGCCGTCTACGGCCAGGCCGAGCATAGCCAGCAATCCAATGATGGCGAAGACGAAAATGACCAACGTCTGCCCGCGTTCAGCTTGGTCTGCTTGCTTCATGGTGCCTCCTCTAGTGACGCGATGATCCAAAAGGTGTAGCGTGCTGGCATAGGGAGTTCGGTGACGATCCTCGCATCACTGCAGCGCCCCACCGAGAACGGCCTCTGTGGCGACGGCGTGGAGGGGGATGACACCTCCCGGGACGAGAGCATTGACAATAGGCGTTGCCACCGTGAACGAATACGTGACTGTGACCGAGACTGTATCGCCTGTGGCGACGCCCGGACATGTCGCACAGAAGTACGCGACCTGGCTATTGTCGGTCGTGATATTGCTGGCGTCTCGAGCGCGTGCCAAGATACGAGTGGCGTCGAGGGGATGTGACGCGGCGTAGGCAACCCCCTCGGATGCGGCGTCGGTGACGGCCACGTAGGCGAAATACAGACGACCCAGATCGAGGACGCCAGCCAGGATGATGAGCAGGATAGGCAGTATAATGGCGAACTCCAGAAGGCTTTGTCCTTTCTCTGGCCGTCTTCGTTCCATATTAGCTCTCTCCATGCTCGGACGCAGTAGATAGCACCCTCTGCGTTGCGGCGTCGATACGGGCTGCAAAGACAGATCGGTCATCCACGTTCAGCGCGGCGATATCCCACAGAGGGCCCTTGTCCTCGCTGGTGGCCAGATGGACGGAGACGACTGCTTGTTGGTGGCCCTCAAGGAACTCGCGTCCCCCTCGTGCCAGGAACGCCAGGAGCGGATCCCGCGGCCCGTCCTGCCAGATTCCTTCAGCAAGTGTCAGAGGGACCTTCCGCACTTCCGCCTGATTCGCCACCCGTGCCGATTCCTTGCTGACAACCACCTCGAGGATATTCTTGCTCTCCGGGGCGAAGAACTTGAAGGACCACTGGCCGGAGCCGGCTAGCAATGCGTTTTCGGTGGCTGCCTGCCACTGGGTGGAAGCGGACACAGTCTTGACCACCCCTTCTACCTGTTCTGCTGCGGCGCGGCCCCGCTCGTGGGCGTCCCATAAGTCGACTGATTCGGGGGGCGGCGAGGGGAGCGCTGCCGGGCCTGGATTGGCCGCGATGCGGCCGCTCCAGAACAGGTAGCCGTATACCGATAGGCAGGCGATTCCCAGTACCAGTAACCCCAACTTCAGTAGTCGATCCATGCTTGGTTCCTCAGAGTTTAGCTGTTCCTTATGACGAGAGGTAGAAAGACTTGGTTCAAGGAATGCGCATAGTAGATCTGATAGTAAGTGATCTTGCTCGCAATATCGACGCGTCGCTGCTGCCAGGCTGCGTGAAGAGTGCCCGACGCATCGAACACGAGATTGGGTCGGACAGACGGGTGCTCGTCCTCAGGCACTCCCGGATGGAATGCGGACATTCTCTGGGGAGATTTCCAGTTCTGCCCACCGTCTTGGGAACAACTGACTAACACGTCCTCCTCCGGAGACACCGCCTCGCGGTCCCGGAACCCAGGCCAAGCAACACAGAGGAGGACCTCGCTGTGCTTCTCCCACAGGGCCAGTCGAGGCGCTGATTGACTTGGACTGATTTCATTGACGTAGACCGCGCGAGAATCCACTCTTCGACTATCTGAGCAACCTTCTATCGGATCGTATCGACAGTACCGGACGTAATAATCGCGATCTGTGCCGGCCTCTCCCCACACAATATGGACATCTCCATTGGAACTCACGGCGATATCGGGCTTCACTGAGGAGATGTTAGGGTCGGATAGGGCAATGGCATCTGTCCAATCCACTTCAGGGCCGTTCGCGGTACCCTGTTTGTACTTGACGCCAATTGTCTCTCCCATCTGCTCCCAGACGACATGGAGCTTAACCCCCTCCGCGTCGGATCTGACGGCCAACGCTGGGAACCAAGAGACGCCATAAGCAGAAGTATAGATTCGCGTTGCAGAGGGCCATTCAGCGTCCGCCAGCATCCGTGAACTATACAGGATGTGCGAAGAGCCGCTTCGTCCAGCATTGAAGACCACGTGGAGTCTCGTGTCCGAACTAGCGGCCAGGCGAGGCCCAGTCGTTATGCCAGAAGGGGAATCCGCGGACGGCAGGGGGACCTGACGCGAGCCACCGCCCAGCTCTGCCTCATATATCCGAAAGGTGTTATTATTGACGTTCCTGTCTGCCCAGACAGCAAAGGTTCTCTCTGGGTCATTCCCAGTGGTAACCACGTGCGGGAGCTGCGAAGCATCGGCAGTTGCCAGCACGCGCGTTGGCGGATCCCAGTTCCGGCCCCAATCATCGGAGCTGGCTGCATAGATGTCTCGGATGGAGCTTCCCGAAGAAATGTCGGGCCATGCGACGGTGATCTGACCTGATGGTCCGGCTCCGATCGCTGGTTCCCACGTACTAACTGTGTCGCTTTGCGAGATGTTCGTCGGCTCTGTGCTGGCCCAATCAGGATCAGTCGCGGCGATAACGAGGCCCGCGGTGAATCCTCCGACCGCCACCGTGATCAGGGACAGCACAAGAGCGTACAACGACGTGCGTGCCTTAACCTTCCGGCGAGGACGATGCGATTTCCGGTTATGCTTCTCGGAAGCTGACATGAATTCCTCCGCTCAGTCCTCGTACATGATGATGAAGAGTGTCATCGTTTCGCCTTCGGATAGCGTAACATCATAGACGTTCGAATATCGCTTCCCGTCGATCCAGGCTTCGCCCATAACTGTATAGGTCCCGGGCGAAAGACCCGAGAGCGTGTATCTCGCATTCTCGTCGGAGATCGTAGATGCAACCAAGTTCCCCTCAGTATCTCGGCACTCTACCGTCGCACGGTCGTGAGGGACGGGTACGCCTGACAGGGAGACCCAGGTCTCACCCTGGATCGTGGCGGTCGAGGTGGGAGTGTCGGTGATAGGTGCGGTCCCCGTCAAAGAAACGGTGACGGAGACTGGCCCATACACATTATCCGTCTCATCCGTCTCGCTCACGTCGCCGCGGGAATCGGCGAACGCCCAGATCTGATGTGTCCCCAGCGTCTCTAGACCGCTTTCGGTGGTGATCGTAATGGTCGTACTGGAGCCGGTCCCCAGGCTGCTGATGGCTCCCCACCCGAGACCCGTCGTCTGCGTCGTCGGCTCGGTGTCGTCCACATCTACCCAGAACAGGCTGTTCACCGGCAAGGTGCCGATGTTAGCGACAGTCACGCTGAAGTCGAGGAGCTGGTAGGTGGAGATGGGCTCCGTGGTCAACAGTTGGAGATCGGTCACCACGAGGTTGGGCGCCGGGCAGGGCGAGATGAGGGTGGCACCGTCCTGTACGTCGCCGACAGGATCGCCTGTGTTCTTCTCGGTACGGGCCCAAACGGTATGAGCGCCGGTTGTAACGTCGACCTGGATCTCCTCGATGAACTCGGACGTCGCCGGATTAATGGTGCCAACCCGATTTCCGTAGTCATCCCAATGGATGCCAATCTGCTTGATCGCTTGAGTGGGCCAGTTATACCCCCTGACTGTGATGGTCATCTGACCCTCTGGCCCGCATGTTGGGGAGATAGCGATATATGCATCCACTCGCCCACAGCCGGTGACCGTCGCAGAGTCACTCTTGCTATATCCGCTCACCACTATGACCTGGCCGGTCTGCAATGGCTGGTCGCTGGGAAGCGTGAAGGTGAAGGTCCCGTCGGCGTCGACGGTTGTGTTGGCCTGATAGCTCGTGTTGTCGATTGACAGGGTGATCGTCTCATCTGGCGCGGCCTGGCCCGTAACGTAGATGTCGTCGTGGCACGGAGCATCAAGGACAATGGGCGCGAGGGGCATGACCATGGCTGAATCGTATTCAGTGTAGCCTTCTACCACGATGACATGACCACCTATGAGAGCGGGTAGCTCCTCGAACCTGAAAGAGCCGTCCTCCAATACCGTGGTGCTCACCGTGGGGAAGGTGTCACTGTCCAAATCTCGTATTTGGACAGTCTCACCGGCCTGAGCTGTGCCCGTGACTACCGTCCGACCTTCCTTGAGCGGCTCGTGAATCACGATCGGTGCGAACTCGACATAGACGGTGACGCTCTCATCGTCGCTCACCGTCCCGCCTATGGGATCGGTGCCCGAGGCCAGAATGTCGTTCGTCATCGTCGCCTCGGGCTCATAGGTCACGTCCCAGGTGGCCGTCTCGCCGGGCGCCAGAGTGACCGGGGCCAGAGCGGAGCCGAGGCTATCCGTCACTGTCACATCGCTCAACGTGGCGTCGCCCGTGTTCTCGACGGTGTAGGAGAACGTCACCGACTCACCTTTCCACACGGTCTGGGGAGAGACCCAAACGCTCAGATCCAGTGCAGGCCCGATGATGGTCACTTCAACGCTATCGCTGTCAGTTGCCGTTCCTCCGACGTTCCTGCCCGATACATAGACATGGTTGGTCGTTGTGGCGTCGATGTTCTCGGTGACGAGGCTAGCGGTCGTCGCCCCGGCAGGCAGCGAGCCGATATTGACCGTATTGCCGAGGCTGTCCGTGATGACCACGTTGGTGAGCTCGAGATCGCCCGTGTTCGTGATGGTGTAGGTGAAATCCACGGGATCCCCGCTGTAAGCGATCTGAGGATCAACGCTGGCACCGATATCGATGAGGGCCGAGCTGGGATCGCAGACATCTCCCAGTCCGTCGCCATCGATATCTGCCTGGTCGGGATTGGGCGTATCGGGACAGTTGTCGAACCTGTCGTACACGCCGTCCCCATCAGTGTCAACACCGCCTCCGCCGGTCCCTCCGTGTAGCGAGAAGGTACCCTCTGAGACGATGGTGCGCGCGGCGCGCGACTCGATGTGGAACGACGAGGCGAAGGGCCGTATGAGAGGTGTGATGGTGGGAAGGTCGTACACGACGTGGACGCGCACACGGTCACCGAGCTGGACCTGAGTGGTATCGGTGAACACGCCAGTGGGATCGCTGTCCGGGCCCTCGTCGTATGACACGCCCACATCTACCTGGTAGGGATCGACCAGCAGTAGCTTCTGCTCCGCAGCGATCTGGATACTGGCCCGGTCGAATGGGTTGACCATCCCGTACCGTGTCCCTTCGCGGGCGGCGTTGAACACGCCTGTGTAGACGATGAAAGCATAACTAAACTCGATGATGCCCATCATCAACAGCAAGAAAAGGGGTAGGATCAAGGCGAACTCAACTAATCCCTGGCCCCTCTTCTTGTCCATTGTTAGGCTCCTACGGATGGCAGCAGATTCCATATCGTCTCTCATCGTCTGGACCTTCGTGTACGGTCCTGGGTGGCTCGTCGGGCGAGTCTGTGTCCGGGCGTGAAAGGCTGATCTTGAGCCAGTCTGCGAACCAACGTTGTCCTGTTCTCCAATAACAGAATCCCGAGCTTGTGAGGCTTTGGTCGGAATCGGGCGATCAGCGACGTGGCTGCTGAAGGAGGTTGAGCACGCCGCTGAAGCTGTTGTCTATGGCAGGGACCAGATAGGTCGGCATCGCCATTACCATAGACGGCATCAGTACGAGAGTCAGCGTATGCTCCACCAGCGCTTGCTCCTCCTCAAGAGGCCAGAACAGCCTCCTTACGCTCTCGCAAGCTGGGTTCATTATATGGTACCTAGCATTGGCATACAATAGGAAGTTCGTACTAGCTTTTCGTGGGGAGACATGTCGAACGGGGTTTCCGTCTTGACCGGGGCTATGCCGGCAGCAGTCTCTCTGGGTTATCTCGACGTGATCAAGCCGACAGGAATGGACGGCTCGCAGCGCCCTGAGTGTTTCAGTCGGTGACCTCACCCAGTTCGTCGTACTCTCAGAGCGGCAGTGGAAGAGCTCCTGAATGAACAAAGCCCCGACAATGCGGGGCTTTGTTCGATACGGCCGCCAGCGTGTTCCTGATCAGATGGCGTTGACGATGTTGCTGAACACGTTGCCGATGGCGGGGCCTAGGATGGCCAGGATGACAATCACAACAATGGCCACTAGCACAAGAATTAACGCATATTCGACCAAGCCCTGCCCTTCCTCGCGCGGTAGGAACAACATGCTTCTCACCTCCTTATAAGGGTTTCTCTGGGGTGACCCTCACCCCAGGTTAGGACGATTATATCGTATCAGCAGACACGACTCAATAGCTCTTTGGTACTAATCTCACTCTGTCATGGAAGTGGGAGATGGAAGCGGACCGTCGTACCTTCTCCGAGACTGCTGTCGAAGTCGATCTCGCCTCCCAACATCTCAATGCGCTCCCGCATGGTCGGAAGGCCCAACCTCTGGGCTGCCTGGGAGTTCAAGGCATCCGTGATCTCAAGGCCGTCTCCGTCGTCCTCGAAAGTGACACGCAGGCGGTCTCCTTCGAGATCCAGCGAGATGCGTGCACTGCCAGCATTGCTGTATTCCTTGGCGTTGTTGAGCAACTCCTGGATGATGCGAAAGGTGGTCACCTCTTTATGAGAGGCCAATCGTCGCTCCTTGCCGGTCACTGTGAGATCGGTCTGGATATCGCTGTTCTCCGAGAAGCTCTCCAGATATCGTCGGAGTGTCGGAATGAGGCCCAGATCATCAAGCATCATAGGGCGCAGGTTGATGATGAATCCCTTTACCTTCTGAAAGGTTCCTGCCACGGAGTTCTTGAGATTGGCCAGCTCGGCCCGTGCTTGCTCTGGATCCGCATCCAGGAGTCGTTCACAGATCTCCGCCTGGAGGATGAGATTGGTCAAAGACTGGGCCGGTCCATCGTGCATCTGCCTGCTGAGCCGCCGACGCTCTCGCTCCTGGGCTTCTATGATGCGGACGACCGACGACTGGGCGGAGTCACTCCCCTGTAGACTCTCTGACTCCCGACGTCCACCGTGGTCGACGTGCTCAAGGACGCCATGGAGTATATTGAGGTAGCGAGTCATGTTCTTCTGGTCGCTCTGAAGCTTCTCCAGTTGTCCCTGCATCGTGAAGAGACGCTGCTGTGTGTCGAGAACTGAGCTGTATGATTCCTGGATGTCGCCGCGGGGTACCGTCTTGATCGAAGCTTCCACCTGGCGAAGCTGGTTCGTGGCCTGGGTGTTCCGCCTAGCCAGTCGCTCCACCTCGTCGGATGTCTGCTGGATAAGCAGGTCGATCTCCTTGAGTTCACGCTGAGTCCTCTGATACTCCTCGCTACAGGTCTCCAGAAACGTCTCCAATGGAGTGGCGTCATTCTCGCTTGCTGTCACCATCACACCTCGCTTTACACTGGGCTCTCGTCTGAGCCTCTCTGCTTTTCACGGAGAGGAACCCACCCACGCCTAAGGGCCGAGACCGCGGCCTCTGTTCGTCCTGTTGCTCCGAGTTTCCTCAGGATGGCGGTCATATGGTTCTTGACAGTCTGATGACTGATACCTAGATGGTAGGCGATCTTGCGGTTGCTCATGCCCTGAACGACCAGCCCCAGTATTTCCATCTCGCGGGGGGTAAGCGGGGAAAGGAATTCCTCCTGATCTGCGAAGAACTCTCCCCCGAAGCGTTTAAATTTCCTCAGAAGCCAGTCACCGATGCCTTCCTCGTCCAGCAGCGTGTCGTCAACCACGTAATGGCCCTGATTCACCTTTCGGATCACGCCGATCAGGCGCTCGGGTCTGACATCCTTGGCATGGTAGGCGGACGCGCCAGACCGGATCGCGTGGTAGATCTGCTCTTCGTCGTCATAGGCTGTGAGCATGATGACGTGGATACCAGGACACCGTTCTTTGAGCTCCCGTGTGGCCTGGAGGCCGTTGAGTTCGGGAAGGTTGATGTCCATGATGACGACATCGGGCTGTCGCTCTTCTGCTTTCTTTATCGCTGTCTCGCCGTCAGCTGCTTCGTCGACAATGCACAGGTCTTCTTGGGCTGCCAGGACGTTCTTGAGCCCCTGACGAAAGACGGGATGGTCATCCACGATCATTACATTGATTTTATCTACCATCCGTTACCCCCTCCGCTTGGTTTCGGTGAATATCCTCTTGGAATCCTCAAGCAAGTATACCACAGGACGGTCGGGCCCCGCAACCACCCTCCGTTTGTCAGCACAGATCTGCCTTGCCAGCTTGCTGGGCTCACACTGGCAAAGGGTCCGAGGTGCTTGGCCCTCGCGTCATACACTAAGGCTCGAGCAGTGAGTGTCTAGCGACTGATCGAGGTGGGCAGGAACTGACCTCCGCCGGGCTCTGCGACGATCTCCCCCTGCCATAGCACAGGGTGCCCGCGCTGAAACGACATCTCGGGCCAGCCAAGCACCGTCCGTCCCTCGTAAAGGGTGTAGCCTGCGTTGCTGTGCTGGTTCTCTGCACGAATTGTGAACTCCCGGTTGGGATTGAAGACGACCAGATCGGCGTCGGAGCCAGCGGCGATGGTTCCCTTCCGAGGGTAGAGACCAAAGACGCGCGCTGGATTCTCAGACAAAACCTGTGCCACGCGGACTGGGCTAATGCGTCCCGTGTTCACTCCCCCATCATAGACCAGAGGGAGGAGCGTCTCGATCTGGGGCGAACCGAAGGGTTGGCTCAGGAAATCGCCGTCAACGTCCTTCTCCTTCGGTGCGTGGTCCGTGCCCACCAGCTGGATCGTGCCCTCGGTCAGGGCGTCCCAGAGGGCCGCTCGGTCGTCGGAGGTCCGGATCGGCGGGCCGATCTTGGCCAGTGCCCCGCGCTCCTGGATGATGTCCTCAGTCAGTGTGAGATACTGGGGGCATGTCTCGGCGACAACTTGCAGTCCGGCCTCTCGAGCCGCACGAATATGAGGAAGCGCCCGAGCGGTCGTGTTGTGGGGGATGTAGAGGGGACAGTGAGTCACCTCCGCCATCCGAATGGCGCGAAAGATGGCTTCCTCCTCCATTGCCGCTGGATGGGTGGCGACGAAGTGGTCGGCCGAGGCATGAGGGCCGGTCAAGTACTTATCCTCGAGGTAATCGATCGCCCCGCCGTTCTCGGCGTGTACCATAGCCATGCCGCCCAGCTGCGCCAGCATATCCATGGCCCGCATCAGCTGGTAGTCGTCGGTTGTCCACCCCTCCTTGATGTAGGGCATGAAGAACTTGAAGCTGCGCACCCCCAGCTGGAATACATCGGGCACCTCACTGAGCTGCTCACTCGCTTCGAACATCCCACCATGGAGCCCAAAGTCGAGCCGTGAGTTCGCCAGGCCATCCTCCAGCATCTCCTCGACTTTCTCCAACAAGCTGTCGCCGAGTCGGGCGTAGGCGTAGAAAAGCAACGTCGTTGTGCCACCGTAAGCGGCTACCCGCGAGCAGTCCTCCACAGTGTCCAGGTAGACGGGGT
This sequence comes from uncultured Anaerolineales bacterium, assembly GCA_964597105.1. GTDB lineage: Bacteria > Chloroflexota > Anaerolineae > B4-G1 > B4-G1 > SKLM01. The sequence goes on from CAZQXX010000005.1 coordinate 32,497, forward strand.
GCACGTGTGCGTCAATCACGCCCGGGAAGACGTATCGGCCGCTGACATCTATTGTCTCATGAGCCGCCTCGTGCGGCAGATCCGGTCTGACGGCGGCGATGGTCTCGCCCTGTATCGCCACATCGGCCCGTCGCATCCGCTCACCGGTAACGACGATGCCTCCCGTCAGTAGGCGATCAAACTTCTTCTCCATTGTCAACTCCTTTCGGCGGCAAGCTCCAGCTGCCGCTGGTACAATTGACTATATAGCCCCTCGCGCGCCAGCAAATCTGCGTGGCTGCCCACCTCGCGAATGTTACCCTCCTCAAGGGCGATAATCTTGTCGGCGTCTCTGATTGTACTCAGGCGATGGGCGATCACCAAGGCTGTGCGCCCTACCAGAACCTCTTCGAGAGCCTGCTGAATCAAGTACTCGGCCTCTGCATCGACTGACGAGGTGGCCTCATCGAGGATGAGTATGCGTGGATCAGCGAGGATGGCGCGTGCCAGGGCCAGTCTTTGTTTCTGTCCTCCACTCAGCTTCACCCCACGTTCGCCGATCTCGGTATCGTACCCCGCAGGAAGCTCGCGGATGAACTCGTGCGCGTGGGCAGCTTTGGCGGCATCGAGCATCTGCTCTTCGGTGGCATCGGGGTTGCCATAGCGTAGATTATCGCGCACTGTGGTGTTGAAGAGAAACGTGTCTTGCAAGACCACGGCTATATGCTGGCGCAGCGACTGGACCTCTACCCGACGGAGATCTTGGCCATCTACGAGGACCCGACCGCTGTCGGGGTCGTAGAAGCGGCATAGCAATTTGGCGATGCTTGTCTTGCCAGCGCCACTCGGGCCCACCAGGGCCACAGTCTCCCCGGGTGCCATGTCAAAGGTGACATCTTCGAGGACCTTGTCACCATCACCATAGCGAAAATGGACCTGATCGAAGACCACATAGCCCTCAATCTCATCCAACCTGATGGCGTCCGGCGCATCCTGAATCTCCGATTTCGTGTCCAGAAGCTCGAAGATTCGTTCACCAGCAGCGATGGCTTGCTGGAACGTGTTGTCGACCTCAGTCAGCCGGCGGAGCGGTTCGTAGAACGACACGATATAGGAGAGAAAAGCGACCAGCGTCCCCAGTGTGAGTTCTCCGTTGACCACCATCCGCGCGCCGAAGCCAAGGATGAGCGAACTCCCCAATGCAGACACGAAGTGTAGCGCGGGGAAGAAGACGGACCACGTACGGATCGCCTCGACGCGTTCCTCCAGGTAGTTTCTGCTCACCTCGCGAAAATGACTCAATTCCTCATCTTCCCGTTCGAAGGCCTGCACGACCTGAATTCCGGCAAGCTTGTCCTGTAGACTGGCGTTGATATCTCCCAGTCGATCTCGCACCCGGCGATAGATCGGGCGTGCCCGATGATTGAACACCCACAGTCCGATCCCTATCACTGGAAGGGGAATCAGCGTGATCAGAGCGAGTCGCCAGTTGAGCACGACAAGAACTGCCGAAGCACCGAGGAGTCGCAGCAGATCAACTGTAGTGAGTGCGACGCCGTGCGTCACGAACTGCTCCAGAGCGTTGACGTCGTTGGTCACCCGGGACATAAGCTCGCCTGTGGACGTATCTTCGTAGAACGCGAGCGACAGCCGCTGAAGGTGATCATAGATGTGCACTCGGAGGTCGAAGATGAAGCGCTCTCCTACAGTGTGACGGAGGAACATGTCGCCGAAGTTCACGATCTGTGAGAGGGCGTGAACCCCGATCAGGACAGCGATCAAGAGTGTAAGATCTGAGAGGTCCCGCTCCGAGATCACCTGATCCACCACCTGTCTCTGCACCAGCGGGGGAACCAGGTTGAGGCCCGTGCGGAGCAGAAGCAATAAACTAACCCCGACCAGTACCTTCCAGTAGGGGCGCACGTATTTCAATAGTCGTCGCAGTACGTCCAAGGGTGTGACCTCCAGGTCCAGGGTATGTGCCGCATCACGGTCCGCTTCGATCGTAGATTATAGCTTGCGGGGGGTGGTTGCACAAACAGGGAACGAGGAGTGCCATCCGTCCGGTCAATGGCGTGAAGTCACGATCGGCTCAGGAGTGTCTTGGGGGACTGAACTGGTGCTCGTCAGCCCTGAGAGGACATATAGGTTCACGGCAGGCCGTCCAGCTGATGTCTGGCCGGAAGGGAGACGATAATCGACGTTCTCACTGTCCCTGGCTGACGATGGTGGGCACCTCCGAGATCCGGTTGCAGACGTGCGCGGTATCTTTGCCCGATCTGTGGACTAGGATGGCTGGAATCCCTAGGGCTCCGGCTCCCGAGATGTCCGCCGTCAGGCTGTCGCCGATTACCCACACCACCGTGGTATCCGGGAATGCATCAAGCACCATCTGAAATGATTGAGGGTGAGGCTTCTCATAGCCGGTCTCAGCGGAGTTGGATACCCGAGCAAAATGAGGGAGCAGACCTAGATGCTCAATAATCCCAGGCAGCTCGGGTACGTGATTTGACAGGACGACGTGAGTCCATCCCTGAGTCGTCAGCTCCTCGAGGGTTGGCAGCACGTTGTCAAATAGGCGCCAGCGCTGGGGATCCGTATAGACGTGGCGGACCTGGCAGGCGAATGATCGTGCCCGGGAGATGTTGAAGCCCAGGCTGCGGAAGGCCTGTACGAAGATGGGTACCAGCCTATCCCACCACTCCTCAGCGGTCTGGATCTCTGGATGGGGCTGATGCGGGCTCTGCCAAGGAAACCCGGCTTGCAAGTGGGGCTGAATCCGCTCAGCCCTCACTGTGAACTCGGGTGCTTGTTGGCGGAGCACCTCCAGTAGAACTGCCGACCACATGCCACCTTCTCGGTATGCGAGCGTTCCGTCGAAATCCCACACTAGCAGGTGCGTGGTCGATCTCACGTGCCTACGCGCTCCGTCTGAGGGCTGGTGACCGCCCTCCGCACGCAGACCTGTCACAGACGGTGATTCGAAACTAGAACAGGTGAAAGGCAGCGATGATGGGGGCGAAGAGCGAGGAGACAAGGGACATAACCGTGATCAGGGTGTTGAGCGATGGACCGGCAGTGTCCTTGAACG
>CAZQXX010000006.1:0-33947 GCA_964597105.1 uncultured Anaerolineales bacterium
TCAAGCGAAACTGCGCCGCCGTCATCGTGGCACACAACCATCCCTCGGGAGATCCCTCACCATCCCCGGTTATGTGGAGGTCACTCGACAGCTTATCGCAGCCGGGAAATTGCTCAGTATTGAACTTCTGGACCATCTGATCATTGGGCAGCAACGATTTGTGAGTTTGCGCGAACGTGGATTGGGATTCGAATAGCGAGAGGCGACGGCCGTTGATGTGGATGTTCCACAGGTGGGGTAACATGGTGTTGGCTGTTGTGGAAGGATATCTATGTTAGATGACTCCATGAGAACCAAAGATCGCAGCGCGTCCGAAAGGGACGCCAAGCCTGAGGGCCGTCGCCGACGTCGCCATATTCTTTTGCCTCGGATCCGAGACTCCTTGGAGCGACTCGAATGGCGCATTGCCGTCGCGATTGGATCGTCTAAGACAGCGGAGACGATTGGGCACTCGCTTGATGAAGCAGGCGCTGACCCGTCGCATTGTGAGGTGACGGTCGTCAACCCGGAAGACTGGGGCAAGGATCTGAGATCCTGGTATGAGGAGCGCTATCCGGGGCTCGCTTATCGCGCCATGGTGAGTGATGGTCCCTGGGAGGCGGCAATCCATCTGCTGCCTGCGCTGGACGAGGATATTGCTCTTTGCCAGAGTGACAGTCGTTGGGTGGATTACGATTTCGGCGAGGAGCCCGACGCAGCGACCGTCGGACGGCACGGTGGTTTACTCACTGGGCTTGCCGTTATGCTCCGTAAGGTCTATCAGCGAAGGGTGACACCTCCATATCTCGATAAGCTCTTGGTGGCTGGTCGCGCTGCGTTCGTCGACGGCAACGTGCTACGTTGGAACGATGCAATCACCTCGTTCTCAGCCTTTGACGATAGCATGAGCGACGACGTGAGGCGTTCTGCTGAGCAATTGGAAGCATTGTTGCGAGAAGGATGGGAGATCGTGCTGAGGGGTGCGAAGGAGTCGAATTCGAGAGAGGCGCACTTCGCCTACCTTGAGCTCGTTGAGGGAGCCGTGCTCCACGTGATCGATGTTCGGGACGGCGAACGGAAGGAGCGGATGGCTGATGCCTTCCAGGGCCTTCGGGCAGCTCATCTGGATCAGACGCCCGTTGCCCCCTCGTTCGAGTTGCTGCCTGGCGATGACGCGCGAGCACCAGGACCGCCGCCATCCTATGACCATGCGTACGTGCTCCTGCCCCGAATCAGGGACGAGATTGACCGAGCGGAGTGGCGCATGGCTGCTGCGATCGGATCTTCTGACGCCATGCTGACAGTCGGTCACTTACCTGAAGATGTTGATGGCAGCCGCCATCACCGAGTCATCGCTGTCAATCCTGCTCAATGGACGGACGAGCTGAAGGTGTGGTATGATCAGCATGGCTCAGAGGCGCGAGTCCGTGTGGTTGAAGCGACAAGTCCGTGGGAGATGGCGGTGAGGATTCTCCCCAAGCTGACGGATGATATCGCTCTGGCTCAGACGGACGAGCGCTGGGCGAGATACGACTTTGGTGAACACCCGGACCTCGGAGGGGAGACCATCGGCCGTTATGGTTGCTTCCTGACCGGGCTTGCCATTATGCTGCGTCGCATCTACCGACGCGACGTAACCCCGGTCGTGCTTGACAAGCTCCTGGCGACTGCTAAGTCAGCTTACGTCTGGGACAATTTCATGGCTTGGCGCGGTGCTGTCCCTTTGTTCCCCGTTTTCGACGAGTCGGTGAAGGACAATAGACGTCGTTCTGCTAAGGAACTCAAAGCATTGTTGGACGAAGGTTGGGAAGTCGTTTTGAGACGAGCAGATGGGGGGCACTTTGTCTACCTGGAGGACGTGGAGGGGGACACGCTTCATATCATCGACACATGGGATGGCAAGCGCAAGAAGAAGGTTGCTGCTAACTATCTCGGCGTGAGGGCAGCCCACGTGAAGGATGACCCAATTCGGGAGGGTTCCCAGGTGCTCATCGGCCTGCACGATGAGGCCGGGGGAGAGTGGATGGTCGATCAAGAAATAGCTGGCTGCTGTGTAGTACCACGACAGATCCAAAAAGAGTCAATCGAACTAGACTTCAGGCACCTTTCCGAGGTGGGCATTGCTGTGATCGGACGACTCACTTGGGGCTATGCCGACGGGACGGGGACGTTTCCCCCACCGATGGCCAAAGAGGCCTTCGTTGATGCTGTCGTGGAGACGATGCGTTCAGCCCGGGGTGTGGACTATTTTCACGTTGGCAGCGAGCCAAACAACCCGCGTGAGTGGCCAGGCTTCGGCAGCGGAGATGTGTTTGCTCTGACTCCGGAGTACGTCACGGAGCTCTACAATGATGTCTGGCAGCAGGTTGAGGGCTGCGCCAAGATAGGGCCCCCGCCAATAGACCCATATTTCGGCCCTGGCTCCAACAACCGTGAGTGGTGGATCTATATCCTTGAGCACATTCAAGGGGCTGACGCGCTTTTCTTCCACGCAAAGACGCAGACGAATGACCCGGATGAGGTCTGGTCGGGTGAGAAATTCTCAGACTGGCCCCTGGAGTGGCAGTATCAGCATCTATCAACCGTTGAGACTGGCTTGGAGGTAGTGCCAGACCGATTCCAGGAGCTCCCGATCTTTGTAAGCGAACTCAATCCTCAGTGCCTCCAAACTTCTGGAGGAGAGGTCGGGTGGTTGCCCGACAGCACCGGCTGGGTGCGTCAGGCTCTCCGCTACTTCCGCGAAGAAACCCCTGTCACGGGTTTGGTTCTCTACCGTTATGGTCCTGGAGGGAATGGAAATCCCTTCAGCCTGTATGATAAGCCTCTCATTCTCGAAGCTATCAAGGAAGAGGCAGAGATGGTCTCTTTGACGCTCGAGGATGGCACGGGATCCCGACCACGGGGGCTCGATCCGGACATCTGGAGGAGGATCGTCGGGATACGGGGCTGACCGCGACCTCATCGCAGATGCAGGGGTCCTGCTTTGGGATACGCGTTACTCTTGCGCGAGGAGTTCTACCTCTGTGACCATCGCGTCGAAGCTGTGACCGGAGGCGTAGATGGTCACGCTCTGCACAAAGGCCGGAGGGGCGTCGCTCAGCTCGTCCATCAGGTTTCCTGAACTGTAGGGTTGCCAGGTTCCCGCGTCTACCTTCTCGGACCACGACTTGAGGTCCCAATCTTCCGCCGGTTCTCCGGTGTAGAAGCCGTGCAGCCATTGTCGATCGGCGCCGTAGATGTCCCTGTAGTCGATCCGGACGATGATCGGGCATTCAGATCCTAGATAGCCGCATCCTCCAAACCCCAAGATGTTCTGACTGACGATCTTCACGGCCACATGTAGCTCGAGGGAGGAGAAATCACGCACGTCGTAGCCGATCTGCTGCGTGATGCCCACCTCGGCGTGGTTAACGGCGTCGCGATGGAACTCGGCCACGGCTCTTTCTTCGTTGCCAATTGGCGCTGAAGCAATCTGAACCCGGCCTGGGGGGCGTTCAGGGTCCGTCTGTGTGTCGTAACTGGTCCACCCGTTCACGAGTGGTTCTTCAAAGTCCCCATTTACAATCAAGTTTCGGGCAGCGGGGAGTGGACCTTCGGCGCTGTAGGCGCTCAGACGCGCGCGCTCTCTGGGCCCGAGCGAGAGCGCATCTCCAGACTTGCTGATGACTTCTGCTTGACCGTAGCGCACCGTGGTCTCAGTCTCGGAGTTGATCTTAACCTCGTAGCTGCCCTCTTTCAGCACCACCACGCCCTGGTCGGTGCGCACTTCCACAACTGTCGACCTATCGTTGGCACCGAATACATTGATCCGTATCCGACCGGCCTCCATATCCAGCGTGACCTGATGCGGCAGGTGACTAGTGGAGAACCGAGGTGAGTGTGCCGACGAGAGGACGAACTCTGTCTCATCGTAAAGCTGAATGGTGGCTATCGGCGTCAAGTCCCGTGACTGAGGGGCCCGGACTACCAGTTGACCAGAGGTGGCATTTGGAGCCCGTACTCTGCTGCCCGTGGGGATGTCGCTGTTGTCCTCGAAGACCGAGCGTGGGCGTCCCTGTCCGCTGTAGACGACGCTCAGGGGTCCTCTGTTGACCTGGAGACTGACTTGTTGGTTCATTCGAGCATTGCGAATGTACCAGCGCATACTCAGTGGCGTCATGATCCCCAGGGCTACACAGAGGAAGAAGGACGCCAGGAGGATGGCCCAGGCCAGACGTTCCGGATTCTCTCTCATGGATATCGCACTCTGAAGCTGTCAAACTCGCCGCTGGGATCTCTCCAATCGACATCGACTTCTTGCACCGATGCAGATGGGGACCCTCGATGCAGGAAGTCCAGGAACTGCTCCAGATCCGAGCGGGGGCCTTCGGCGACCGTCTCTACCGTACCGTCTCTACGGTTAGCCACCCACCCCGTCAGCCCGAGACGGCGGGCTGTGCGCGTGGTGTAATAGCGGAAGTTGACGCCTTGAACGCGACCGTGCACCCTGGCGTGCAGACGAGCCTGGGGTCTCGAGTCATTGATCACCTCGTTCCTCCTCTTACACTGCTATCTGAAGACGCGGCGAAAGCGAGCCTCTCGACTGTCGAAGCGGTGCAAGCCGGTCTCTCGGGCTTGCTCCATGGCCTCTTCAAATTCCCCTCGCGTGACGGGGCGATCGAGGGGGGGCATGTCCTCAGCCTTGTAACAGGGGCGATACTGGTCCATTATGTTGACATACGTATCAGGGGATATACATCCCGCCAAGAATTGTGCCACCTCGGCGGTGCCTGCCAATCCACCTGGAAGCACCAGGTGGCGCACGAGCAATCCTTTCTTTGCGATACCTCTCTCGTCCAGTGAGAGATCGCCTACCTGACGGTGCATCTCTTTGACTGCAGCTTGATTGACTTCCGGATAGCGCTTTACCTTCGAATACTTGAGGCCAATCGACGCGTCGACGTATTTCATGTCCGGCATATAGATGTCGACGACACCATCAAGCAACTCAAGGTTGGTGAGGGAGTCGTACCCGCCCGTGTTCCATACCAGGGGTAGGTGCAGTCCTTCCTCAGCGGAAAGGCTGACGGCATCCAAGATGGGAGCTGTGACGTGAGTGGGGGTCACCAGGTTGATGTTATGGCAGCCTTGTGTCTGTAGCGAGAGCATCATCTCGGCCAGTTCGTCTGGCTTGACCTCCCGACCATGGCCAAGCTGGCTGATATCGTAGTTCTGACAGTACTGACAGCTCATGCTGCACCAAGAGAAGAAGATCGTCCCGGATCCGCGGTGTCCGCGCAGCGGATCTTCCTCCCCGAAGTGAGGGCCGTAGCTGGCTACTCTGGCTCGCACTCCGGTGTTGCAGGATCCCAGATCCTCCTGATCACCAGTGGTGCGATTCACTCTGCACTCCCGGCCGCAGAGTCCACAGTCCTCCAGGTGTTCGTACGCGCTCGTGACCCGGTCCTGCAATTCGCCCGAGCGGTACAATGCCAGGTAAGTGGCTTCGAAGGTCTGTGCCTCTACCACCGGACCCAAACCTTACGTGTGCGCCAGTTGCGGTCACGGTACTTGATGTACCCGTTCTGTTGGCCAAACTGATATACTCTCCAGGTCACTTCGACATCGCGTCTACAGTAGTCGATGACCTTCTGCATCTCGCCCTGACGGAACCACCGGACGGCTTGCAGACCGTCGGCACTCTTTCCCTCACCCAGCGTTGCTGCGGCCACATCGTCTAGCTTAAGACGCCAACCGAGGGTGCGATGAATGTCGTCAAGCATATCACGTGTTGGCAGGTCCAATAGGGGATCATCCGTGTAGCGGCGAAGGACTTCATAGTCGAAGCCGAGCAGGTTGTAGCCGACTACTAGATCTGCGTCGCGAAGCGTGGCGATAAGGCGTTCAGCGTCTGGCTCGAGATATGTCCGGTAGACGTCCTGGGCTGCGTGGTACGTGACGCCGACCGCCAGTCGCATGTCACGGATATTACCCCAGCCGCCTACCTCATCGGCAATGTGCTGAGTCTCCAGATCCAACACGATCACGTCGTCCATCTTTGCAGCTTCCTAATTCTCTTCGGGGGCATCACCGGCCCCGACGGCGACGGATTCCCCCGATCATCGGGACGGCGACGAGCAGACTGAGGAGCCAGAGCCCTATCCACACATCCACTTCCTCGAGCCAGCCTTTCCAGCGTGCCTCAGGCCTCAGGCTGACTCTCCATGCGTTTTCCAGCTTGGTGAAGGTGATATCCAGTGCCTCCTGCACGCCGCTGGTACAGCTGGCGCCATCAGCGTAGGCTGATAGTAGGCGGCGAATTCCGTCGGCGCCATAGCGCTCGCGAATGAATCGCACTATGCTAGCGCTCTGTGCGTAGGATAAGGCCGCTGTGCTCGGATCGGACGGGAACGGGACACAAAGGTCCTCGAGTGGAAGAAGCTCGTCCATCTCGTAGGCCTTTTGGAGAATCAATGCGTGCTCCGGTGTTGGCAACTGCTCGTTAGCCGTCGCCAGACCTTCGTCGAGCCACGTCGGTACGTGTCTGTAGCCTTCAGGAGTTGTCAGGCGATAGACAAATAGGTGAGTGATCTCGTGGGGTAGATAGCGCTTCATCCGCGACGCGTAGCCTTGCTCCGGTGGTACAGCCATCACCACGACGCCCAGCTCTGGGCGCGCTTGTCCTCCAGCCCAATCGCGCCCACCGAGCCTCATTGCCGCCTCCAGGTGGTGCTCGGAGTCATAGATATACACGTCTATAGACTCTGGCTCAGGAGCACGAAGCTCCGCGTTGATCTCCTCGGCGCTGGTCTTCGCGATATCGAGCGCTGTCTGAGCGTAAGCCGGGCTCCCCTTCTCCTCAATCCAGTGAGTCGTGATACCGTCCGCGCTCAGGGTTCTCCACTGAAACCGGTTGTCCGTGTATTTGAAGTGCTGCCGTGCTGTTTCCAGCCTGTTGCCGGCCGCGTCCTCAATCTGCCACCAAAAACTGATGTCAGCAAACGGCGACAGCGGATACGTTCCCGCATCGTGAGTGTAGCTTACGTTGACCTCACGCGCAGGCTGTTCGATTGGCACAGCTGCTTTCTTGGTCTCATTGTCGTCGGTGGCCTGGAAGAAAAGATAGATCTGCGAAATCCGGGCGTCCGAGCTGACCTGAAGGGAGAAGGTGACCTGCTGGGCGAAGCTGTGTTCCACACTGTTCTTGCCGACGGTAATGCCGCCCGCTGATGCTGAAGTGGGTACCAGCGAGGAACCGACGATCGCTGCGATGGCTGCAATGACCAGCAGACGAATATGCGTGCGCAAGGGGCCTGCCTACCCGTAAGGCTCTTCCGCCAGCTCTGCGAAGACCTCTTCGAGATCTCCGTGCAGGAAGTCGAATTCGCGAATGGCGGCCTCAGCGGCGGACCGAAGTGCTTCGTCGCTGGCGCGACAGTAATACTCCAGCGTCTTCCGAGCTCTATCGCCTCCGATCTGTCCCAACGCCCAGATCGCGGCCTGCTGCACCTCGATGTCTGTGTCCTCTGTCAACTCCTCCAGCATCGATACAGCCTCGGAGAGCTGCAACTCCCCGCAGGCACGAGCGGCCTCGTAACGCATCTCGGGATTGGTGCTGAAGAGCTCCTGTTGAACCTCTTGCTCCCAGCGGGTGTCGGCACTGCGGCCCATGGCGAAGACCGCGCTGACGCGCATCTTCTCCGTGGGTGATGTGTAGGCTTCCCGAATGGAGGTGACAACAGTGTCATTGCAGACATACGCCAGTGACTCGAGCGCTCTTCTCTGTACTTCATTCTCCTCGCTGTGGGTCTGGTGGGCCTCCAAGAGAGCCTCGTAGGCCACCCGACGAGGCTCTGGACGGATTTTCTCCAGCTCGCCCAGCAGGATGAAGCGACCCAATGACTTGGCTGCGGCTGCGCGCACACTTGCTGACTCATCCTGCAGCAAGCGCTTGACGAGCCGTGGGATCAGACGCACATCTTCGTCCTCCCACAGTCCCTCAATGGCCGCTTTCCGCACTCCTGCATCTTCATCTTCCATCGCCATTCGGAAGACCGCGCTGAAGTTGAGTGTGAAATCTGCCTCGGCCATCTCGACCAGCCGGGACGTCAAATCCAGACGCACGCTCGTGTCCAGGTCCGCCCACGCCTCCCGCACACGTTTCACCTCGTCGGCATCGAGGCCAGAGAGATAGTACAGCGGGGCTTGATGCAGTGTCTTGTGTTCCTTGAGCAGCTCGTCCAGGACGAACTGAAGTGGTTGATTCTTGGCGTTCATCGTCTTCCTCAGTTCAGCAGCGACCATGGAATGATCGGGTTTAGGAAATCCTGAAGCATCACGAGGAGCATCAGCCCCACCAGGATCATCATTCCAATCAAGTGAACCACTGCCTCTCGTTCAGGGGGTATACGACGTCCTCGGATTGCTTCGAGCAGGACAAACAGAATCCGACCTCCGTCGAGAGCGGGAAGGGGCAACAAGTTTGTCAGGCCAAGGGCCAAACTGATCAGTGACGCAGTCTGGAGTGCGGGGAAAGCCAGTCCCCACTCAATGCTCTGCTGCAGGGAAAAGGTCATAATCTGGCTGATGCCAACGACGCTGGTCGGTCGCGCTTCTTGCGAACTGACGTCACCGCGGATGAGCATAATCGGCAATTCGAACGTCCTTCTCGCTATCATCACAAGATCGCTCGCGCTGGCTCGAAGAGCTCCCGGCAAGGAGTAATGGTCGACTGCACTCCGGTCTGGCCAGGGCGCCATCATGATGCCCAGGAACCCGTCACCTTCACGACGTTCTGGTATTGCCGTGAGAGATAGCTGTTCTCCTCCGCGCTCCACCTTGAGGTCGACGGTCTCCCCAGGAGCAGAGCGGATGATCCCGTGCAACTCCGCTAGCCCTTCGTCGATGGGCTCTCCATCAGCAGACACGACCAGGTCTCCTGAGCGTAGCCCTGCTTGCTGCGCAGGGGTCTCCGGCATAACCTCGGTGACCTTCACCTGCCACTGGGTGGGGACACCACTCGTGTACGCTCCCAGGAGCAGCAGCAGAGCTGCCACGATATTCACTATCGGGCCGGCGGCCAGCACGGCCAAGCGCCAACGCTTTGGCTGCGCCGCCAAGCTGCGGGGGTCGGATGGGTCCTCTTCTCCCGTCATCCTTACGAACGCTCCTAGCGGAAGCACGTTCAGACTGTATAGGGTGCCTGGCTCCAGCTCTGTTACCACACCACGCATCCGCATGGCTTCACTGGATGGCTCGTGCTCGGGTGACAGGCTATCTCCATCCTGATCAAGGATGCAGAGACGCTCCAAGACATAGGATCCATCATCTCGCCGTGTGGTTACCGCTTCAACCCGGTCATCGGTCTCCAGTTCGGGGGGTAGCTTGAACGCGCGCGGTATAACTACCCGCGTGTTCCCGATCTTCAGAAACCCCTTACCTCGCCATAAGCCCAACAGGCGCGGAGGAAAACCAAAGCCGAACTCTTCGACGCGCGCACCCGCCAGCTTCGCAAAGATGAAGTGAGCCAACTCGTGAATCAAGAGAATTGGCCCCAACATAACGATCAGCGTGCCGACGAGCCAAAACAGTATGCTAACCCAGTCCATAATTGTCTCTCAGTTAGAAAGAGAACGGGCGATTCTGCGCCCGTCGTGTCCAAGCTTCTATCTATGTATTCGACAGTAAACACGACTGCCCACTGCCGTGCTACGCGATGGTATTATACCCCATGGGGTCAAAGTCGCAACACTATCGCCTTCAGATCGGGATCTGAGAGGCTTCTCCCGCGCTTGGGACCTGTCAGATTGGGATGCGCAGAGCCTCTGCATCTAAACGCTGACTAAGCTCAATCAGCAACGTCGGTCGCTGTCTCGCCGCGCGCGGATCTGGGTGTTTGATGCGCTCTGGGAACCGGTCCGTGCCGAGAACTGCCCGGCCCCATTGGGTCAGCTCGCGTGCTGCTTGAGAAAGGATAAGGTCTTGTCTAGGACCTCTTGAGGGCTCAGATGATCGCTGTCGACATGGAGATCGGCGTGTCGACGTGCATGTCGAAGGCGCTCCTCCAACTCATTCCACCAGGCAGCACCTGCTTCGGCAGCACGCCGTTGACTGGCGACTCCCTGAGAGACATGGAGGTAGATAAGCAGGTCCGGGTGGGTGACTTGTTGCCACATAGTGGCTACATACGAATGCTCCTGCTTGATCTCCCGGGCGTTGTAGCCTCGGTCTCTGAGGGCTGCCACGAGGGTCGACTTGCCAGATGCACAGGGGCCTACCACGCCGATCAAGAACTGCTTGTCTGTGGATTGATGTCCCTTTGGCCTGTCGTTCAAATGAGGGAGCACTGCTGGTTCAGACGGAATCTCTATAGGATAGCCTTTGACGAATCACCGCCCAGTCATTTCGGGGGTTCTTCTTGATCAGAAGGCGTCCAAACTGCCTCCACACGGCTACAATGGTACTCGGAGAGCCAGGTGACGCACCTCGTTCTCAACTTTCTGGTCTGTGACCCGCATCACCAGCACACTGATGTCGTCGCGAGGTCGTCCCCCCTCCAATGCCAGGGCTCGCTCAAGCAGACTATCAGCGAAGCGTTGTGCCGTCATCTCGCCTTGTTCCATGATCTCCTGCACTGCCTCTGGGATGTCGAAGACCCGGCTTGATCGCGCGCCAGCTCTCTCTAGACCATCCGTGTAGACGACCGCCAGCGTACCGGCCTTCAAGGGGAGCTCTGTAATGGACGGTTTGGTGCGACGTCGGGTACCGATGGGTGTCACTGGTTCATCGAGCAGCTGTAAGCCTTCTGCGGGAGTGAACACAATGATAGGGCAGTGGCTGTTCCGTGAGAGCACCAGTGTCTCAGTGACCAAGTCTACGGAGAGAATGTTGAGGGTGGCAGACACCTGACCACCCCTGTGAGTATAAAGGTAGTCGTGAGCAGCACGAGCCGCTGCTCCATCGCGCACGCCTTCCGCAAGCTCAGAGATCGCCTTCCGAGCAACGAGGTTGCTGATTGCTTTGGCCGCCCTTCCGGATCGCTGGCCGTCCACCAACACGAAGGAGAAGCCACCCTGGGGGCGCTCGATCATCTCGAGCGTGTCCCCGCTCTGGCTGGTGGCCCACTTACCGACCTTGGCTACAGCAACTTCGATCTCCATGCTTCTCCTGCAAAGGTCTTGTGACGTCGAGTTTCTTGGTCAGCAGCTTGTAGTGCAGTTGTCAGACGTCTGGATTCGATTATACCGCTGCCACGTGGTGTGAGCAAGATTGGAGTAAATCCCCCGGTGTGCTATAATCTTGCCAGAAACGGCGTTCCCTGACGGAGTGGTAAACCCCTATGGATTTCGAGATCTGGAGGCCCTGGGCGCGGCTCATCTTCGTCGAGCCGAACAGATGGGAATACGCCCTATTCGCTCTCGCCTTGCTGTCGAGCTTGGGGATCCTCTATGCTTTCCGCCGAGACTTCCTGGAGTTGGATCGGCGGGGTGTTCTGATCTTCTCGGGATGTCTTCTGGCTCCTGTGGTTGCTGAACACCTGTTGCTGATCAGATTCCCCAGTCGTAACGTGCTCTCACCCCCAGGGGTGCCCTTCGCACCCTCCCAGCCCTTTGCACCACTGCTTGGAACGCTCCCCATAGCGCTTGCCGGGGCAATGCTGGGTCCGGGACCGGCACTGCTGGCGGGTCTGGTGAAAGGCATTCTGCGAGCTGGCACCGCGACGGGAGGTATCGCGGATCCGTTTTATCTTGCCCTTTTTGGTTTTCTGGTCGGCTTTCTTCTCCACCAGGACTATCGGGGACGGCTACCTCACACTGGGCGCCAGCCGGTCGTTGCTCTTCCCGTGGCAACCCCATTTGCGGCGGTATTTCTCTTCCTCTCCTCCTTTGCTCACGTCATCGATTCGGGTCTATCAGGCTTCGACTATGCGGTGGCACTCACAAGTGCGTATTCCCTGTCTTTGCTTCTCGAGAGTCTTGCGGCGGCCCTTGTGTTTCAGGCCTTGTACATCCTTTGCCCGCGGTGTCGACCGGTGCGCACAGCTCGCCAATCTCCGCCTTACAGCCGCACGTTGAACCGTCGACTGCTATTTCTGTTTGTACCCCTGATTGGCTTGATCACGGTCGTGCTCGTCTACGCCGTGACGACCACGGCCATTCGGCTCGCGATCTCCGAGGCAGTGGAGCAGATGGCGCGGGACGCTAACAGTGCTGCTGAGGGCATTCCCTATTTCATCCAAACAGGCCAGGGGCTGTTATCAGAGTTCGCTAACGATGTCGAACTGTGGGACAGCAACCCGACTGCCTTGGAGAGCCGACTGCGCAGAGATATGCGGACAGTCATCTTCTTCGACCAGCTTATGCTATTCGATGCGAATGGTCAGCCTCTTGCCATGTATCCACCGGTCCCAACAGGGGATTCTCAGTTGACCACTGAGGAGGAGATTCTGCTGAACAGAGGGCTGCAGAGTGGAGCGACACAGATCAGCGCTGTCCATCGTTCCGAGAGAGGGTTGGTCGTCCAGTCATTCTTGGCACCGATGACCCGTCCTGAAACGGGGCAGGGCGATACCCCTTCGCGCGTGCTGCTCGGTCGTACCCAGCTCGACGTCAATCCGATCATCGGTCGGATATTGACGGGTCTTCAGTGGACAAATGTGCGGGGTGAGGGCTTCTTGGTGAACTCCAAAGGGCGAATCGTCGCTCATCCTGACGCAGACATGCTACTGGCCCAGCACCGGGGCGACGGTGATGCTTCTCGTATTGCCACAGCGCTTGGAGGCTGGGCTTACAGGAGCCGCAATCCCCAAGACAATACGCGTGAGCTAGTCTATCATCTCCCAGCAGAGGGGTATCCCTGGACAGTGGTTATTCGTCTTCCCTACGAGGTCGTCTTGGAACAAGCCCGACAGATTGCCATGCCCTTGCTCGGGCTTCAGATCTTGCTCGGCGGGGGATTGGTGATCGCGATCTCTCTTGTTACCAACTGGTTGACCCAGCCTCTTCAGGAGCTGGCGACGGCGGCGGATCGGATTGCCGAGGGGGATCTCTCCCATCGGGTGGCGATCTCCGGGGAGGATGAGGTTGCTCGCGTGGGAGAAGCCTTTGAGGATATGCGGGTTCGTCTGAAGGATCGTATGGAGGATCTTTCTCTCTTGCTTCAGGTCAGTCAGTCCGTGTCGGCCACTCTCGAGCTGCAGGAAGGCATGCCGTTCATCCTCCAGGGAGCATTGGAAGCGACCGACGCCCAGGTCGCTCACATTGTGCTCCTATCTGCTGATGGGAGTCCCTACATGACGGTGTCGCGAGGTGAGCCCCGCCAGGGGCTGCAACCCCTTGATAGGGTGTTGGCTAACACTGCCAAGACTATGGATCGCCCGCTAGTGATAGAGAACCTGGCGCGCGCCAAATCGTTGGCTGATCTGGAGGATCTTGATGGATCGATAAAGGCTGTCATCGCATTACCGATCCAGACCAAGCAACAAGTTCCTGCTGTGATGTGGATTGGATACACCGAGGTGCGCCAAATCGACGACTCTGATGTCGATCTCCTTTCGACGCTGGCGGGACAGACAGCGGTGCTGGTTGAGAACGCGCGCCTTTTTCAGACTGCCGAGGGAGAAAGGAGGCGACTGGCGGCAATCCTAGCCAGCACCACCGATGCTGTCCTGGTCACTGATCGCGAGAATCGTATTCTGTTGATCAATCCTGCCGCCGAACGCGCCTTCGATGTAAGGAGCGAGCAGGTCTCGGACCAGAAAGTCAACCAGTCTCCGCTGCCAGAGGCTTTGACAGGCATCTTTGAGGAACCGCTCGATGTCGATGAGGCGCTGACCCGCGAGCTATCTGTGCCCAACGGGCGGACGCTCTACGCCAGCGTTTCCGCTATTTTGAGTTCGGATGGCGAGCGACTCGGTCGTGTCGCTGTGATGCGAGATATCACCCACCTGAAGGAACTGGATGAGTTAAAGTCCGACTTCGTAGCGACGGTCTCTCACGACTTGCGGTCACCGCTGACGTTCATGCGTGGTTACGCGACGATGCTCCCTACGGCTGGCGAGCTCAATGAGCAGCAAGAGAAGTACGTTGAAAGGATTCTTCGCGGCGTCAGTCAGATGAGTAACCTGGTCGACAATTTGCTTGATCTGGGGCGCATCGAAGCAGGCGTGGGCCTTGAGCGCCAGCCTTGCCACCTGGGCGCAGTAGTGGCTGAGGCCGTCGACAGCCTGCGTGCCCGTGCGGCTGCGAAGGGGATTACGCTGCGAACGGAATCGATAGGCCAGTTCGCCTCACCGTCGGATGGGTCAGCGATCATATCTGGTGACGCAGCATTGCTCCGTCAGGCAATCACGAATCTGGTGGACAATGCGGTCAAGTATACGTCTAGCGAGGGAATCGTGACTGTCGCGCTATCTGTGCGGAGGGAAGGCCAGCGATCAAGAGCGGTGATCTCCGTCTCCGACACGGGGATTGGCATCGCACCGGAGCATCAAGTGCGCCTTTTCGAGAAGTTCTACCGGGTGAGGCGTCGCGACGTTCCGGATGTTGCGGGGACCGGGCTGGGGCTGTCTATCGTCAAGTCTATCGTTGACCGGCACGGAGGCGATATCTGGGTGGACAGCGAGGTTGATGAGGGTAGCACTTTCTACGTCAGTCTCCCTCTGAGCGGGTCTACGGGGATGGATTAGCAAAGGAGCGCTTCATGTCATTGCAGATTGGCATTGTAGGGCTGCCGAACGTAGGGAAATCGACGCTATTCAACGCTCTCACGAACGCCAGGGCTGAAGTGGCTTCTTACCCGTTCACGACCATCGAGCCGAACCGGGGGGTGGTACCGGTTCCTGATTCGCGACTGGAGGCGTTGGCGGAGATGGTGGAGCCTGAGCGAGTCACGCCGGCCGCTGTGGAATTCGTGGATATCGCCGGCCTGGTGAAGGGCGCGCATCGAGGTGAGGGGCTTGGGAATCAGTTTCTTGGGCATATTCGCACGGTCGACGCCGTGGCCGTTGTCTGTCGTTGTTTCACGGACCCCGACATAGCCCACGTCGAGGGGGCAGTGGATCCGATTCGGGACGTTGAAGTGCTCGATCTGGAGCTGATCCTGGCCGACCTTGAGGTTGTGGAGCGTCGGTTAGAGAGGGTCCGCTCGGCGGCAAAGGCCAAGCCTCGCGACTATGCGGCAGAGTTGGATGCCCTGGAGGAGCTGCGAGGGATTCTGGAGAGCGGAGAGCGAGCGCGGTCTTGGATAGGGCGAGGTGGTCTCAGACCCCGGTTGGCTGCGGAATTCCCGTTGCTCACCGCTAAGAAGCGGGTCTACGTTGCGAACGTGGCGGAGGACGATCTTCCGGACGGAGGACCAAGAGCGGAGGAGGTGGCACGACTTGCAGAGCGGGAAGGTGCTACTCATGTCGTCCTCTGCGCCGAGTTGGAGGCTGAGTTAAGCGAGTGGCCGGCCGAGGATGCGGTAGCCTATCGCGCCGAGGTCGGTCTGGAGCGCTCAGGCCTGGAGAGGCTGGCGAAGGCAGGTTACCAGGTGCTTGATCTGATCACCTTCTTCACGATCGCGGGCGGGGAGGAGGTGCGGGCCTGGTCGATTGAGCGCGGGACCAGGGCGCCGCAAGCGGCGGGTCAAGTCCATACTCAGATGGAAGAGGGATTCATTCGGGCCGAGGTTATCTCTTTCACAGAACTGGAGGGAGTGGGTAGCTGGCAGGTCGCCCGTGACCAGGGGCGCGTTCGCATCAAGGGGCGGGAGTACGAGATCCAGGACGGTGATGTCTGTCTATTTCGCTTCAGTCCTTGAGGCGAAGGGCTTTGGCGAATCGCTCGATCTGAGCGACTTGTGCCGGTTTAGGGCGGATGAAGGGACGCACGTCTCGGATCTTGTTCCACGCTTCGTCAGGCGTCAGACCCACACTGACCAGGTAGGCCGCGGCCATCGTGGGTGCGCGTCCTACCCCGGCTCCGCAATGGACGTAGACCCCGCCACCGCGCTCGATCTCTTCTTGTATGAAGGTGACGCCCGCTTTCAGGTGTTCCATCGATGGGGGAGCATCATCGACTGTGGGGAGATGCAGATGTCGATGAGGCGCGATCCCTGCCGCCTCGTTGTCGAACTCCGTGCGCATGTTAACGACCGCGGTGACCCCTCGCTCTCTCAAGCGGTGCCAGCCTCGCTTGCGGTACTGACCTCCAACGTGTAACTGGGGTGTGATCTGGCTGACGGCCGGGATGGGGGCGCCCGAAATGATGCGCACCAAGTGGTCGGCGGCCCATAGCACGGTTACCCGAATTCCTTGCTCCGTCAACCGTCCCCAGAGAATCTCAAGTCGTTCGCGGATCGCGTCCAATAGGACTCTCCCTCTATCTCACCTGTGGCAAAACACCAGGCTTTTCTTCATGAGCGACATACCGTCCTGCGTGTCTACGTCGCCTTACCGACGGCTGCTTTCCCGAGCGCCCTCCGGAGCGGTCCCGGCATCAGGGAGGCGAGTCGGTCTCGCTCTTCAGGGGTCAGGACTCGCAGGGCGAACAGTGCCAGCACGTAGACAACGAGGCCTGACAGCAGGGCGAGAGGACGGCTGTAGTTCCCTACAACCCAGACGGTCACTCCCATCGCCAGGCCTGCCAGGGCAGGCCGGCCGAGGATCTCGCTCCACGCCACCGATCCTATTCGTCGTCGCAGATCGGTTATGAATAGGCTGGTCAGGAGAAGCTCTCCGCCGATGATAATCCATGCGGAGGCTGTGTAGCTGAACCTCGGCACGAGCACCACATTGGCGAGCAACGCGAAGCCCACGCGGGCGGCTGAGGCCCACACGACGTAACGCTGACGATTGAGCGCAATCAGGACATAGTTGGTCAGACTGTTGATCCATCCGAACACGATTGACCAAACCAGAAGTCGCAGTGCGACTGCCCCGTGAGGCAGATATCGTGGCCCGCTCAAGACCCACACCATTGGCCTCGCCATAACAGTCACCAATATGGCTGTAGGCAGCGCTATGATTGTCAGTAGCTTGGCGGATACGCGGTACGACCGTCGCAGACGGTCCTTGTCCTCGGCGGCCTGCCGCGAAAGTATGGGGAAGACAGCGAAAGTGAAGAGAGACGGGATGATATTGAGCATGTTCATCACCCATTTGCTTGCGGCGTTGTACCAGCCGACGACATCGTCCCCTTGGAAGTACTGAAGCAGGACAACGTTGGCCCCGGTGAACAGTGATTGAAGCAGGAGTGAGGCCATCAGAGGCCAGCTTGCAATCAACATGGCGCGCTGCAGGGATCCTGAAAGGCGCACTTCTTGGTGCGGGAGCGTGGTCCACAACATGCGCCAGGCCAGGACTGCCAGAATCGTCATTGTGGCGATGTTGGTCAGAATGGATGTCCCGGCTAGCCCCAGAATCCCCAGGCCGCCCACAAGGGCCAGCGTTCCTAGAGTGACCCTGATGATGGTTGTGACGGTCTCGATCGCGGCGGGGTACTCATGTTTCTCGAACGCACGGAAGAGTGCCGTCAGGCTATTGGCTATCGTGCCCGGCAGCAGACCGACGTAAAGGAGGATGACCGCCCAGACCGTGTCGTCCGTCAAGGGGTTTTGTAGCGCCTGTCGTCCAGCCAGGAAGGCCCCCAGAATCGGGATCACTCCTGCAAAGAGTAGCAGACGCAATGACGTCGTGTTTATGAAGACCTGGCGGGTGCGTCTCCGGTCCCGTGCCACTTCGCGCATCAAATACATATCCAGACCGAAGTTTGCCAGGGTATCGAACCACAGGTAGATATTGGCGGCCGTGAAGTAGCGCCCCATACCGGTAGGGCCCAGGATGCGAGCCATCAAGGCAGCGAAGGAGAAATCGATGAATCGATTAAAGAAGTTCAGGACGATCGGTGCCACAGAGTTCTTGGCCACGCGCCGGACAGTGTCCGTGTGGTCGGTTTCACGGTAGAAGAAACGCCAGACATAGAGGCCGGCCAGGAAGAGGATCGTCATCCCGGCGATGAAGCTGGCGAACGCCCCAATCTTTACGCTATTTGGGCTGTACTTGAACCGCACGGTCCACGTCCCAGGCTCCTCCAGCACCACTCCGCGGAACGTCCCGTTCACGCGATGAATCTCAACCTCGGCTTCCGCGTCCTCGCCTGTGCCTAGCGGGCGGACGAATGCCTTCCACCCTGGCGAGTACGCATCGGCGAGGACGAGCCAGCTCGGCTCCGTGCTGGTCACATCTATGAAGACTTCGTTGATGGTGTAGCTGGAGATGGTTTGCTCGAGGGCGGTACCTCGTTCGGCTCCTGCAGCGTATCCATCCCATTCTGTTTCTTCGAGTATCACATAATGACGGGGATCACTGGTCTGCACAGTGGACCCGAAGTCGTCTGTCTGTATGGTGGCCGACGTCGGGAGCGTGAACGCTCGGGGCATCGCTCCGAGGTTCTCGTAGATACGCACCGCCTTGTCCTGATAGACCTGCTCGTACTTGGGACTGTCGATCTCCGCTTCAGTAATGACGTACTTCACGTTGAGATGGTCCGTGAGTGGACTGTCCAGACTCGAATAGTCGCGGAAGGCGGCAATCAAATTGTACAAAGTCTCGTCCTGAGGCTCGATCAGCGCCATGTAGTCACGATACTGGCTGCTGAACAACGAGTCATACCCGGCGACTCCTTGCAGATCGTAGAACATGCCCACGTTTGGCCTCATCGTCTTCGTCGTACCGGGCGGGGTGAAGGCGGCATAGCGCCAGACGGACTGGTCGTTCTTAAGGAAGTCGACCGCTGGTGGGGTATACCCGAGCAGTGCGGGATCAAGCGCCGGATAGAAGCCCGCGGCGAAGACGATGAGATCCACCACGATGAATCCCACAGCCGCACATTCCCACAAAGGTCTTCTGCCGAGACGAATGGGGCAGTGACTCACACGGAGAACGATGCCGGTGCCGCTAAGGAGAAGGGCGAAAATGGCTATCCACTTGAACTCATAGGAATAAAAGGCACGGTGGTTGGGGAATGCAGAGGGGGCGCCAGCGAGGGACGCGAAGATCTGCTCCACCAATGGCTCGACCTGGGCGAAGAAGACCCGGCTCAAGGCCAAACCGCCCAGTGTAGCCAGTCCTCCCCAGACAGCCAGACTACCCAGTAGGGAGACCGTCGAGGGGGAAGCCCCCAGCAGGAAGAGATTCCGAGCAGGAGATGGAGAATGCGGAGCATCACTTCCCGAACTCCGAATCCTCTTGCTGTGTCTTTGTACAGCGTCTGCCCCAAAACCACCGAGGATAGCGACGGCCAATGTCAGTGGAAAGACCCATCTGAACGGAGAGTGGGACTGCTTCAGCAGCGGCAGTGCATAGACCAGTGCATAGAGGGGCGTGCCGAAGATGCAACCCAAAGAGAAAGCCGACAGAAGGATGAAGAAAGGTATCGTGTGATGCCCGACCCGGCTTTCGCCAGCAGATGCTGCGTCCCTCGAAGGAGTCAGAGTGGGAACGACGCGCGATACATAGGGTCTGACCCATCCAATGATCGCTATGCTTGCAAGGAATAGGGGTAGCAGACCTAGATACGCTCCTCCCTCCACGTAGTTCTTGATTCCCCAGTAGATGTACCGGCCATTATCTCGCTGTGGTGCCGGTGTATGCTCCCAGGAGAAGAGATCAAAGAAACTATGATGGGCAGGATTGCCAAAGAAATTGGGGATGGCAAAGGCAATCAGTCGCCGAGGTGGATAGGCCCACTCCAGCACCTGTGTCAGACTGGCCGCTTCTTCACCACCGCGGAAGCTCGTGGAGACGACCTCATACAACGGAACAAACTGAACGGCGCCAAGGGCCAGACCCAGCACAACCAGCAGAATCAGCCAGAGCGCCGGCCGAACGATGGGTTTGGCTGCTTCTCGCCAGCTGCGTCCTTTCCCGGAAGAGCGCTGGGTCAGCGCGATTCGACCCAGGCGCCAGATTGCGTAGAGCGCAGTCACCAACAGCACGAAGTAGGTGTTCTCGGCGTGCCCCGCCAGCATCTGGCATCCCAGCCCTATCGCCCCAAGCAGGACCCAGGGAAGCGAGGTGCGCCGCCCCTTGAATGCACGTCGCTGCTGCGCGACCAGCTCTACCATAGCCAGGATGAATGGCAGCCATGATGCCCCAGCGATGATCATCGGGTGCACCACCGAGACGAGCATGAATCCACTGAACTGGAACGTGATCCCTGCAATCATCCCGCCAAGACGCCGAATCCCCAATACACGGGCGAACAGGTAGGAAAACATCCCGGCAAGTCCTAGCTGTAGCCAAGCGAAGACGCCATAGGCGCGCCACAGTGGGAGGATGTAGAAGAGTATGCTGAGTGGGTAGAGCGCCGAGTGCTGCCCATTCGCCAGGAACGGGTGTCCGGAGAAGGTGTAGGGATCCCAGAGAGGAAGCTCTCGAGAGCGGATGGCCTCGACGACGAATCGTTTCCAGGGGTAATTCTCTAGAATCAGATCGCCTAGCAAGTGATTGTGGGGGTGGGAGACACCCAGGTCGCTTGCTGCGGCGCGGTAAGGTTCGAACGAGAATAGGATGTCTGCGGGTAGCAGTGTTCTTGACCCCAGCGAGACTGGAGCGAACAGCAGAAGCGGAAGCAGGGAGAGCAGGATGAGGATGCCCAGATCGGGCAGATGCTTACGGATCATAGCGGCTAGCGATCGCTCGGCTGTAGATGGCGATGACGCCACCAGATCTTCCAGACGCCTAGTGCCGCCTCGATCTTGACCGACATACTCATCTTCGATTCTCCGCGGTGGCGCTCCTCGAAGTGGATCGGCACCTCCAGGACCGAGTACCCCAGTTGGGTCGCCACGTACGCCATTTCTACCTGGAAGATGTAGCCCTGCGAACGAATAGAGGCCAGGTTGATTCCTTCGAGCGTCTCCCGCCGCCAGGCTCTGAAGCCAGCGGTGATGTCACGCAGGGACGATCCTAGAATGGCTCGGGCGTAAAGATTCGCCCACCAGGAGAGCAACTCACGACTGAACTCCCAATCCTCGGCTACCCCTCCCCCTTTCACATATCGGGAGCCGATGACGAGGTCGTACTCCGGCAGGGGGCCCACGAGTCGAGGCACATCTCCAGGGGCGTGAGAGAAATCGCAGTCCATCTGGACTATGGCGTCTGCTCCACGCTCAAGAGCCCACTGGAATCCGTCGATGTAAGCTCGCCCAAGGCCGCGCTGCCCGGTGCGATGAAGCACGTGAATGATGCCGGAGTGTTCAGCAGCTAGCTGATCCGCGATGCGTCCTGTCCCGTCAGGAGAGTCGTCATCCACGAAGAGGATATTGCTGGCAGGTAGGCCGAGCGCAAGCAGCGCGTCGGTCATTGGTCTGACGTTATCGGCCTCGTTGTAAGTAGGGATGACAATCGTTACGTTCATGGGTAGTGCTAATTCCGTTCGAGAGGGACGTCACAGCGGAATGTACGTTGATTCCGTGTCAACAAGCCATCCACCGAATCTCGGTCGTCCTCATCAAGGTGTCGGTTAGGGCTTCCTTGAGAGCGACCACGGCTTCAAGTGGCGGCATGCGGGTCTGAGGATCTGTGGAGAAGCTCAGTGGCAACTTGATCCTCACCGATCAGGGTTCTCATAGCCCGCTTTGCTTTTCCTGCAGCGGTGCTGTCAGTCCGAATTGCTGTCCTGCGTTAGCCTATGGGGTCCTTGTAGATAGCAAAGGTGCAGGTTTCATCTCCCATTGCGACACATTCGATCTCGTCCACCCTGAACTTGCGCCCGCCGCTCACCCAGTGTAGGCCCTCCTCCAGAAGCCCTTTGGCGGCGAAGCAGATGGGCTGATCGGCGGTGCGCCCCCAGCAGACGGGGCACGGGTTGATATAGTAGATGTAACGGTCACCATGGTCTTCCACCCAGCTCTCTTGATCACTGAATCTGGTGAAGACTTTGGCCATGGCTGGAAGCCCGGCTTTGAGTTTAGCCCCAAGCGGGAGAATTCTGAAGGCCAGGTCTCCCACGCCGACCAGCGCACCCATCCTCTTTCCCCCTCGATTGAAGCCGACGCGTCCCGCGCGCAGCTGTAGGCCTCGACCGCCCCGTCGACCGTACATCTCATCCAGCGCTCCCATGAGGGTTGAGTAATCGGCAAAGTCGAATTCCTTGTCGAGGTTCGCGGGTGGGTAGTTGTCGATGAGCTGCGAGAGACCGGAGAGGTTGAGAATGGCGTTTAGACCGTTCTTCCCCATGATCTCTTCCATGGCTTCCAGGGTAAAGCGGACGATCATGTTTGTGTAGTAAAGGCCACTCGGTTCAATTCTTTGCACGCTAGTCACTCCCTGGTCTATCTCATCTTTCAGGCTTTCAGAGATCCAGCCAAAGCATCACAGGCTCGTTCCATACCGCTCCATACGAAACAACCCCCGGTGTGTTCGGGGGGGCGCTGGGTCCTGAAGGCAGCCTCTTCTCTGCATCGAAAGAACACCATGGTCCTCGGCACTCAATGAGCTCAATATCAACTGGCGAACCCGTCCTGGCCCAACTGAGTGTTCATGCCGGACCTGCCGTCACTGCTGCCACATCAGTTTCGCTCCGCACGGTTGTTCTGAGGGCAACGCCTCTCTTGTATGTCTCTTGGTTCTTGACGATTCGGACTAAAGGTGGCAGACTTGGTCTGGAATCCCAGCTATCGGCTTGGCAGAATACCATAGCTCATGGGTGTTGTCAAGCATCGCTTGTCTCTCGGGCGCGACCGCGAGCTGCAGGCGTCTCAGCGAGAGGATGGCTCTTGCTTCGGTTGACGCTCCTCAGAGAGTGTTTGGATCGGACGAAACATACATAGGATGCGGTTCCGGTCGAATCCCTGCTTGCTGACGCATTGACCGGTGGTATAATACCGCACCTGAACGTAGAGTGGTTAGCTAGGGAGTGTTCTATTCATGGAGACCCTTATCGAAAACATCCCCGCCTTCTTGACCGTTCTGTCAACGATCTGCGGGGCAGTGACCATAGCGATAGTCGGCGGGATGGCCATATGGACGTTCCGCGATATTCGTGCTCGTTCCCGCGACGTGCTGGCCCAGATCCTCGCCACGCTTCTGGTGCTCGTACTGCCCGTCATCGGCTTGATCGTGTACTTGATGCTTCGCCCTCGGGAGACACTTGAGGAAGCGTATGAACACTCCCTAGAACAAGAAGCGCTTCTACAGGCCATCGAAGAACCGGAGGAATGCCCCGGCTGTGGACAGCGCGTGGATCACGGTTTTCTCTACTGCCCTGATTGCCACACCCGCCTTAAGAAGGCCTGTCCGGAGTGTGGAAAGCCACTTCGACTGCAATGGTCGCTTTGTCCCTACTGCGGCGCGAGTGTCACTCCGCAGGCCCTTGAGCCCGCATATTCCTCAGAGGAGCGTTCAATTCCGGAGGATTTCTCGCGAGCGGAGTCTTAAGCCTCGCCAGAATCACCTTCCCCTGGTCCGACAGGATGGTATCGACGGCTGCCGAGAGGATGGTTCTCGCCTCTGGATAGCGCACCCTCCGTCTGTAGATGGACCGCCGATGCTACGGAAGGCAACTACTGGATCTGTTTGTCCTCTCCCATTACGTGGACTTTAAGCATATTCGTCTTGTTCCCCCGACCGAAAGGAATGCCCGCCGTGAGGACGATTGGATCACCCCACGCGACCAATCCTTCGCGACTAGCTGCTTTAACCATCATCTCCACCATCTCGTCAGTGGTCGTAAACTCAGGGACCTCCACAGGGATTACGCCCCACACTAGTGCGAGGCGATAGAGCGTTCTCTCGTTAGGTGTTACGGCAACGATGGGGACCTTGGGTCGGTGGCGAGCGACCATCCGCGCAGTTGTTCCAGACATCGTCGCGGTCACGATAGCTTTGGCGCTGACTTCATTGGCAATCTCTACAGCTCCGGAGCTGATGGCCTCCGTCGTCACGTCGTAACACTCCGTGCCACACTCTAGCAAGCGACTACGTGGCAGATGAGCCTCCGCGTTGGCGCAGATCCTTGCCATGGTCTCCGCTGCCTCGATTGGGTAGTTGCCTACGGCGGTCTCTCCAGAAAGCATGACGGCGTCTGTACCGTCGAGGATTGCATTAGCGACATCTGACGCCTCAGCACGTGTGGGACGTGGGTGCTCCATCATCCTTTGCAGCATCTGAGTGGCCGTTATCACGGGTTTCCCTGCTCGATTGCAGCTTCTGATGAGCTGCTTCTGATGAAATGGCACTTCCTCGGCAGGTGTCTCCACGCCCAGGTCACCACGAGCGACCATAATCGCATCAGATTGAGCCAGGATCTGATCGAAATCAGAGAGGGCTTCCGGCTTCTCAATTTTGGCGATGATGGAGGGTCTCTGGGCTCCATTATTCTTGAGGAAATGGCGGAGCTCACGTATGTCGGCAGCGCGACGCACGAAGGAGAGGGCGAAGTAGTCTACGCCTTGTTCGAGTGCAAAAGCTGCGTCCTGTTTGTCTTTGTCCGTGAGCGATGAGAACGAAAGGCTGGCCCCCGGGACGTTGATCCCCTTATGGGAGGTGAGATGGCCTCCTGTGACCACCCGGGCTGTCAGGCCACCCTCGTCTCCGCGCCTTTCGATGCTCAACGATAAATCGCCGTCATCTAGAAGCACTCTCTGGCCTGCGTTGAGATCTCGAAGAAGCTCTGGATGCGGCACCGGAATCTCGCCTTCGTGGCTCGACCGGGCGACCGGCGAGAGGGTGACAAGCATTCCCTCGCGTAGCGCCATCGGTTCCTCTTCGATGTCCCCGACCCGGAGCTTCGGCCCCTGCAGATCGGCGATGATGGCAGTCAGGCACCTCTCCTGTTTGGCCACGTCTCTCAGTCTGGCGATCGACTCGCTGTGAGCGTCGTGATCGCCATGGGAGAAATTGATGCGTGCCACATCCATCCCGGCGTGCATCAGGGCGCGCATCCTTTCGGTGCTGTTTGTGGCTGGCCCGATCGTACAGACGATTTTCGTGCGCGGCATAGCTGCCTCCTTCTCGCTAGCTACAAGTTGCCCCGCAGCTTGATCACTGCTGCGGGGCACGGGTGCTGAGATGCGACATAGCTTGTGGCGAACTTCAGGACGACGCGAGGCCAGATGGAGGACAGTCCGCTCTAGCGGAGATTCGTGAAGGCCTCCATTCCTGCATACTTGCTGTCCTCACCCAGTTCCTGTTCGATTCGCAGCAATTGGTTGTACTTGGCTACGCGCTCGGAGCGGCAAGGGGCTCCAGTCTTGATCTGCCCAGTGTTCAGCGCAACTGCCAGATCGGCGATGGTCGTATCCTCTGTCTCCCCCGAGCGGTGTGACACCACGGCGGTCCACCCTGATCGCTGCGCCAATTGCACCGAGGCGATGGCCTCGCTCAATGAGCCGATCTGGTTTACCTTACACAGGAGAGAGTTGCATGCTCTTAGATCGACTGCCTTCTGCACCCGTTCCGGATTAGTCACCAGGAGATCATCGCCGACGATCTGAATCTTATCGCCCAGGCGCTCCATCATCAACACCCAGTTGTTCCAGTCATCCTCGTCGAGACCGTCCTCTATGCTGATGATGGGGTACTTCTCCACCCAGTCCGCGTAGAAGTCCACCATTTCGGCTCCAGTGAGCTCGCGGCCCTCCTTCTTCAGGACGTACTTACCGTGCTCGAAGAACTCACTGGCGGCCGGGTCGAGTGCGATGTGGATGTCATCTCCGGGCACGTATCCCGCTCCTTCTATGCCCTCCAGAATAACCTCGATAGCCTCCTCGTTAGCATCCAAGCTGGGCGCGAAGCCTCCCTCGTCTCCAACGCCGGTCGATTTACCTCGGGCCTTGAGCACGGACTTAAGCTTGTGGTAGACTTCGCTGCCCCACTGCAAGGCTTCGGCGAAGGTCGACGCGCCGACCGGCATGATCATGAACTCCTGGAGATCTGGTCCGTCCATCGCATGTTTGCCACCGTTGAGGATGTTCATCATTGGCACGGGCAATACGTGGGCGTGGACGCCTCCGATATACCGGTAGAGAGGCAGTTGCAGAGCATTTGCGGCGGTCTTGGCGACAGCCAGCGAGACGCCCAAGATGGCATTTGCCCCCAGACGTTCCTTATTCGGCGTGCCGTCGAGCTCCAGCATGGTGGCGTCGATACCTTCTTGATCAACCACAGGCCAACCGATAAGCTCCGGGGCGATGACGTTGTTCACATTGGATACAGCTTGTTGCACGCCCCTCCCGCTGTAGCGACTCTCGTCGCCGTCGCGCAGCTCCAATGCCTCGTGGACCCCGGTCGATGCTCCGGATGGAACGGCGGCTCGGCCCCAGATGCCGTCAGCTAGGATCACCTCTACTTCGACAGTAGGATTCCCTCGCGAGTCCAGAATCTCACGGGCGATGATTGTGTCGATTTCTGTCGTTATCATGGTTCCCTCCTTACCCCTTTCAGTGATGCCAGATCGGCCGATTACTGAGAGAGCCCTATTAGCGTGTCTAAGCGTTCGAAGTCGAAGTGTTCGGAAAATAGGGATTCGAATTTGGCCAATTTCGTGTCCTGGCCCAGGCGGGTCTTGCCGAAGACTCTCTCAATGCTCTCTACGGTCTCCAGGGTGTTCTGTCGGACGAGAAGCACCGGTACGCCTATCTCCTCTGCTCGGCGTAGAACCTCCGGCATCGGCCGCAGGTTCCCGGTGAGAATAAGGCACCTCGTTGCCGTCTGTAGTGCGACCAGCTGCATATCCGAACGGTCTCCGCCTGTGATCAACGCCTTGGCACCAGGCACTCGGCGTATGCGCGGCAACGCCTGATCCACGCCCATGGCACCGACTACGAAACGCTCAATGAGCACGTCGCGCTTATCTGCTACCGCCAGGAACTCGGCTCCCAGCACCTCTGCTATCTCCCCCACGCTGATGGCCTGCAGTTCCTCCTCGAACGGGATCGTGCCCAGGACGCGGATGTCCTGCTTCTCCAGGCAAGGCGTGCAGATCTTCTCAGAGAGTCCCATCTCGCCCTTCGGCACAGCATTAACTATGGTGCCCATCAGATGGTCATACAGATGCTGATAGGCTGCTATGCAGTCATCTCCCTGGTTCACTCGATTGTGATACCGGACGATGGCCAAGGCATACATGTCCAGGGTCTCTGTAACGGTCCTGGGATCGAGTCCCAGGCTGAGGCCTTCTCGGAGGGACCCTCCGCCCTCGACCACCATGATGTCCTTGCCGAGTTTGATCCTGTCGTATGCTGCCTTCACGTCGGCCATAAGGTCACGATCGGTACAGCCACAACGCATCTCTCGGGCGAGGGAAGGAGTGAGGAGCACTCCCACGAGATCCTCCGTGGACTCGTCCAATTCGAGCGTTCGGCGGACGAAGTCGGCATCTTCATCCACAGTGCGACCGGGAACGGGCTCCCACGGCTGGGTGGATAGCGGCTTGAAATAGCCGACTTCGTAGCCCTCTCGCTTAAACCGGCGTCCAAGGGCCAGGCAGACGGCGGTCTTGCCGGAGAAAGGCTCGATCGATGTGATATACAGGGCCTTCATAGCTTGCTCCTTTTATTGATCATACGGGTAGACAATCTAGCTTGTTCACGATTCCAGCACCAGGCGCATGTCGATCGCCACAGCTCCCTTGCCTTCCTCGAAGACCGTCAACGGATTGATGTCGAGTTCCACAATCTCAGGGAAATCCGTCACGAGCTGACTGATCCGCATTAGTGCATCCACCATCGCCTCGTGGTCAGCCGCGGGCTCGCCGCGCACGCCCGCCAGTAGGGGATAGGAACGGATCTCGTGGATCATCTCTCGGGCCTCTTTCTTGCTGAAAGGCGCGATGCGGAAGGAGACATCTTTCAGCGCCTCTACGTAGATACCGCCGAGGCCAAAGGCTACCAGAGGACCGAACTGGGGATCACGATTCATACCCACCAAAATCTCACGTCCGCCCTTGACCATCTCCTGCACCAGGCAGCCCCATACCTGTGCGTCAGGGACGTAGCGACTGGCTCGATAGACGATCAGATCGAACGCATCTCTCACATCCTCCGGTGAGTTCAAGTTGAGTTTGACCCCACCCACATCGGTCTTATGTAGAATGTCCGGCGAGGCCACCTTGAGCACCACCGGATATCCTATCTCCTCCGCCATATCAACGGCTTCTTCCGGCGACTCGGCCAGCTGCGATGCAGGGACCGGGAATCCGTAGGCTTCCAGAACTTCACGGGCCTCGGCATCGCCGATGGATACGCGGCCCTCCTCGCGCACCCGGTCAAACAGTTCCCGAACCGGTGGCTGGCAGACCTCGCACGGTTCCGGCTCGGGGATCAGACGCCCTCGTTCTTGCCGGTAATTGTCCATCGCCGCCAGGGTCGCCGCGGCCCGCTCGGGGTAAGGGTAGTTCGGCACGCCGTACTCGCGTAGCACGCGGACGCCGGCATCGATGCGTGCTTCGCCCATGAAACTGGTCAGTATCGGTTTGTCGGCCTCTTGTGAGAGATGGCCTACTGCATGTGCCGTCTTCTCAATCTCGGTCATTGCCTGTGGCGTCACGATGACGAGCAGGCTGTCTACCTTCGGGTCATCCAGCACTAGCTTCATTGCACGTTCATACCGGTCGGCCAGTGCATCCCCGAGGACATCTACGGGATTACCTGCGCTGGCAGCCCCCGGGAGATACTCCTTCAGTGCCTGTACTGTCTCGGTGCTGAGGCGTGGGATCTCCAGTCCGGCATGCTCCACCGCGTCGGTGGCCAGGATGCCCGGCCCGCCGGCGTTAGTCACAATGCCAACACGGTTTCCGTTCAAGGGGGGCTGGTAGGCAAACCCCAGCGCGTAGTCGAACACCTGCTGCATCGAGCCAGCTCGTATCACCCCGGCTTGCTTGAAGGCGGCCTTGTAGGCTTCCTCGGAGCCGGCCAGGCTGCCGGTGTGGGACGAGACGGCTCGTGAGCCTGACTTCGTCACTCCGGACTTGATCGCCACCACGGGCTTATTCCGCGTGACCTTTCTCGCTACGTCTATGAACTCCTGCCCGTCCGGCAGCCCCTCGACATAGATCAGGACGACGCGTGAGTTGGGGTCGTCGCCCCAGACCCTCAGCAGATCGGTTTCGCTGACGTCGGCCTTGTTGCCGAGGCTGACGAACTTGGAGAATCCTATACGGCCCGCCATCGCCACATCCAGTACTGCTGTGCCCAGCGCACCCGACTGGGACATGAAAGCGATGGGCCCGCCAGGGGGCATACCGGCGGCGAACGTAGCGTTCAGAGGGGTATCTGTATCGATCACACCCAGACAGTTGGGGCCAATCAAGCGCAGGTTGTACTCTCTGGCTAAGTCGATCAGCTCTCGCTCCCGTTCCAGGCCTTCGCGACCTGCCTCCCGGAAGCCAGCGGTGATGATCACGACGGCGGGAGTGCCTTTCTCTCCGCATTCTCTCAGAACGTGGGGAACGATCTTTGATGGGACAACGATGATGGCGAGTCCCACCGGGCCGGGGATGTCCAGGACTGAAGCGTAGGCCTCCAGTCCCAAGATCTCCTCAGCCTTGGGGTTGACGGGATAAAGGTCCCCCTCGAATCCTCCCTCTTTGATGTTGTTCAAGACGGCGTAGCCGAGCTTTTCGGGGTCTCGCGAGGCACCGATGACAGCAACTGAATCGGGCTCAAAAAAGTTATCTAGCATGTTTCCCTCACAGCCTTGCGTAGATTGTGGCATCGAATCTAGGTCAATCATATAACAGATGATGTGATTTGACAACCACTGTGAGTCCTTCTTTGGGCTCCACCCCTGGTGCGGATGCAGCGATCGTGGGGTCAGCGAATGAGGCAATCTCTGTCGCTGTGTCGGCTGTACTCTGGCAGCCGCTCTTTGCCATTGGGGGGCTTGTGAGGTCTTGCCGCGGCAAGCTTGTGTGATACAATGGACACGGGAGGTTATGATGCCTATTCATGTTCTGCCGGAGGAGGTGGCCTCGCAGATCGCTGCCGGCGAGGTGGTGGAGCGTCCAGCGTCCGTTGTCAAGGAGTTAATCGAGAACGCGATCGACGCTGGTGCCACTACCATTCAGGTCGACGTCCAGGCTGGCGGCAAGAGCTTCATTCGCGTCGTAGACGACGGCTGCGGCGTGCCCAAAGACGAGGTGGAGCTGGCCTTTCATCGCCACGCAACCAGCAAGCTGAGCACGGCTGAAGATCTGCAGCGCATTACCACTCTCGGCTTCCGTGGGGAAGCCCTGGCCTCCATCGCGGCCGTCAGCCGAATGACCTTTGCCACTCGAGCAGCTGGTGAGGGGGTTGGAACATTGCTGCGCTTGGAGGGCGGTCAGATCCACAGTCGGCGTCAGATTGGACGGCCTCCGGGGACCGCGGTGACCGTTGAGAATCTGTTCTTTAACGTGCCTGCACGCCGTAAGTTCTTGCGGACCGATCGAACGGAACGTCGCCACGTCGACCGATGGGTTACCCGCTATGCGATGGCTTACCCGGAGCTCCGCTTCACGCTGAGTCACAGCGGTCAGAGCACACTCCACTCCCCTGGTAGCGGAGAACTGCGAGATGTTCTGACCGCGGTCTATGGGCACGAGACGGGAGAGAAGGCCCTGAGAATCGTGTCGGATGGAAGAGGGAACGAGTCCGAGATCCATGTGTCGGGATTGGTCGGCCCTCCGTCTTTGCATTGGGCGAACCGGACGTACATCACCGTTTTCGTCAACGGACGCTGGGTCAAGGACACCAGCCTAACCTACGCGATCACTCAAGCTTATCATCGGCTGCTTCCGAAAGGGCGTCATCCTTTGGCCGTAGCGATGATTGACCTTCCTCCTGCCGACGTTGACGTCAACGTTCACCCTGCCAAAGCGGAGGTGCGTTTTCGTGACGG
The DNA here is from genome assembly GCA_964597105.1 of uncultured Anaerolineales bacterium. Classification (GTDB taxonomy): domain Bacteria; phylum Chloroflexota; class Anaerolineae; order B4-G1; family B4-G1; genus SKLM01. The sequence continues at coordinate 30,821 of CAZQXX010000006.1, forward strand.
AGACGCCGTCTTCCGCACGTTGCAGAAGGCTGTGCGACGCACACTGCTGGAGCGCTCGCCCGTCCCCGAGATCAAGCAGCGATCTACGGGAGAGGATGGCGTTGAGCAAACGTGGCCCCGTCCTGGGGTGATGGGGAGTGAGGCACAGGGGCGCCGGGAGCGATTGACCGCTCTAGGTCGGGACAGACAGTCTCTTGATGCCCAGTTGCGATTCGACGCTGATGCTTCAATCGGCGGTGAAGGCCGGTCGATCCCGCCGTTGCGAGTGATCGGTCAGCTTGGTGCCACCTACATCGTGGCCGAGGGGCCTCAGGGGATGGTTCTGCTTGACCAGCACGCTGCCCATGAACGGGTGCTCTTCGAGCGATTGCTTGCACAACGGGAGGGTGTGGGGGTCGCGTCGCAAACACTGCTGGAGCCCACCGTGGTCGAACTGGGACCCGAGGCTGCAGACCTGTTGGAGGAACAGTCTGAGGCGCTGACTCCACTTGGCTTTGAGTTAGAGTCTTTCGGTGGTTCCGCCTTGCTAGTAAGAGCATTGCCTACGATCTTAGCTGATGAGGACCCGGGCCGAGTTATGGAGGACATGGCCGCAGCTCTGTTGGCCGGTGACGAGCCCTTGGGTAGCCCTATCGAGGAGACCGTGGCACGTCATGTCTGCAAGCGTGCGGCGGTCAAGGCTGGTCAGGCGCTCGATCGCTCCGAGATGGAGGGGTTGATTCGGGCACTGGAACAATGTGAGAGCCCGCGCACTTGCCCGCACGGGCGCCCCACGATGATCCGACTCAGTGTGCAACAGCTCGCCCGCGAGTTTGGCCGCTCCTAGGACGTAAGCCAGGACTGCCAGCCTGGGCCAGGGCTTTGCATCGCTGCTCGGATGGCACAGATTGGAGGGTTGCGGATTCCTGGTGCGGGGGTGCCAACTGATCAATGACCACACGCAGGCTGACCTGAATCGCATCCCCACGAAGGGATCCGATTTCCTCCTGAGGGATATTACCCGCGCGGAGAGACTGAACAGATGACGAGCTTGCAGGTGGGCACACTTCTGGCTCTCACTGTCGTGATCAACGCGGTCGATACCTCGGCCTACGCAGCACGGCTGGCCGGTGTGCGCACGCGCCGTCCAACCCAGGCGAGGTCGATCTACAACTTGCTTGCGCTTTCATCCCGTGCAGCGGGCGCTCTACAACTGACCCTGCTGGCTCGCCTAGTCGACCGGGCCGTGGCTGGGGGTGTCACGGTACAGCTCACCGTCACTCTGCGTCTTGTCCTGCTGGCAGCGGCGGCTGGACTGGTGGTTGGGGCGCTCCTCGTGCCATCGCTGGCACGGCTCCTGGCCCGCGCTGTTCATTCTTATGATCGTCGACTCTCGCTCCCGCAGGTCGTGCTACACGGGTTGCGGATCGAGGTCTTGCCTCAGGCGCGGCAGGAATTGCGGCGTCCTCGGTCGTCAGCCTTGTTATGGGCGAGCCGGCATCGGGTGCCACGGCGCTGGATTGTCTTAACCGTCCTTGTTGCTGCCCTTTATGCCGTGGCTGGACCGGCTGCTCAGATTGCCAGCGCCATCGTACCCACAGGGGCGCGGACCGCCCTTTCCCTTTCTTCGTACTTCAACGGTCTTGGAACGATTCTGATGGTCTTGCTGGTGGATCCACTGACGGCTCATGTGGTTGACCAGGCCTTGCGTGATGAGGTACCCTCTTCTGACGTGACGGCGGTTACCGTATGGCAGATTGGGGGACGTCTTGCTGGAGTACTCCTTGCTCAAGTACTGCTAGTGCCGGTGGCCAGCATGTTTGGCATCGTCGTTCGCTACTTGGTGCGGTGAGCTTTCCTCTGACCATTCAAGGGCTTTGTCGGTGGAGTACTGGGAGATGAGTCTGGGCTCAGATCATCGGTGGGAAACCTGATCAGGCAGAATCTGTTCGACGGAGGTGGCTGGGTTCAAGGGAGGAGACGGACATGACCATGTTTGTGTTGCTATCGAAGCTGTCGCCGACTGGCACTGGGGAGGTCAGATCGCTGGCGGAGCGGGTGGCGGAGTTCGAACGGAAGCTAGCGGAGCGGTACCCCGAGGTCAGAAGTCTCACCAGTTACGCCCTTCTTGGTTCCTACGACTTCCTTCACATCTTCGAGGCCCCCGACGCGAACATGGCTACCAAGGTAGCTCTGCTCGCTCAAACCTTTGGGGCGGGGACCACTGAGACGCTGACGGCTATCCCCTTCGATGAGTTCACGGCTATTGCCGACGAGGTCTAAGCCACAGATTGCCGCGGCAGCAGAAGGATATCATATGGCGTGAATGAAGGGGGGGGCAGAGATATCCCCCTCCAACATTGTGGCAAGAGCCCTGGGCAGCCACGAGGTGCGCCGGGGCGCGAAGTGTGGGGCGACTGATGAGCCACGGATGGATGAGACGAGTGACACCCATCGCGAGCTGTCTCCTGGGTGTAGCGGGAGTCGTGACGCTGGTGGCCGCGCGCCGCGGCCCGGCGCGAGCGGCGGTGCCCACAGCAGACACGGACCAGGTCTTGGTCGGCCCTGGAGACGTCGTGGTCAACGAGGTGGCTTGGACGGGCACGGCGGCTGATTCGTGCGACGAGTGGATAGAGCTGCAAAACGTGACATCTTTGACCGTGTCCCTCGAGGGATGGACCCTGGTCGACGACGATGCCATGAGCGCCTCTCTGAACGGCAAGATTCCGCCATATGGCTATTACCTCATCGAGCGCACGGACGACAATGCGATCGTGGACATCGCTGCCGACTGGTTCGGCAGTTTCGGTAGTGGCGGGCTTGCGAACGCTGGTGAAGCGCTCACGCTTACCGATGATCTTGGCGCCGTCATCGACACGGTCAACGTCGATGGTGGTGAATGGCCCGGGGGCACCGCCAGCGAAGGGGTTCCTCCTTACGCTTCCATGGAGCGAATCGACCCTCTCGCCCCGGGGGACGATGACAACTGGTGCACCAATGATGGCGTCATTCGCAATGGGGAGGACAAGGATGGGAACCTGATCAACGGTACCCCGAAGGCGCAAAACTCCTGCTATCGACCGCCAGAGCCTCCTAGGCCCGCTGCGACAGTTCACCTGCCATTTATCTTTCGCGCCTACACTCCGCC
>CAZQXX010000007.1:0-31438 GCA_964597105.1 uncultured Anaerolineales bacterium
CCCCCGGCCGGCTTCGTGCCGACCGAGTCCGGGGTGGACGGCATCGCGGTCTATCGACCCGCGCCGGAGGAGAGGGGGCCTGCCAGGGCCGTGGTCGACTTCCGGTGCCCACGCTGCGGCGGACGAACGGCTTACAGCGTGGCCGATGGCGGGTTGCGCTGCGAGTACTGCGGCTACTACGAGGCCCCGGAGATCGCCGTCGTCGGCAAAGGAGCCCGCGAGTTTGAGTTCAAAGTGGAGACGCTCCAGCGTGCGGCTCACGGCTGGGGCGTGGCAAGGACCACCCTGGGGTGTGAAGGGTGTGGCGCGCAGATCTCGGCACCGACCGGTCAGATGAGCGTGTCCTGCCCCTTCTGCGGGTCCAGCAAGCTCGTTCAACGCCCGGCCAGCCAGGACGTGCTGCGACCTCGCTCTCTGGTGCCCTTTGAGATCACTGGCGAGGAGTGCCGTCGCACCGTGCGCGAGTGGCTGGGGAGCAGCTGGATGGTTCCGGGCGATCTCCAGCGCCTGGCGAACGCGGTCGAGTTGGTGCCGATGTATCTCCCGGCGTGGACGTTCGACGCGGTGGCGAAGGCGCGCTGGAAGGCCCAGGTGGGCCATACGAAGACCGAGCGCTACCGCTCTGGTGGGGAGTGGAAGACGCGCACGCGGACCGTCTGGCGCTGGGAATCCGGGAAGGTGACGAGGGCCTTCGATGACGTGCCGGTACCGGGCACAGGTCGGGTGAGTCCGGTGCTGCTAGAACGGATCATGCCCTACGACCTGAGTGCGCTGGTGACCTACACCCCCGATCTCCTGGCCGGAAGCGACGCGCTGGCGTACGATGTGGTGCTGGAGCGGGCGTGGGAAGAGGCACGGCACCGGATGCGGGAGGAGACGCGGGCGACCTGCCGGGGTCAGGCGAGCACGTCGAAGATTCGGAATTTCAGCATGGAACTCGACTTCAGCGATGAGAGCTGGCGCTATATCATGGTGCCGACGTACGCCGGGGCGTATCGGTATGGCGGGGAGGTGTTTCAGGTGGTGGTCAACGGGCAGTCAGGAGCCATCGGCGGACAGCGACCGGTCGACTGGACGAAAGTCGGGCTGGCCATCGGGGCGTCATTGGCGCCGGGCGCTCTGCTCACACTGGCCGGTGTGGTCACGGCCATCCTGGGTATCGGCGGGATCATCGCCGGTGCCGGGGTGGTCCTTCTGATGATCGGCGTCGTGGTGGCTTTCATCATCTTTAGAAAGGCGCAGAGGATGGACGATGTCTGAGAGACGGTCTGACGCGATGTCTCGAGAGAGGCCTGGCCCGGCCCAAGCTCATCTGCCTGAAGGGTGGGAGATGCCCCTGCAGGCCGCCGTCTGTGAGGTCTGCGACTGGCGCTACGTGCTGCCCGAGCAGCGTTCGCTGCCCATGTGCCCGCATTGCTTCGAGGGGGCGCTGGTGCCGCTGCGGGAGGAGGTTGAGGCACTTCCCACCGTCCGACTGCCGGAGTTTGTTGTGCCCTTCCGGCTGTCACGCGAGACGCTGGGCCAGGGAGTGGAAGCCTTTGCGGGCGCCATCCCGTACCCACCCGAGGATCTGAACGCGGAGGCGCTCGAAGCCCGGATGGAGGAGGTCTATCTCCCCACCTGGCTCGTGGACGTGGACGTGGAGGCGGTGTGGGAGGCGGAGGCCGGGTATGACTATCAGGTGGTCAGCCACGAGGAACGGTATGACGAGCGGCAGGGTGGCTGGGTCACGCGCGAGGTGGAGGAGAGACGAACGCGGTGGGAACCGCGGGTGGGACGTCTGACGCGCCGGTACGACAACGTGCCCGCCCCGGCGTTGGAGGACCATGCCGGCCTGCGGAAGGCGCTGGGAGAGTGGGATGAGGACTCCCGGGAGCCGTATGGCCCGTCGGCGATGGCGGAGGCCGTCGTCGCTCTGCCGGACCGCACACCGGACGATGCCTGGTCGTCAGCCGTGCCGAAGGTGAGGCAGCGGGCGGCTGAGGAATGTCGGGAGGCGGCTGGAGCCGATCACCTGCGCCAGTTCCTGTGGACGCCCGACTACCTGGCGCGAACCTGGACGCTGCTTCTGCTGCCGCTCTACGCCACGTATTACGAGGACGACGAGGGGCGTGCGCAAGCGCTGCTGATACACGGACAGACGGGAAGGATCCACGGCGCGCGCCGGGGGTCGATGCGGCGGGCACGCCGGGTCAGCCTGATCGTGGGACTGGTGGCGCTGGCGCTGTTCGTGGTCGGGCTGGGAATCCTCGGGGCGGGACTCATGGCGCCGCCGTTGGCTGCGGCGGGCGCTGTCGGGGTGCTGGTAGCGCTGCTTGTGGGAGCGGCTGCGCTGGTGCCGATGCTCCGCGTGTGGTGGTTTAACCGCCGTCAGGAGGCCCGAAGCGGGTCCTGATGGCGCGCTTTGAGAGAAGGAAGGCAGCGGAGAACGTGTGGAGCGATGGAACAAGTGGCTGGTTCTAGAGGAGAAGGGAGATAGGAAGAATGGACGTCGTCGTGATCAGCTGTAGCCCAAACGAAGATGGATTGACAGCGGCGTGTGCCGCCGCGGCGGTGGAGGGGGCCGAACTGGCGGGTGGAGAAGCGCAGGAGGTACGGCTCAACGACCTGGAGGTCGGGATGTGCCAGGCGTGCGACAACGGCTGGGGGCCGTGCCTGGAGGAGCACGCGTGCCAGGTCGAGGATGACTTTCAGGAGCTTCACGCGCGGGTGCTTGCGTCTGATGCCTGTGTGCTCGTGTCGCCCGTCTACTGGGGGGAGATGAGCGAGTCGGCGAAGGCACTCACGGATCGGTTCAGACGGTGCGAGGCGCCGCGGGGGCCTGAGAGCGGCGTTCACGGGAAGCCGATGATCGCCGTGGCGGCTGCAGGCGGAAGCGGGAATGGCATGATCACGTGCCTGGCGAGCATAGAACGGTGGATGAAGCACACACAGGCGCGGGTATGGGACCTTCTCCCGGTGAACCGCTGGAGCAGGGACTACAAGCTGGACTTGATCCGCGACGCGGCCCAAGCGATGGTCGAGGGGGGTTCCTAGATGCAGATTGTGACAGACAGTGGCACGGACCTGAGCCTCTCGCCCGAGGAGATGGCGGCATTGGGCGTTCACGTGGTGCCGTTGATTGTGACGCTTGACGGCGAATCATACCGCGACGGTGTGGATATCGAGCCGGAGGCGTTCTATGACCTGTTGGCGGAGACGGACAGCCTCCCGGTAACGTCGCAGCCCTCGGCGGGGGAGTTTGCCGAGATCTACCGGCGAGTGGCGGCTGAGGATCCAGACATATTGTCGATCCACATGTCATCGGGGCTCAGCGGCACGTACGACTCGGCCCAGGCGGGGGCGGAGCTGGTGCCGGAGGCGACCATCACCCACGTCGACACGAAGACGCTATCGGTCGCAGCTGGTTGGCAGGTGGAGGCGTCCGCTCGCGCTGTGAAGGTCGGCTGGTCGAGGGAGCGCATTCTGGAGCTGGTAGAGGGGATTGGAGCCGCGACCGAGAGCATCTATACCTTGAAGGAGCTCAAGTACTTGATACACGGCGGGCGGATCAGCCATATGAAGGGGCTGATCGCATCGTTGTTGAACATCAAGCCGATCATCGGTGTGGAGAAGGTGAACGGGACGTACGTGCAACGGGGGCAGGTGCGGACGTTTAACGGGGCAGTCAGGAAGCTGGTGGATCTGATGGAAAGCCAGCACGGGCGGGGCAGCGCCCTCCGTGTGCAGGTGCCTCATGCGTTCAATGTGGAGGGGGCAGCTATGCTGCGCGAAGAGATCGATCAGCGGTTCGACTGCACCTGGCTGCCGACGCGCTCTATCTCCCTCGTGCTCGGTGCCCACACCGGCCCCACCATGGTAGGCGTTGCCTACGCATCGCTCGCTGCGCTTCCAGACATGCCGTAGAGAGACCTCTCCCAGTTGGAGTGATAAAGAGGCCGATGGATCGGGACAAGAGCACCCAACTGGGAATGGGAAGACCCCTTCTTGAGGCCGTCGTGGTGCTCGGGCTGTTCTGTGGGCTAACCGCCGCCAGCCGGCGATTCGAAGCGGCGCTTCACGTCATGGCGTTGACCGGGCTGCTTTTCCCTCTGATGTGGGGTAGGGTCACGGGTCGCTGGGCAGACATGGGGTTCACAAAGGATGGTTTGGGCGTAGCCGTCGCGTGGGGCGTCGGCACCGGGCTGCTCGCCTGCCTGATTGGGTATCTGACTGTGCCTGAGCGCTCGCTGGCGGACGACGCCGTGCGTCAACTTGCGGTCGGCGTTCCTATGTGGCTGCTGCTGGCCAGCCCCTTCCAGGAGTTCTTCTTCCGTGGCTGGCTGGAACCCCGCTGGGAGCAGGCCCTGGGCAAGCGGTGGGGGTTGCTCGCGGCGACGGCCGGCTTCACGGCCTGGCACTACCTGCTGCCTATCTTCGGGGCCTCGTCGCCGTCCTCATTTCCGTTGTACAGCCTGCGAGGGCTCGTGGCGACCTACGCCGCAGGTCTCGTCTATGGATACGGCTTCCAGCGCACGAAGAACATCGCGACCCCCTGGGTAGCCCACGCGTTGAGCGGCATTATGTTCGTCGCAATCGGTGCAGGAGCCTTCCTGCCGACGACCCCTGAGGCGCAAGGCCGCCTCTGTGGAGATCATTCCTCGTAGCGACCTAGCACCAGACAGGCGTTCTGCCCGCCCAGACCAAAGGAGTTCGAGAGGGTGACCCGGACGTCCGCCGGACGCGCTCCGCCAGCCACGTAGTCGAGATCGCACTCGGGATCCGGCGTCTCCAGGTTGATGGTGGGGTGAACCACGCCCTCCTCGATCGTCTTGACGCAGACGGCTGCCTCGATGGCTCCCGCTCCACCCATAGCGTGGCCGATCATCGACTTGGTGGAGCTGACCGGTACCTCGTAGGCGCGCCCGCCGAACACGTCTTTGATCGCCTTGGTCTCGACGGCGTCGTTGATCGGCGTGCTGGTGCCGTGGGCGTTGATGTAATCGACGTCGGCCGGCGTCAGACCGGCGTCGGCCAATGCCCAGCCCATGGCGTGGATGGCGCCTTTCCCCTCGGGATGTGGCTGGGCGACGTGGTAGGCGTCAGATGAGGAGGCGTGACCCAGCAATTCCGCGCGGATGGTTGCGCCCCTTGCCTGTGCGTGCTCCAGGGACTCGAGCACGAGGATCGCGCATCCCTCGCTGTAGACGAACCCATCCCGATCGGCGTCGAATGGCCGGCTGGCCTTCGTCGGCTCGTCGTTACGGGTGGAGAGGGCCCGCATGGCGCAGAAGGCGGTGATCGGGCCGAAGTGGATGAGGGCTTCCACGCCTCCGCAGATCATGGCGTCGGCCTCACCGAGACGGATCATGTCGGCAGCTTCCCCGATGGCCTGAGTGCCTGATGCACAGGCCGCGACCTCCGTGCTGATTGGGCCCTCCGCTCCGGCAAAGCAGCTGACGTGATGAGAGGGCATGTTCAGCAGCATGCCGATGGCGGTGAAGGGATTGACCCGAGCCCAGCCCTTGGCCCGGTGGCTATCGATCACCTTCACGGTCTGTTCGAAGCCGCCGACGGCGGTCCCCATGAGGACGCCCACGCGATCCTGGTTGGCCAGGGGGATAGCGAGGCCCGCGTCCGCCAGTGCTGCGTGAGCCACGGCGACGCTTACCTGGGAGCAGCGCGCCATGCGCCGTGCTTCCTTGCGGTCGATGACCGCTTCGGGATCGAAGCCCTTGATCTCGCCGGCGATGCGCGAAGGGGAGTCGGAGGCATCAAACTGGGTGATGGGACCGACGCCCGAGTGACCGGCGAGCAGGTCGGTCCAGGTTTCCTCCAGGGTCAGGGCCAGGGGCGTCATCGCCCCCATGCCGGTGATGACAACGCGTCTGTTTCCGTTCATGCGGTCCTTTCTCACTGATGGGACATCGACAAGCCGTGGGATAGAGTTCTGATGCGTGCATCAACCATAGGAACACCAACGAAGGGGACAAGTTGCGGTGTGCCGGGCCGCCCTAGGGCAGAGGGCGGATCCAAATGGGTGGCTTGGAGCGTAATAGAGAACGAAAAAGCCATCCCGGATAATTCAGCTCCCTGGGATGGCTTTTGGTGCGGGTCCGTCTCGGTGGTCTGCTAGAACCAGCCGGTATCTTCCTGCAGCGACTTCACGTTCACGGCACGGGGTCCCTTATCGCTCTGTTCAATGCTGAACTCGACGCGCTCGCCCTCTTCCAGCGAGCGGAAGCCGCCGCCGCTGATCGATGAATAGTGGACGAAGACGTCCTCACCATCGTCGCGGGAGATGAATCCGTACCCCTTGGGGTTGCTGAACCATTTGACGGTCCCAGTGATACGCCCACTGTCTTCGGATTCCTCTTCTTCGACCTCTTCTTCGACCTCTTCTTCGATTTCCGCTTCGACTTCTGCTGCTTCGACGGTGGTTTCTTCCTCCACGTCTGTCTCAGCAATAATCTCTTCGGTCTCTTCCTGCATCTCTACGTCGTTTGTCTCTAGCTCTTCGAACATCTTTGGACTTGCTCCTTCTTGTGACTTATGCGACTTACGAATCAGCGCCGGGCCAAAAGAAAAGACCGACCAGGCTCTGCAAGCCCAGACGATCTCACATTGCTTGGCCCTAGCTCACGTCATACTCAGACAAATCATAACATAGTTCCTGAGAATGTCAAGCAGCGTTTGTGCGTTGACAGAGCTTTTAGCGGGAGAGGGACTGACGATGACGGATGGGCACGGCGCGACGCGGCGAACGCCCGCCAGTTCTCTCACCAGCTTGTGGATTCATCACGTCCGAGATTCGTGAATCTGTACAGCGTGTGCTGGACCCCGCACAAGGGCCGCTTGTTACCTCCATAGGATATAGTAGAATGGGCCGGGAACACGGTGATCGGAGTGAGAAAGGGACCGCCTACCACGTGAACAGGATTACGGGTGCGTATCACTGCATTGAAGTCTTCTGGCGCGCGTCTCAGCGTGACGGGCGGGCTCTGGACAGGGCCGCACAGATTGCTCAGATCGGGATCGATCGGGTGCGAGCCGTGGAGGTATCCGATCTCACCTTCATCCGGGGCGAGCTGTCTGGCGCGGACATCGAGCGGCTGGCGACAGAACTGCTGGTCGATCCTATCGTGGAGGGGTATCGCCGCTGGTCGGGCTCTAGTATAGCCGCTCTCCAGGCAGAGAGGGCCATCAGCCGGCCGGGAGAGTTGGCTGTCGAAGTGGGGTACCGGCCCGGTGTCACAGATCCGGTGGCCGGTCATCTTCTTCGCCGCATGGAGACGCTGGGCATCGGCTCGGTCGAGGCCGTCGCCACGGGCACCCGGTACACCTTCATGGGCGATCTCTCCGAGCGCGACCTTCGCGAGATCGCCGAGCAGATTCTGTGCAATGACGTCGTCCAGGTTTACGCGCTGGGCTCCCTCCAGCCGGCCTTCGTGCCGCGAGCGGACCCATCGGATGAGGTGGAGGTCGTCCCCCTGCGTAACGTCGATGACGACACGCTGGCGCGCATGAGTGTGGAGCGAGTGCTCTTTCTATCACTTGAGGAGATGCAGGCGATACGGAAGGAGTTCCGACGTCTGGGACGCGACCCGACGGATGTAGAATTGGAGACGCTGGCCCAGACGTGGTCGGAGCACTGCCAGCACAAGACGTTCAAGGCTCGTATCGATTTCTCGTGTGAGGGTGGCATAGAGCGTGTCTTACCCAACGGTGACACCGTGGTGCTATCCCAGGAGCAAGCAATCGACGGGCTCCTGCGCACCACGATTCAGCGGGTCACTGAGAAGCTGGATCGGACCTGGGTCCGTTCAGCCTTCGTAGACAACGCCGGGATCCTCGATTTCGACGATGAGTATGTGATCTCCTTCAAGGTGGAAACGCACAACCACCCCTCGGCACTGGAGCCGTTTGGTGGGGCCAATACGGGAGTCGGAGGCGTGATCCGAGACGTCATCGGCGTTTCGGGCCGGCCTATGGCCAACACGGACGTGCTCTGTTTCGGACCCCTCGACATCGATGGGAACGAGCTGCCGGAGGGCGTCCTTCATCCTCGTCGGATCGCCCGAGGAGTTGTTGCGGGGATTGAGGACTACGGTAACAAGATGGGCATCCCCACCGTCTCGGGCGCCATCCTCTACGATCGTGGCTATGTCGCCAATCCCCTGGTCTACTGCGGCTGCGTGGGGCTGGCCAGGAAGGGTCAGCACCGGCGTGATCCGCAGCCGGGAGACCTGTGCGTGGCCCTCGGCGGACGGACCGGGCGTGATGGGCTCCATGGGGCTACGTTCTCGTCGACGGAGTTGACGCACGAGACCGGTCAGACGGTGGGGAGCGTGGTTCAGATTGGGGACCCGATCACCGAGAAGGCGATGATGGAGGCGGTGATGCGGGCCCGTGACGAGGAGCTCTACCATGCCATCACCGACTGCGGTGCCGGGGGGTTCTCGTCCGCTGCCGGAGAGATGGGGCGCGATGTCGGCGTGGAGGTAGAACTGAGCGACGTCCCGCTCAAGTATCCGGGCCTGCGTCCCTGGGAGATCTGGCTGTCCGAGGCGCAGGAGCGCATGGTGCTGGCCGTCCCGCCGGAGCACTTGAGCCGTATGGACGAGATCTGTCAGGAGCTCGACGTCGAATTGACTGTCATTGGCCATTTCACGGGTGACGGTCGGCTCCGTGTTCGTTGCGAAGGGAAGACGGTGGCGGACATGGATATGGACTTCGTACACGAGGGCTGGCCGAGACCGACGATGCGCGCTGAATGGACGGCCCCGATCGTCCACCAGGACGAGATCACGCCTGCCGACGATCTGACTGCTGATCTGCTTCGGCTGTTAGCCGATCCGGACGTGGCGAGCAAGGAGGGCGTGATTCGACGATACGATCACGAGGTGCAGGGAGCGACCATCGTAAAGCCGCTGGTGGGCGCGGGCGAAGATGGCCCTTCCGACGCTGCGGTCCTTTCGCCGTGGGAGACGGAGGGGTGGCGGGGTGTCGCGCTGGGATGTGGCATCAACCCTCGTTACGGCCAGATCGATCCCTACGCGATGGCCTGGGCGGTGGTGGATGAAGCGATGCGGAACGTCGTCGCCGTGGGGGGAGACCCCGATCACACGGCCCTGCTCGACAATTTCTGCTGGGGCAATCCCGCCCTGCCTGACCGCCTGGGGAGTCTGGTGCGGGCGGCGGAAGGGTGCCACGATGCCGCGATGGCATACGGGACGCCGTTCGTTTCCGGAAAGGATAGTCTCAACAACGAGTACGTGGGTTCCCAGGGGGAGAAGCGGGCGATTCCGCCGACACTGCTGATCTCGTCGCTGAGCGTCATGGCCGACGTCCGGCAGGCGGTGACGATGGATCTGAAGCAGCCCGGCGACCTGCTCTACATGGTCGGCGAGACGAGGGCCGAGCTAGGCGGCTCACTCTACTCCGCGTTGTGCGGCACCGTCGGGACCGAGACCCCGGCTCCGGTGCCGGATGGTATCGAGACGATGCGGGCGATGCACCGAGCTATCTCCGGGGGGCTGGTACGCGCCTGCCACGACCTGTCGGAGGGTGGGCTGGCGGTGGCGGCGGCGGAGATGGCGATCGCCGGGCGGCTGGGCGTGACGCTTGATCTGGCGTCCCTCCCACGGAGCGCAGACGTCGAGACAGACGCGGCGGCCCTGTTTTCCGAGAGCAGCGCTCGCTTCCTCGTGGAGGTCGCGCCTGAGGCGTCTGCTGCCTTTGAGCAGACGCTATCGGGACGGCCTTTAGCCCCCGTGGGGCGCGTGGTCGAAGAGGAAGCTTTGCGCGTGCGAGGATTGGAAGGCAGCGTCGTGATAGAGACTGGGTTAGGTGAGCTGGCGTGTCGTTTCTCTGGAGAAGAGACAGGGGTGCTGGCTCAATGAGATATGTAAACAGGGACCCTGGTGCTGCTCATCCCGCAGGTTCCTCTGTGGCCAGAGGAGACACCGATGGTTGACGTACTGATCCTTCACGCTACCGGGACGAACCGCGATCGGGAGGCAGCGTGGGCCGTGGAGTGCGCCGGTGGCACGCCCGTTATCCTGCACGTCAATGCGTTGCGGGAAAGGCCTGGACATCTGCACGATTTCCACATGCTGATCCTGCCCGGCGGCTTTTCCTATGGGGACGCACTGGGTGCGGGACGTCTTCTGGCCTTGGACTTGCGTTGGCTTTTCGAGGACGAGCTGGCGCGTTTTATCGAGGCGGGAAAGCCGGTCTTGGGCATCTGCAATGGCTTCCAGGCATTAGTCAGGAGCGGCTGGCTTCCCGGCCCAAGGGCCAAGGGCCCGGCAGGCCCGCAGAGGACGAGGGTGGAGGCTACGCTGGCTCGGAATGCATCGAATCGATTTGAGTGTCGCTGGGTCTGGCTGCAGCCGGAGCCCGACAGTGTGTGCGTCTTCACCCGCAATCTCCCCCGGTTTACCTGCCCGGTCGCCCACGGCGAGGGACGCTTTGTCCCTGGCGAAGGCGTGCTGGAGCGGTTGCAGGCTCGAGGGCAGGTCGCGCTGACCTACGTCGACGGCGATGGGCATGGTGAGGTCGGCCGGGAGGGAGGCTCGGCGAACTACCCTGCAAATCCCAACGGCTCCGTCGCGGACGTCGCCGGCATCTGCAACGAGCGAGGGAATGTGCTCGGGTTGATGCCTCATCCGGAAGACCACATCGTCCCCCGGCAGCATCCGCGATGGACACGCGGCGAGGAGGACGGATTGGGCTTGGCCCTGTTCGCGGAGGGACTGGCGTACGCTAAAGAACTGTGATCGTCAGATGAAATTGTTGGACATCTTTGTGTTTAGGACATGGAGGATGTTGTGATTGACACGGACACGCTGCTTCAGCACCTTCCGCTGGCCCTTGAGGCCATTGCTGTGGACTGGCCCTATGAACACGCACAGGGCAAGGTGCGTGACCTATTCTCGCTGCCCGGCGACCGCTGGCTGATTGTCACCACAGATCGGTTGTCGGCATTTGATCGGATCCTGACCCTGGTCCCCTTCAAGGGACAGGTGCTCAATCAGCTCAGTGCGTTCTGGTTTGAACAAACGGCCGACGTGCTCCCCAATCATCTCCTGGACGTGCCCGATCCCAACGTGAGTCTTGTACGTGAGTGCGATCCGCTGCCGGTCGAAGTCGTTGTGCGGGGCTACATCACGGGGGTGACCAGGACAGCTCTCTGGTACCGCTACTCGCTCGGGGAGCGTCAGATCTATGGATATGATTTCCCCGACGGGATGGAGAAGAACCAGCCGTTGCCTTCTCCCATCATCACCCCCACGACCAAGGGGCGGGCAGGCGAGCACGATGAGCGGATCACCTGTGCCGAGGTGGTGGAGCGAGGACTGCTGGACGCTGAGATGTGGGGTCGTGTTCAGGACGCTGCCCTGGAGATTTTCAAGCGTGGGCAGGAGGTCGCCGGACAGGGTGGGTTGATCCTCGTGGACACGAAGTACGAGTTCGGGCTCGCTCCCGATGGCACGTTGATGCTCATCGATGAGGTGCACACGCCGGACAGCAGCCGCTTCTGGATGGCGGACAGCTACGAGCAGCGAATGGCCGAAGGATTGGAACCAGAGAACTTCGATAAGGAGTTCCTCCGCCTGTGGTACGCCGAGCGAGGCTATCGAGGCGACGGCGAGCCACCGACGGCGACCGAGGATCTGATCGTGCGGGTCAGCCGGCGCTACGTGGCTCTCTACGAGCGGCTGACCGGACAGGGATTCGAGCCCGGAGAGTATCCGGCTGAGCGACGAATCGTTGATGTGCTGAGAGGGTTCATATCATAGGTGCGGTTGGACCGGGCAGTATGGACAGTTGGGGAGGAAGCGTATGTTAGTTGTCATCATCATGGGGTCGCCCAGCGATGGGGACTTCTGCGCCCGTATCGGGGACGCCCTCGACGGGTTCGGGATTCCCTGGAAGACGCGGGTCGCTTCGGCGCACAAGGTGCCACGCCACATCCTGAAGCTGCTCGATGAGTATGAAGCCGATCCGACGCCGAAGGTCTACATCACCGTGGCCGGACGGAGCAATGCCCTGAGTGGCCTGGTGGACGCGCAGGTAGCGGCGCCGGTGATCGCGTGCCCGCCTTACTCGGACAAGTTTGCTGGCGGCGATCTTCTCTCCTCCCTGCGCATGCCCTCCGGGGTCGCTCCAGCGGTGGTGTTGGAGCCGGAGGGAGCTGCTCTGCTGGCGGCCAAGATGCTGGGCCTGGTGGAGCCCCATCTGCAGGAGAGAGTGCGAGGGGCTCAGGAGAGCCACGCGGAACGTCTGCTGGACGCCGACGCCGCGATGCAAGCGTGAGATGATGACGCATCCCTGGTCTGAGAATCTTCGAGAGGCATGTGGCATCTTTGGCGTCTACGCTCCGGGGACGAACGTGGCTCGGCTGACGTTCTTTGCGTTATATGCGCTGCAGCACCGGGGACAGGAGAGCGCTGGCATTGCGACGTGCGATGGACGGAAGGCGTACATCCACAGGGGCAGCGGCCTGGTGTCGCACGTTTTTGACGAGGACAACCTCCAGCCCCTCCGGGGCTACGCAGCGATCGGTCACAATCGCTACTCCACGACGGGGGCGTCGCGACTGCGGAACGCTCAGCCGTACTTGATCGAGACGGCGTTGGGTCCTCTGGGAATCGCTCACAACGGAAATCTGACCAACGCCTCTGTGCTGCGGCGGAAGTTGTTGTACGGAGGGGTGGGGTTGATTTCCTCGTCCGACACCGAGGTGGTGACACAGATGCTGGCGGGGGCGCCGGGGGCGTCGTGGGGAGAGCGGATCGGGGCTTTTATGGAGCTGGCGGAGGGGGCCTACTCGCTGACGATTCTGACTCGAGATGCTGTCTACGCCGTGCGGGATCCATGGGGGTTTCGGCCTCTGTGTCTCGGGCGATTGAACGACGAGGGATGGGTGATTGCGTCGGAGTCGTGTGCTTTGACGACAATCGGAGCCACGTTTGTGCGCGAGGTGCGACCCGGGGAGATCGTGCGGCTGGATGAGAACGGTATGAGCGCCTGGCAGGGGGTGGAGCCGATGGCCTGTCCCTCGCTGTGTATCTTTGAATACATCTACTTCGCGCGTCCAGATTCTCTTCTGGAGGGACGGTCTGTTCATCAGGTGCGCCGCCGTTTGGGGGAGCGTCTCGCGCGCGAGCACCCGGTCGACGCGGACATGGTGATAGGGGTGCCGGATTCGGCTACCGCACATGCCATCGGCTACGCCCACGAGGCCGGCATTCCCTTTGGCGAGGCGTTGATGAAGAACCGTTACATCGGACGGACCTTCATTCAGCCCGACGACCGTCTGCGTCGTCGCGGGGTTGCGCTTAAGTTCAATCCGCTGCCAGACCTGAAAGGCCGAGGGAAGCGGATCATTATGGTGGACGACTCCATCGTACGGGGAAACACAAGTGGTGCAATTGTCAAGCTCCTGCGGGAGGCCGGGGCCGCTGAGGTCCACATGCGCGTGGCTTCGCCGCCGATCCGTCACCCGTGTTTCATGGGGGTCGACATGAGCACGCGCGAGGAGTTGATCGCCGCTCAGCAGGACGTGAGTGAGATTGCGCGACATATCGGGGCAGATAGCCTGGGCTACCTCTCCGTGCAGGGACTTCTCGAAGCAGTCCAGGTAGAGGGTGGCGGATACTGCCACGCCTGTTTCACCGGTCAATATCCTCTGGCGGCTGTGGCCGGGATCGGCAAGGACATGTTCGAGTCGTGGTAGCTTATGATGAAGATCAGTAGAGGAGATAACGCATGCGTTTGATGGTGGTTGGGTCGGGGGGACGGGAGCACGTCCTGGCGTGGAAGTTGCTGGAAGCTGCGGATAGCCGTGAGCGGAAAGCCAGTTCTCGGATCGACAGACTTTTTGTGGCGCCGGGCAACGGCGGGACCACTGCGATCGCGGAAAACGTTCCGATTGCCTCCGACGATATCCCCGCCCTGGTCTCATTTGCTGATGCGAAGCGGATCGATCTGACGATCGTGGGGCCCGAGGCTCCGCTGGTGGGCGGGTTGGTGGATGCGTTCGAAGCAGCTGGGCTGCGTGCCTTTGGCCCGACCGCTGCAGCGGCCCAACTGGAGGGATCGAAAGCCTTCGCCAAGCGGTTCATGATCGAGGAGGGCATCCCCACCGGCGTGGGAGCGATGTTCCGTGACTACGAGACGGCGTTGACCTACCTGCGTCGACAGGAGGCCCCTGTGGTGGTCAAGGCCAGCGGCCTGGCGGCTGGGAAGGGCGTCGCCGTCTGCCCAACCCTGGAGGACGCAGAGGCGGCGCTCCACGGAACGATGGTGGAACGGGCATTCGGAGCGGCCGGGGATGAAGTGGTGATCGAGGAGTGCCTGGTGGGAGAGGAGGCGTCGTTGTTGGCTTTCAGCGACGGCAATACGGTGGTGCCGATGCTCCCGGCTCGCGACTACAAGCGGGCGTACGACCGCGATGAAGGACCGAACACAGGCGGTATGGGCTGTTATGCACCGTCTCCATACCTCTCACCGACCCTGGTCGATGAGGTGCTTGAGCGGGTCCTGCAGCCAGCTGTCGATGGGATGCGGCGACGAGGGATGCCCTACGTGGGTGTCTTGTACGCCGGGTTGATGCTTACGGATGACGGCCCACGGGTGCTCGAGTTCAACTGTCGCTTCGGCGATCCGGAGGCGCAGGTGATCCTGCCTCTGCTGGAGAGCGACCTCGTCGATATCTTACTCGCCTGCCTCGATGGCCGTCTGGACGAGACGGAGGTGCGCTGGAGAGACGGACACACGGTCTGCGTGGTCAAAGCGTCGGACGGCTATCCTCTCGATTACGAGGTGGGGAGGGAAATCAGAGGCGTCAAGGACGCGGAGGCATTGCCAGACACCTGGGTGTTCCAGGCGGGGACGGACCAGAAGGAGGGCGCGCTGCTCACGGCGGGAGGGCGTGTGCTGTCCGTGACGGCCTTCGCGCCTGCCCTGTCTCGAGCGCGGGAGAAGGCATATGCCGGGTTGGAACGGATTCAGTTCGAAGGCGCCGAATATCGGAATGACATCGCTGTCGGCGCTCCTGCGGCTGACACCAAGAGTCGTGAGCAGGGACGAGATGCGGGTGGCGCTTATGCCGCGGCCGGCGTCGACATCGAGGCCGGAAGCCGTGCCGTCGAGTTGATGGGGGAGGCAGTGCGGAGCACGTACTCCTCCGCCGTGGTGACCGGGATCGGGGCCTTCGGTGGCCTGGTTGCCTTGGAGGGGGCACTCCGAGAGCGCGACTTGGTGCTCGTCTCCTCGACCGACGGGGTCGGTACCAAGACGATGATCGCTGCAGCCATGGGGCGCTACGACACAGTGGGTCACGATATCGTCAATCACTGCATCAACGACGTCTTGGTGCAGGGCGCGCGCCCTCTCTTTTTCCTCGACTACATCGCGGCTGGCAGGCTTGATCCCGAACAGATCGCCACCATCGTGGGAGGATGCGCTGAGGCGTGCCGGGCCAGCGGGTGTGCGTTGATCGGAGGGGAGACGGCGGAGATGCCTGGAGTGTACCGGCCAAAGACGTTCGATCTGGTTGGGACGCTCGTGGGTTGGGTGGAACGCGACGCGATCATCGATGGAAGCGGCGTGAGACCGGGAGATGTCTGCCTGGGGCTGCCATCGACAGGCCTCCACACGAACGGCTACTCGCTGGCACGCCACGTTTTCTCAGACGTCGCAAAGGCCGGATGGGAGACCGTGCTGCCGGAGCTAGGTCGGTCGGTTGGAGACGTTCTGCTGACTCCGCACAAGGCGTATCTCGGTGAGTTCGAGGCGCTGGTGGAGGCCGGGGTCACCGTCAAGGCGATGGCTCACATCACCGGAGGTGGGTTTGTCGACAACTTGCCACGGGTGCTCCCCGATCACGTCGGGGTGGCCATCGACAGAAAGGCGTGGGACGTTCCACCCATCTTCCGCGTCATCCAGGCGCGCGGCGCCGTGGACGAGGCGGAGATGTACCACGTCTTCAATATGGGTATCGGGATGGTGCTGGTTCTGTCCCGAGAGGCGGTTGACACGGCGCTGGAGGTTCTGGGGGAGAGAGCCGTGGTCATGGGTGAAGCTGTCTCCTGGGACGAGACGCAGCCGCGAATCCGTCTCTAGATCGACCAATGCGAGGGGCTATGAAGCGTATCGCCGTGTTGATATCTGGTTTCGGATCGAATCTGCAGGCGGTCATCGACGCTGTAGAGGAGCGAAAGCTGCCAGGCGTGGAAATCGGTCTGGTGGTCTCGAACCGCAGAGACGCGTACGGCATCGGGCGGGCCGTGCGCCACGGAATACCCGTGGTCACCTTCCCCCTGGCGCCGTACGCGCGCGCAGGTCGCCCACGCTCCGAATACGACGCCGACCTGGCGGCTATCCTAAAGGCCTTCGATGTGTCCTGGGTTGTGATGGCCGGCTGGATGCACGTCCTGAGCGATGCATTTCTGGCGCACTTCGACTCTCGGGTGGTCAACCTGCATCCGGCGCTCCCCGGCGCATTCCCCGGTACCGAGGCTATCGAAAGAGCCTACGAGGCATACCAGCGGGGCGAGATAGCTCACACCGGTGTGATGGTCCACTTGGTCCCGGACGAGGCGGTCGACGCAGGCCCTGTCGTGGTCAAGGAGGTGGTCCCGATCCGTGCACAGGACGGCCTCGACGAGCTAGAGGAGCGCATTCACGCGGTGGAGCATCGTCTCCTGGTCGAGGCTCTGCGCCGGCTGCTTTGCTGACGGCTAGCGGCTCCCCTCTTGCCAGTCTCGAGCATCGGTTTCCATTTCTGAGTGGGTGCAGTGAACGTAGGAGAGATCAGCTGTGAATATCGTCGAGCGAGTTGACGAGTGGGTGACCATTCGAAACGTCCTGGTGAGCGTATCGGACAAGACGGGGCTCGAGGTCCTCATCCCCGGTCTCATCGACGTCATCCCTGACGTCAGATTCTATTCGACCGGCGGGACATTCAAGGCCATGACCCGGATCCTGGGGCCCGCGAGGTCGGCCGGACATCTGATTCAGGTGTCTGACTACACGGGCCAGCCGGAGACCCAGGGCGGGTTGGTCAAGACGCTTGATTTCAAGATCTACCTGGGCCTTCTGACGGAGACGTACAATGAGGCCCATCAGGCGGACCTTGAGCGCACCGGGGCGGTGCCGATCGACATGGTGGTGGTCAATCTTTATCCATTTGAGGCTGCCGTTGCCCGCGGGGATGTGACGGTGGAGGAAGCCCGTGCCCATATCGACATCGGTGGCCCTTGTATGATCCGCGCCGCGGCGAAGAATTATCTGCGCGTCGCACCCGTAGTCGATCCGGGGGACTATGCATCGCTGCTGGCGTCCCTGCAGACGCACAATGGTCGCTTGAACCTGGTCGACCGCTTCCAGCTGGCCTGCAAAGCGTTCGCTCACACCGCGGCGTATGAGAAGGCCATCAGTGAGTATCTGGCCCTCCAAGAGCCGCAGATGGTCCCGTCAACTTACTCCCTGGAGCAAAGGCGCGTTGAGGATGACTGAGAATCTGAAGAGTGCTTATCGGACGATCATAGATGACCACTTCCCCCCTCGCATGGAGATAAGCTTCGTGTTCGAGGACCGGCGGCGCACTCTCGTCTACGAGAAGGTCACGTGGGTGGTCGACGGTGTGCGCAAGGGACTTCGGTACGGCGAGAACCCGGGTCAGGAGGCGGCTCTCTACCGGCTGACGAACGGTAACCTGGAGCTGGGAGAGGTGACGACGATCGCCCCGGGACGGTACCTGGTCTCGGACGCGGAGCTGCTACAGGCGGGGAAGCACCCGGGCAAGATCAACCTGACGGATGCGGACAACGCGCTGAACATCCTGGGGGGAATCGGCCGCTCTCTTGGCGATCGACCCGCAGTAGCGATCATGAAGCACAACTGCCCGTCGGGGGTGGCCGTGGCGGACACCCTGGCGGAGGCGTACGTCAAAGCCGATCTGGCGGATCACCTGGCCGCGTTCGGCGGGTGCATTGGATTGAACCGCCCGGTGGATGTGCCCACAGCCAAGGCCATCGCGGAGCGGTATGCCGAGGTGGTCGTGGCGCCCGCTTACGAGGAAGGGAGCATCGGCATTCTCTCCCGGCGGAGGAATCTGCGCATCATGCGCATCGACAACATCGATCGGCTGTCGGCGCTGTCGATGGACCGTTTTGTGGACTTCACGAGTCTGATCGACGGGTCGATTGTGGCACAGCTCTCTTTTGTACCGGAGATACGGGGCGTGAGCGATCTGGCGCGGGCCGAGACGGTGCACGACGGTCAGACCTACCGCGTCGATCGCGAGCCGACCGAGCGGGAAGCCGAGGATATGGTCTTCGGCTGGATGGTCAGCGCGGGCGTGGTGTCCAACTCCGTGCTCTATGTGAAGAACCTGGTCACGGTTGGCATTGGGGTCGGCGAGCAAGACCGCGTCGGTGCCGCCCGCATCGCGCGCGACAAGGCCTACCGGAAGATGGCCGACCGGCTGGCCTATCAACGCCATGGAACGATCTACGACGCCTTGGGCAGCGAGGCGGAGCGCGAAAGGATCAAAGGGGAGGTCGACGCACAGCACGGGGATCTGATCGGCGCGGTCCTGGTTTCGGACGGCTTCTTCCCGTTCCGCGATGGCGTGGACGTCGGTCTGGAGGAAGGCGTGACGGCGGTGATTCAGCCCGGAGGGTCGTTGAACGACCATGACGTGATCCAGGCCTGCAACGAGGCCGGTGCGACGATGGTATTCACGGGACAGCGTAGCTTTAGACATTGACAGGCCGGATTATCACACGATGCCGGCTGCTGAGGAGGTTCTGATGAATTGGGAAGCGAAATACGGGCGAGAGGCTCTCACCTTCGACGACGTTCTCCTGGAGCCGGCCGAGTCCGCGGTCGTGCCCGCGGATGCGGACGTCCGTACGCATTTGACGCCGCACATCACCTTGAACTGTCCGATCGTGAGCGCCGCCATGGACACAGTCACCGAGGCCAGTCTGGCGGTTGCCCTGGCCCGGGAGGGGGGCATCGGCATTCTCCACCGGAACATGTCGATCGAGGATCAGGTGGAGATGGTCCACACGGTCAAGCGCTCCCAGAGCGGTATGATCGTAGATCCGATCACCTTGCCCGCCGACCGCCCCATACGGGAGGCTCTCGATCTGATGGGTCACTACCATATCTCCGGAATACCGATCACGGAGGAGGATGGGCGACTGGTGGGCATCCTCACCAACCGGGACCTCCGTTTCGAGGACGACCTGGATCGGCCCATCCACGAGCTGATGACGCAGGATGACTTGATCACCGTCCCTGTGGGCACGACCCTGGAGCAGGCGAAGAAGATCCTTCACCGTCACCGGATCGAGAAACTCCTCGTGGTGGACGATGACTACGTGCTCCGGGGACTGATCACGGTGAAGGACATCCTGAAGCGGATCGAGCATCCCAACACGTCTGAGGATGAGCTGGGTCGGCTGCGGGTCGGGGCCGCCGTCGGGACGGGGAGCGATCTGAGAGAGCGCGCTCACGCTCTGGTGGAGGCCGGGGCGGACGTGCTCGCTATAGACGCTGCTCACGGTCACTCCCAGGGCGTGATGAATGCGCTGGTGTGGCTGAAAGAGGCGTTCTTCGAGACTGACGTGATCGCGGGAAACGTGATCTCCGCCGAAGGGACCCGGGAGCTGATCGAACGGGGGGCGGACGCGGTGAAGGTGGGGGTGGGTCCGGGCTCCATCTGCACCACGCGCGTGGTCACCGGGGCGGGCATGCCCCAGATCACGGCGATCACCGAGTGCGCGGCTGCTGCCGAGCCCTACGATATCCCGATTATCGCGGACGGTGGGATCAAGTACTCGGGTGACATCACGAAAGCGATCGCCGCGGGCGCCCAGTGTGTGATGATCGGCAGTCTGTTCGCCGGGACGGAGGAGAGCCCGGGGGAGATGATCCTCTATGAAGGCCGGTCGTTCAAGGCCTATCGGGGCATGGGCTCTATCGGGGCGATGAAGGAGCGGTCTGCCGATCGGTACGCCCAATCTGAGGGCGGCAAGCTGGTGCCTGAGGGGATCGAGGGGATGGTGCCGTACAAAGGGCCTCTGGCCGACATGGTGTATCAGCTGGTGGGCGGTCTCCGATCCGGGATGGGGTACTGCGGCTGCGGGACGATCGAGGAGCTGCGGCGGGACGCGCGTTTTGTGCGCATCACCTCGGCCGGCCTGCAAGAGAGCCATCCCCACGACGTGGTCATCACGAAGGAAGCGCCGAACTACGAGCGGGGCAGGAGGAGTTAGATGGGGGCGGGAAGGACGACTTGGCGTGAGAGTCGAGTCCGCTCTCAGTGGACAGGATGCGGAGGGGTGCGCCATGAGCAGTGAGAACAGCTTCACTCACGACACATTTCTTTCGCCGTTCACGTGGCGGTATGGATCCGATGAGATGCGACGGATCTGGAGTGAGGCGTATAAGCGGCGGCTATGGCGCAGGGTCTGGGTGGCGCTGGCCGCGGCGCAGCATGAGGCCGGGCTGGTCGACCAGGAGCAACTGGCCGACCTCGAGGCGCATCAGGACGACGTCGACCTGGCTCGTGCTGCCGAGATCGAGGCAGAGATCCACCACGACTTGATGGCGGAGGTGCGGTCGTTCGCCGAGCAATGCCCGGTGGGTGGGCCCGTGATCCACCTGGGGGCGACGAGTGCGGACATCCAGGATAACGCCGACGCCATCCGTATTCGGGAGGCCCTCGATCTGGTGCTGGAGACGTTGCGCCGTGTGCTGCTCGACTTGGCCGATCTGATCGAGGATCATGCGGAACAGGCGTGCATGGGATTCACGCACCTCCAGCCAGCGGAGCCGACGACCGTCGGCTACCGGCTGGCGACCTATGGACAGGACCTGCTGGAGAACTACGTGGACCTGGTTCACGTGCGAGACCGGATCCGCGGGAAAGGGATCAAGGGTGCTGTGGGGACGGCCGCTTCCTACGCGGAGTTGCTGGCCGACCGCGCGATGACACCCTCCGAGCTGGAGGCTCTGGCGATGGAGGCGTTGGACCTGGGCAGTTTCCCCGTGACCACTCAGGTGTATCCACGCCAGCAGGACTACCGCGTCTTGACGGCTTTGGCCGGCGTAGCGGCCTCCCTCTACCGCTTTGCCTTCGACCTGCGGGTGCTCCAGTCGCCGCCCTTCGGGGAGTGGAGTGAGCCGTTCGGCGCGAAACAGGTCGGTTCGTCGGCGATGCCCTTCAAGCGGAACCCCATCAACGCCGAGAACATAGATAGTCTGGCCCGTTACCTGGCCGCGCTCCCCCGCGTGGCGTGGGACAACGCTGGACACAGCCTGCTGGAGCGGACGCTGGACGACTCGGCCAACCGCCGTCTCGTGCTGCCGGGGGCGTTCCTGGCGGCCGACGAGCTCCTCCGTCGCGCTCGCCGGATCCTCAAGGGGCTGGAGATTCGTACGGAAGGGATCGCCCGGACGATGGCGGCGTACGGCACATTCGCTGCCACGGAGCGCCTCCTGATGGAGTCGGTGCGGGCGGGAGCCGACCGGCAGGTGATGCACGAGGTGATCCGTCAGCACGCTGTGGACGCGTGGCAGGCGGTCCAGAGAGGGGACGAGAACCCGCTGGCTGACCGTCTGGCGGCCGACCCTGAGATCCTGAGCTACCTCTCGGAGGAACGAGTGCGGGCGTTGCTCGACGCGACGGACTACGTGGGGAACGCACCGGAGAGAGCGCGACGGATGGCGGCGATGATGCGCGAGTTCGTTTGACGCGACCCCCTCGCTGTGGCACAATCTACCCGCTATGTTCTTGCCGATGACGCGCGCAGAGATGCGGGACCGGGGCTGGGATCAGCTCGACGTGATCCTGGTGACCGGCGATGCCTATGTCGACAGCCCTCACATGGGGATCGCGGTGGTGGGCCACGTGCTGGCGGACGTGGGCTACCGGGTCGGCGTCATCGCTCAGCCAGATATCCATAGTCCTGAGGACATCACGCGGCTGGGCGAACCAACGCTCTTCTGGGGGGTCTCCGGTGGCAGCATCGACTCCATGGTGGCCAACTACACGGCGCTGAAGAAGCCTCGTCGCTCCGACGATTACACCCCCGGTGGACGGAATGAGCGGCGTCCGGACCGTGCCGTCATCGTCTACACCAATCTGATCAAGCAATATGTCAAGGACACGGTCCCCATCGTCCTGGGAGGCATCGAGGCCAGCCTGCGCCGGGTGGCCCACTATGACTACTGGGACGATGCGGTGCGGCGCTCGGTCCTGCTCGATGCGAAGGCGGACTACCTGCTCTATGGGATGGCCGAGAAGAGCGTGGTGGCCCTCGCCGACGCCCTCCGCTTTGGCGTCCCGCCTGAGAGTTTGCGGGGGCTCTGCTACGTCGATAACGAGCCGCAGAAGGGGTATCTCGAGCTGCCCAGTTATGAGGCGGTGGTTGAGGACAAGCGGGCTTTCATCGAGATGTTCCACGAGTTCTATCACAACACTGATCCCCGGAGCGCCCGGGGGTTGATACAGGGGTACGGGAACCGTTACCTGATCCAGAATCCGCCGGCGCCCTATCTGACCCAGCCTGAGTTGGACGACGTCTATGGGCTCGATTTCGAGCGAGACGCCCATCCCAGCTACCAGAAGCAGGGAGCGATTAAGGCTCTGGAGACCATCCGCTTCGCTCTGAACACCCATCGGGGCTGCTACGGTGAGTGCAACTTCTGTGCCATCTCGGTGCACGAGGGGCGAACAGTCCGCTGGCGGAGCCCCGACTCGGTCGAGGCCGAGGCGCGGGAGCTCGTCGCGCGGCCGGATTTCCATGGGTATATCCAGGACGTCAGCGGGCCCACGGTGAACATGTATGGCTTCGAGTGTCCAAAGAAGCTCCGCGAGGGCGTCTGCGAGGATCGCCGCTGTATCTATCCCGATGTCTGTCCAACGCTGCCCGTCGATCACGGGCAACACATGGCGTTGCTCAGACGGCTGCGTCGTCTGCCGGGGGTCAAGAAGGTATTCGTCTCGTCCGGCCTGCGGCCCGATCTCGTGGTGCACGATGAGACGTCCGGACAGGCGTACCTGGAGGAGTTGGTGGAGCACCACGTCTCCGGTCAGTTGAAGCTGGCGCCGGAGCACACGGAGGAGCGGGTACTTCGGGCGATGGGGAAGCCCGGCCCTGAGTCGCTGCTGGAGTTTCGTGAGCGCTTCTTCCGCGCTACGGAGCGCGCGGACCTGCCCCAGTTTCTAACCTACTACATCATCGCCGCCCATCCTGGCTGCACAGATGAGGACATGGTCCGGCTCCGCGATTTCGCGGTGCGTGAGCTGGGGTTACTGCCGGAGCAGGTGCAGATCTTCACACCCACGCCGTCGACGTACTCGAGCGTGATGTACTACACCGAGATGGATCCCTTCACTGGCGGGAGGATTTTCGTCGAGAAGACATTCAAGGGGAAGCGGCGACAGAAGCGTATTCTGACGTCGCCCTGAGGCGATGGGTCGGCGTCGGACGTGACGGACCCGGACCCGGCTACGCACCAGGCCCGGGTCGGCTGGGGAGAAAGTTGGAGGGATCGATCCGACTCAGTCTTGCTCCGGCGCGAGTGCCTCGGCCATCGCCTTCCTGACGCGAGTCCTTGCCTTCTCGAGCGTCCAGTCCTTCGCGGCCGCAACCTCGGCGTCCAGCATCCTGAGAGCCCGCTCGTACAGGCGCTTCCCGCCGGTTGTCCAGTTGCCCTCTTCACTCTCTGAGTAAGCTCGGATGTCGCGAGCCGCGGCGGCGATCTTCTTAGGCTCTCCGCTGTCGACCGCGTCGCGGATCTGGGCCTGTCTGGTCTTGTAGTTCTCGGGGAGGGTCTCGGCCTGGTCACTGAGGGTATCGAGGATGACGTCCGCGTCCGATAGCACCCGTCTGATCTCCGGGGAGGTCTCCGGGATGTGGATGGTGTAACCTGCGCTCACCATGTCCACCACCAGGTAGCGGGTATCCTCTTGCTCCCACTTGCGCGTCTCGACGTCTACCACTCGTCCGACGCCTCGCGTGCGGTGGAATATCGTCGTGCCTACGCCTACTGATAACATGACGGTCCTTTCCTCGCTATCAAACTGGGTCTTTCAGTTGTTAAGTGTAGACTGCCGATATTGTAACACTCTTGTTCCAGATAGTCAAATGAACCGCTGAGGTATCCCGGGCGTGTTCCAGCCGCTGGAGATGGGGCAGGCTGCGCTTAGAACGATGAGAACAGCAGTCCGGCGGTCGCCACGCCGATGAGGACAGTCAGCCCCCACGTCAACGCATTCTGCAAGCGGGAGTTCGTCCATCCTTTCATCACTCGTTCATCATTGGCGATCTTCAGTACCAGGATGAGGAGTACCGGAAGGAAAATGGCGTTCAGGGTCTGGGAGAGCCACATCATCGGGAACAGCGGTATTCCGGGGATGAGGACGGTCAGCATGCTGACGATGATGATACCTCCGTACAATGTGTAGAACACTGGTGCCTCGTGGGTGCGACGATCGAGGCCTCGCTCCCACCCAAAGGCCTCGCAGATGGCATAGGTCGTGGACAGAGGGAGAACGGAGGCTGCCAGCAGGGAGGCTCCGAGCAAGCCGGCGGAGAAGAGGTAGCGCGCCCACTGGCCGACCAGGGGCTCGAGGGCCAGCGCAGCTTGCTCGGCGCTATCTACCCGGATACCGTGCACGTAGAGAGTGGCGGCGGTGGAGATGACGATGAAGGCGGAGACCACGTTCCCCCAGGCCGCACCACCGATCACGTCCACGCGCGTATAGCCGTAGTCCTCCGTCGTCACGCCCTTGTCGGCCACGGACGCCTGCATGTAGACGAAGGCCCACGGCGTGATCGTGGTCCCGATGGTGGCGAGCATGGTCATGATGTAGTCTCGGTCGCGTTGCACTGTAGGTACGACGGCGTTCCGCAAGACGTCTCCCCAGGATGGGGTCACCACAAAGGCGGTGACGATGTAGCTGAAGGCCGACAGGGAAAGGACGAGAAGCACCTTCTCGACCCGCTCGTACGATCCCCGCAGCACGACGTAACCGACGCCCAACGCAGCCATAGGGACGGCGACGTAGCGCGTGACACCCAGAAGCTCCATGCCCGCGGCCACGCCGGCGAACTGGGCGATGGTGGTGCCCAGGTTTGCCAGAAGCAAGGAGAACATGGCGAACGTCGTGACGCGCACGCCGAACTGCTCGCGAATCAGGTCGGCGGCCCCTTTGCCGGTCACGGCACCCGTTCGAGCCGCGATTTCCTGGATGGTGAGCTCTCCCACGGTGACCAGGACGATGAGCCACAGGAAGCGGTACCCGTAGGTGGAGCCGGCCAGCGAGTAGGTGGCGATGCCCGGGGCGTCGTTGTCGGCGCTGGCGGTTATGAGGCCCGGGCCGAAGATGGTCAGGTAGAATCCCAGTCTGCGTAGCCAGTTCGGCAGTCTCAACTTCATCGTGATCGTCTCCTGGGCTAGAAGAAGCGCGGGATCCGTTTCTTCCAAGCGGTTGGCAGCACGGCGTCGATGGCGTCGTCCACCGTGACGATGCCAAGGAGTTTGCCGCTTTCCTCATCCACCACGGGGACGGCCAGCAGATCATATTTCGCCACCAGATAGGCCGCATCCTCCTGCGAGGCTTGGGGGCTGAGCGTGACCGGGTCATCGTCGCTCCACGCGCTGAGTGGCTCGTCGCGAGGGGCCATGACCAAGTCGCGAAGGCCGATGACACCGTGTAGCACGCCTTCTTCGTCGGTCAGGTAGACGTAGTGCATCACCTCGTCCTCCCGGGCCTCTGGTGAACGGCGGAGGTAGTCGAGGGCCTCGCCGATCGTCAGGTGATGGAGCACCTGGGCGAACTCAGTGGTCATGATGCCACCTGCGGAGTCGACCGGGTAGCGCAAGAGATCCTGCACTTCCTCGGCCTCGTCCTCCTCCATCAGGCGGAGCAGCTCGGCACTGGCGTCGCTGGAGAGGTCTGCCAGCAGGTCTGCGGCCTCATCGGGACCCATCTCCTCGAGAATGTCGGCGGCGCGCCCAGGGGAGAGACTGGAGAGCACAGCCACCTGCATCTGCGATGCGCTCTCCTCGAGCGTATCGGCCAACGTCTCGTCGCTGAGGGTGGTGGCCAGGGCCTCACCGGTGCGCCGGTCCAGATCACTGAGGATGGAGGCGATGTCGGCCGGTGGCAGACGCGTGATCTTGTCTCGAGAGACCTGAAGCCGAAGCGGCTCGTCGGGCTGCAGAGGGGCCACGTCCTCCCACGGGATCACGCTCGAGGGCATCGATCGCCCCAGGGCATTCGCAATGCCTTGAACCGGCTTGATCAGGCCAAGACGGCGCAGGAGGCCCTGCACACCAACGTCGACGCCCGTGAGACAGAACTGGTCGCGGATCCGCATGAGCTGCAGGTCGTTGACACGCACAACCCGGCGTCCCTCCGTGTCGACGATCTGCCGATCCAGAACCTGCTCGATAAGCCGGAGCTCATCGCCAGTCGGCTCGTATGACCGGAGGTTCGGTTGAGGAACCGTCAGGTTGATCGTGGGAAAGAGGCTGCTGATCTGGTCGGCGGGAATGTAGGCGACCTCAGAGTTGCCGTTGCGCATCGCCAACGCCCGAAGCGGCGGGTATGGCCGGTCGAGGGCGCCGACCAGAATGTCGACGCACTCCCCGACGGGCAAGCTCCAGGCATCCCAGATCTGCTTGCCCTGCAATTGGCTGGCGTACAACATCGTTCACCTCCATGCTTCTCTCAGTCGCTGTGTGTCCGAGGAGCTCTGACACGCAACGAGGCCGCAGAATGAACTGCGGCCTCGTCAGCGACACAAGAATCGCGAGGTGACGCGCTCAGATCATTCTGCGTGTTCCGCACCCATTGAATCTGCAGGGTCTTCGGTGGACCCTTGTCTACCAGATTGTTCGTTCATAGTCGTTTCACGCAACTCCAACGCGTGCCCTCCGTCCTGGGGGGGGCTGTCTTGGGAAGATAACGGGATCAATTATACCCCGCAGCAACCGGGTGTCAAGATGGTTTGCGAGAACTCAGGGTGTTGTCATTGTTGTCGCCCAGGTGCGGAGGGGCATTGAATGGCTTGCTGCGAAATCGATCGACCTTCCTGGCACCCAGAGCGTGAAAGCGTCCCTACTCCCGGTTGAGCTCGTAGACAATGCGCAGGCCGTGGAGGGTGAGCCAGGGATCGACGACGTCGATGACGTCCGTCTCCCCGGCAATGATCTCCGCCAGGCCGCCGGTGGCCACCACTCGGGTGTCGGGGCCGAGCTCCTTCTTGAAGCGCGCGACCATGCCCTCCACCAGACCCACGTAGCCGAAGAGGAGCCCCGACTGCATCGCGTGAGGTGTATTGCGGCCGATGACGGACGGCGGGCGACTGAGCTCGACCCGGGGCAACTTCGCCGTCCGCTCGAAGAGTGCCTGTGCGGCGATGCCGATGCCGGGCGCGATGGCTCCGCCGAGGTAATCCCCGTCCGCCGAGACGGCGTCGAAGGTCGTTCCCGTCCCGAAGTCGACCACGCAGGCGGGCACGCCGTAGAGGGCCCGGACTGCCGCGGCGTCCACCACCCGGTCGGCGCCCACCTGCCGCGGGTCTTCGTAGCGAATCTTCACCCCAGTGCGGACTCCCGTGTCGACCAGGAGGGGCTCGTGTCCCAGGTACTCGCGGGAGACGTCCACGAAGGCCTGGCTAAGCGGGGGCACGACGCTGGCGATGGCGACCCCGCTGACGTCCCCGGGAGTGTACCCGCGGTTCTCGAACAGTTGCACCATCAAGATGCCGTATTCGTCGGGCATCTTGTCGTGGATGGTGCGGATGCGCCAACGGGGTCCTAAGCCCTCGCCTTCGTATAGTCCAAAGGTGATGTTCGTGTTTCCGATATCGATCGTTAGAAGCATGGGATTTCCTCCAGATCGGGTTACATCTTGGCCTCGCCGCGGCCGGTCTCGACGCCCTTCCACGCAGCCACGACCGCGACGGTGATGATGGCAGCGACTGCGGCCTCGGGCAATCCATGGGTCACGCCTACCGTCAGAGCGACACCTCCGGGCATGTACCCGCGAAGAACGGCCAAGACCAAGACCAGGATGGTATTGGTCAGGGTGCCCGTCACCGCGGCGACGATGAGAGCCAGGTACTCATTGACCCGCCTAAGTGCCGCGTAAGAGGCATAGGCTACGATGCCGATGGGGATGCGGGCCAGGATTGCCACCAGGGGATCCTTGAACATGGGCACCGTGGCGTTGATGAAGCTGAAGAGCCCGAAGATGGTGCTGATGATGCCGCCGACGATCCACCCTTCCATGACGCCGCCAATGATGGCCGGCACGTGCATGATCGTGGCATTGCCCGCCGCCGTCGGGACCGGTACGAAGCCCAGTCGGGTCGAACCCAACAGGATCGAAATGGCCGCCAGTACGCCGGCGACAACGATCCTCCGTACTGAAAGACCTCTCTGTTCCATGATCTACCTCCTCGATAAGACACTCGGGCGGTTGACAAGCCAGGAAGGCGACCCTGGTCTCCGCTGGTGTTCGTGCTGGATCGCTGGACTGTCCCCCGAATCTCATTCTCTGCTCTTGCGCCCGATTACCGTGAGCGTCGGTCCCATCCGGTTGCGTGTGTCCTGGGATGCCATCAGAATGGGAACGTGTTTCGGAGTCCGAGGATGAGGGCGGAGAAGGCCAGGCCAACGGCGTAGGCAACGTAGTCTACCGGTCGGAATGTGAGGCGGACGAGGCTGCTGCGCCCGTGCCCTCCCACGTAGCAGCGAGCCTGCATCGCCAGAATCAGGTCTTCGGCGCGGCGGAATGCATCGACGAAGAGTGGCACGATGAAGGCTGCCACCTGCCGTGCCCGGTTGATGAACTGGAAGCCCCCGCCGTGAGCCACTCGTGCCCCGCGGGAGGCTTGAGCCTTCACGATAATCTCCAGCTGCTCGCCCAGGAGGGGGACGAAGCGTAGAGCGATGGCGGCCACCAGCGCCAGTTCGTTGGCCGGTACGCCTAGCCTGGAGAAAGGGCTCAGCATATCCTCTATGCCGTGGGTGATGTTGGTCAGCGTGGTTGTGTTGGTCAGTAAGCTGGTCAGGAAGACGAGTTCGATGAACCGCATCGCCGAGACGACGACCAACTGGACACTGCCATTTGTGATGTGGATCCAACCCCACTTGAAATAGGTCTCACTGGCGCTGCCGTAAGGTGAGTATGCCTCACCGTAGAATAGGAGCTGCATAATGGCCAGAACGATGATCAGAGGCAGAGCCGGCTTCAGTCCGGAGAGGATGTACGTGAGAGAGATCCCCGAGACCACCACCAATCCCAGCGTCGCCAGCACGAGAATCACGTTCGCCGTGTAGGACATGCTGAACGTGACGGCGATGGTCATAAAGAGAAAGACCGATATCTTGGTCCGCGGATCCAGCTGATGAATCACCGAGTCACCGGGCAGGTACTGGCCGACGGTGACGTTCCTCAGGAACTCAAAATCCTCCATATCTCCCCTACGCCTTCCTCCACGGTGACCGGAATGCGGTCCAGGTTAATCTGCCGAGCTCCCAGCTCATGAGCCACTTGCGTCACCTGGGGTACGTTCAACCCGTGGCTGAACAGCTTCTTCGGCTGCGAGAAGATCTCACGGGTGGTGCCGCTCATTACCACGCGTCCATCATCCATGACGTAGATCCGTTCCACCAGTTCGGCCACGTCTTCCATGTTTGGAGAGACGAACACCAGGGTGAGGCCATAGTCTTTGTGAAGCGCGAGGAGACGCCTGATCAGTTCCCTGCGCCCGCGCGGGTCGACACCCGTCGTCGATTCGTCCAGAATCAGTACCTCGGGTTGGAGTGCCAGGACGCCGGCCAGAGCCGTCTTGCGCATCTCGCCGCCGCTGAGCGAGAACGTGTGCCGATCCTTGAACGCCTCGAAATCGAGGCCCACCATCTCCATCGCCCATCTGACCCGCTGCCGGCGCTCCTCGCGGACCATTCCCAGTTGCTTGGGACCGTAGGCGATGTCGTCGCCGACCAGTCTCTCGAACAACTGTTGCTGAGGATTCTGGAACACGAGCCCGACTTGCTGTCGGATGCGTCGCACATCGATCTTGGGATCGCTCATGTCCTCCCCTCCGACGAGCACTCTGCCTGCCTGTCGGGGGCGGATGAGCCCGTTGAAGTGCTGCACAACCGTCGATTTCCCGGCCCCAGTACGGCCGATGATGCCCACGGATTCGCCCTTGTAGATCTTCAGGTCCACGCCCCTCAGGGCCGTGACCTCGAGCGGCGTGCCGCGCAGGTAGGTATGACGGAGATCGTTGATCCGGATAAACGCGTCGTGGCTCACTGGGCCCCCCTGCTTCGAAAGCGGCGCTCGACCTCGCTGACCACCTCGTCCACCAGGAGGAGGCTCGTCGGAAAGGTCGGATCGCGACGATTCAGCCGGTAGGCCAATTCCTTCGCCTGCGGCACGTCCAGCTGAAGCGCGCGCAGCTCCTCGACGCGATCGAACACGTCCCTGGGTGTCCCCCTCAAGACGATCTTGCCATCTTCCATGACGACGACGCGGTTTCCCTCTGCTGCTTCGTGCATGAAGTGAGTGATGGCGATGACGGTCATCCCATCCTGGTTCAGGGATCGGACTGCCGCCAATACGTTCTCCCGCCCCACGGGATCGAGCAGGGCTGTCGCCTCGTCTAGGATGAGGATGTCGGGCTTCATGGCGATGGCGCCGGCGATGGCCACGCGCTGCTTCTGACCGGCCGAGAGCTGGTGGGGCGGGCGGTGGCGATACGCCACCATGTCGACCACGCCCAGGGCCCAATCGACCCGTTGTTTCAGCTCGTCTCTGGGCACTCCCAGGTTCTCCGGGCCGAAGGCGACGTCCTGCTCTACGATCGTGGCGACGATCTGGTTGTCCGGGACCTGGAAGACCATGCCTACGCTGCTGCGAATAGGGAGCGTGTTCTGACGCTCTCGGGTGTTCATACCCTTAACCCAGACGTCGCCCTCCGTGGGGCGGATCAGCGCGTTGATGTTCTTGACCAGAGTCGACTTGCCAGAGCCGTTGTGCCCCACGATGACCAGGTAGTCTCCCCGTTCGACATCCAGGTCTATGCCTCTCAGGGCACGGATGGGATGCTCGGACTCCCGGTTGTAGTCGAAGTGGATTCCTCGCATCCGCACAATTGGATCAGTCAATTCCCGAATCCTTCTCTAGCTGCGCCGGCGAAGCACGCGCGGCGACGACACGACAGAGTGAACCGTGTGCTGTAGCCTGATCAAGCGGCGCGATCGCGAGGCCACGACAAGGGGAGGCCGAGCGACGGAGGATGGCTCCGCCGCAGGCATGGCACGTCCCTTCCTTCGCCGTCTCGGTCGCCTTGGCGATCCCAGCAGCACCAGAACGTGATGTGACGCGTGGTGCGTGTCGGTG
>CAZQXX010000008.1:0-30995 GCA_964597105.1 uncultured Anaerolineales bacterium
CTCCACGCGTTACCCTCACCAGCAGGGTATTCTCCGCGGTATGGAGGTGATAGAAGGCCCCGCGGGGGACGACGGTGAGATCGCCTGGCCTCAAGCGCACCCTGTCCCGAACGGTCCGCACGGCGAGCGCCCCGTCCACCACGTAGAACATCCGATCGTGGACGACGGGCAGCTCGACCGGCCAGCGACCGCTCCCTCGGGCGACCTGGATCATCGAGTCCTCGACCTGGGTGATCGTCCGGAAGCGAAAGGGGGCTGGCAACTCGTCCGCCTTATCATAGACGTTCAACGAGGACAGCCCTGAGTCATCGACAGCGTAAAGGCGGCGCTTCCCGTTCTTCCGGTTCGGCATGAAGCCACAACGAAGGAGCATGACGACAGCCCGATCAGCAGAGCGCGATCGGTGCTCGACCCCTTTCGGCACCACGGCCAACTCACCGGGGTCCAGATGGACAACTCCGCGCTCGCTCTCAATGCTCATCTCGCCCTCATGGATCCAGAAGAGCTCGTCCATATCCACGTGTTTGTGACGCTGCAATTCCCCCTTGCAGATGTAAACGCTGACCAGGATATCATCAACGTCGGCGACCCTGGCCATCGAGAATGGCTCGTCTAGATCCGCGGCAATCTCGGGGATGCTGAACGTCGTGAGCGTTGACATCGACGTCATTATAAGTGGCGGCACGACGGACGCAAGTGCGGACCCTCGTTCTATAACCATCTTGTCACTGCCCCGCGACTTAAGTATAATCCAAACCACACTGTGGAAGAGCCCTTCATACCCTGTTAAGGAACGCCGTGACACTTGAGTTGAGCCAACTGACCGAAGAAGTGCGCACTATGGGCGAGGTGGTGGCGAAGCGCCACCAAACAGCCATTGACCTGGTGCGTCTGGCCCGCCAGTGGCTGACTGACTATGCAGACCAAGGCCCTACGCTGCGTCACCCCGCACGCACCGTTCAGGCGGCCATCCCCACTGAGGAACCTCTCGATGCCACATACCCCCTGCCGAGCGCTCCTGAACGCTTCACCGTGGCAGCCGCCGATGGCTCACAGATTCAGCCCGACCGCCACGGAGCGGCCCGTTTCCATCTGATCAATATCGGCAGCCTCGTCTACCGGCACGGCAGCGGCGAGACCCCCGAGGCAAGGAGCCACTGCACGCTCGGGTACACGGAAGACGACCTGTACGAGAATGGGATGCCGGTGGCGGGGAACCTGCTCGACGTACGCCGGGACCTGGCCGAGCTGGAACGCCTCGCCGACGTGGGCACCAGCGAGCAGGGCACTCCGATTGTCGCCCTGGTCGATGGATCTATCGTGCTCTGGGTACTGAAGGACCTCCCCGGGGGCGCACGTGCCACGAAAATCTCGGCGTATCTCGATCAGCTCGATCGAATTCGTCGGGCCGACGGCATCGTAGGCGGGTTCATCAGTCGCCCCGGATATAACGACGTCACGCGGCTCCTATATCTGGCGAGCATGGAAGGGGACGCGAAGAAAACCCGGGAACATCCAAATCCTCTGGACCACCTGCCAGATCGCGCGGTCTTCGCCACCCTCCCTCCTGGCGCGCGTTCAGCTCTGTTTGTCGCTTCCAGAGAGATCAATCAGGAGGACTATGCCCGGCGAGGCCACGAGGTCCACTTCTTCTATCTTAACGTTGTCGAGGACGGAAACGAACCAGTCATCGCCCGGGTCGAGGTGCCAGCCTGGGTCGCGAGAGATGCTGGGAAGCTGAACCTGATCCACGGTGCCGTCGTCGCCCAGGCACGTATCACAGGCGATTATCCCTATGCACTCGTGCGGGCCGATGAGCTGGCTTACATCAGCCATCGAGAACGGACGGCGCTTGAACAGATGGTGTTGACAGCCCTCTTGAGAGCCGGCATCAGCTCGGCGCCGTCCCCAAAGGCAGCTTACAAGCGGCTGACCCGCCAGAGGCCCTAGCTCACATTGTGAGCCGCCCATAGTATGGGCCACCCATTTGTGGCCCGCCCATCTGTGGGCCGCTCATTCGTGGGCCGCCTACTGTGTGGGCCGGGTTCGACAACTGCCTGGATCTGACAAAGAGCCTGAAAAGGAAGAGCACTGCGAATGAGTGATACAGACCTACAGGTTGGACGCGTACTGCGTGCGAGCACCCGGGGCTTCGCCATCGGCTGCGCGGTGATGCAGCCCCAGATTCCCGCCTTTGGATCGTTCGTCCGTGCCTCAGGAGAGACGTCAGGACAGGCCATCTACGGGCTGATCTATGACGTCAGCGTGGAGGACGACCCCTTCGTGCGCCAGTTCGTCGGCGCGGATCCGCCCGAGGAGGTGGTGCGGGATCAGCGGGAGAACCGCCAGGTGCCTATCGAGGTCAGCGTGCTCGCGGTGGGATGCGGCAAGGAAGACACCATTCGCCACTGCCTGCCCGCTCAGCCGCCGGTGACCCTCGACTGGCTCTATCAGTGCGATCACACAGAGATACGCGCCTTCACCGACCGATTCGACTACTTCCGGCTTGTGCTGGAATCCCGCGAGGTGCCCGCTGACGAGCTGCTCGCGGCGAGCCTGCGCGCTGCCGCCGCAGCCCGGCCCGCAGCTGAACGCGACAGGTTCCTCATCAGCGCGGGACGGGAGTTGGTGCGGCTCCTGGCCGGGGATCCGACGCGGCTGGAAGGATTGCTGCGCCGGCTGCAGGTCTAGCCAGCGTGTGCTAATCGCCTCATCCCGACCGGAAAGGACAGCCTATGGCCGATGAACAGGTAGATGAAAAGGGCCCTGAACGAGAGCTAGAAGCATTTTTCGGCCCTCGAGCGCCCGAGCCTCAGGCCCTCCAGCAGCTGGGCATTGTCGTTGGAGGCAGCCTGTCCGAGGGCCTGGCGGTCAAGCTCGACCGCACCACCGTCATCGAGGGACTGGCGGTCGGTCGGTACGTCGTCATACGCGGTCGTACCGGACGGCGCTTCTTCTGCATCGTCACCGACATTCAACTGGACGCCCTCAATCCGCTGATCGAGAGGTCCCCGCCCGATACGTCCGATTCGTTCATCAGTCAGGTCTACAGCGGGACAGCCGTCTTCGGCCGGTTGGAGGTCTCGCCGATGCTGATCCTCGACGACGGAGACAGTGAGCCCCAGCCAGTGAAGACCGTGCCCGCTCACTTCGCGCCGGTCCATCCCGCCAGTGAAGAGGAGGTCGCCCTCATCTTCGGCGAGGAGGAACAGCAGGGGTTCTTCCACATCGGTGAGCCGCTGGAGATGGAAGGGACCCACATCGCTCTCGACCTGGAGCGCTTCGTCGAGCGCTCTGCCGGTGTCTTCGGCAAGACGGGGACCGGAAAGACATTCCTGACCCGTATGCTGCTCGCCGGCTTGATCAAGGAGGAGGTCGCGGTCAACCTGGTCTTCGATATGCACAACGAGTACGGCTGGAAGAGCCAGACCGAGGGACGCCAGGAAGTCAAGGGACTGCGACAGCTCTTCCCCGGCGGTGACGTTGCGGTCTTCACCCTGGACGAGGACTCCTCCCGTCGGCGGGGCAGCAAGGTCGATGCTGTGGTACGCATCGGGTACGATCAGATCGAGCCTGAGGACGTCGATAGCTTGTCCAACCTGATGGCCCTGTCCGACGTTCAAGTAGGAGCCCTCTACTTCCTCCGGCGCCAGCTCGGCCGCTCCTGGGTGACACGCCTGCTGAACGAGAACGACCCCCTGGATGAGCTGGACGTGGCTCTCCAGCGAGGAACCATCCACGGCGGCACGCTGGGCGCGATTCAGCGCAAGCTGGGTATGTTCCGCCGCTTCGATTTTCTTCAGGAACGGATGTCGGAGGATCCCGTGCGCCAGATCCTCGACTACCTCGACCGCGGAAAGAACGTCATCCTCGAGTTCGGGCGCTATGGGAACAGCCTGGAGGCCTACATCCTCGTCGCCAACTACATCACCCGGCGGATCCACGAGCACTACGTACACCGGACGGAAGCTGCCCTGGGAACCCGGGAGGGAGAACCACGGCCCCTGGTCATCACCATTGAGGAGGCGCATAAGTTCCTCGACCCGGCGATCGCCCGTCACACCATCTTCGGAACCATCGCCCGCGAGCTGCGCAAGTACAATGTGACGCTCTTTATCGTCGATCAGCGCCCCAGCGGCATCGACCCGGAGGTGATGAGCCAGATTGGCACCCGCGTCACGTGCTTGCTGGACGACGAGGCGGACATCCGCGCCGTATTCTCGGGCATCAGCGGCGCCTCGACGCTGCGACAGGTGCTCGCACGGCTCGATACGCGCCAGCAGGCGTTGATCCTGGGTCACGCCGTGCCCATGCCCGTTGTCGTCAAGACTCGCACCTACGGCACGCCCGAGTTCTATGCCGCCCTGGGTGTCCAGCAGGACCACGATCCCGACGAGGTGCTCAATCGAAATCGATCGTTGCTCCGTGGGAGCGACGAAGACGCAGTAGGGATTTAGCGACGGTGAAAGTCATCATTGATTTTGACGGGACCCTCACCGCCGAGGAGCAGCAAGCCCAAGCCCTGGCGGAGAGATCTCTCAGCACACTGGCAGATGAGATCATTGGGGCCCCCCGTAAGGAGCTGGATCAGGTGTACGACGCCACCCGGGCCCGCCTCCTCGAGGCCCCTCACCGCTACTGGTGGGAGGTGAACGGCCTCATTGCCTCCTACTGCGACGAGGGGGCATTTATCCTCAACACCACAACACTGCAGGTGATGCTGCGTGAGAACGACGCGTACGCCGCCGCGGTGGCCCAGGCGTTCCCTCAAGCTGAGTACGATCCCGTCGTCGACTGCACCAACGCCCTCTTCCACCGCCATACGGCGGAGTTGCTACCTGTTTTCCGGCCTGCCGCCCGCCGTGTGCTCTCCTCGTTGACCGCCCAACCCGATCGCGAGCCCGTTGTGCTCACCAACTCGCTGGGCGACAAAGTACACCGCCAGTTGGTCACCCTCGAGTTGGAAGAGCCTGTCCCGGTGCTCGGCGATACGCGCCAATACGCAATGGACCCGACCTGGACGAGATACTTCTCCCATCCCGAGTTGGGTGACATCCAGGTATGGCCTATCTCCCGGGTGCGTCACGTTGACCTCCGGCGCCCGGCCTACTACCAGGCGCTGGTCCGGGCTCGCCGGGAGGACCCCCACGTGGTAGTCGTGGGCGACACCTTTTCGCTGCCGGGCGCTCTTCCGCTGATGATGGGACTGCCCTTCTTCCTGGTGCGAACACATTACACGCCAGCCTGGTGCGCCCAGGCCACGGAGGACCATCCCCTGGGCCACGTCCTCGACGAGCTGGGCGACCTCCCGGCGGCGCTCGACGCGCACGGAGCTCCGAGGTGACCCACGATGGATGAACACCTGAGAGCCAATCGAGCGTGGTGGAATGACCGGGTGTCCCCACACGCCCAATCCCCCTTCTATGACGTGGTCGCCTTCAAAGCCGGGAAGATAACCCTGATGGATCTCGAACGAGAAGAGCTGGGAGACGTGAGGGGCAAGTCCCTGCTCCATCTCCAGTGTCATTTCGGGCTCGACACCCTATCGTGGGCGAGGCTCGGTGCGCACGTGACGGGCGTCGATTTCTCGGAGGACGCCATCGCCCTGGCTCGCTCTCTGAGCGAGGAGCTCCAGATCGAATCGGAGTTCATCTGTACTGACATATACAGCCTTCCAGACGCGCTCTCGGAGCAGTTTGACATCGTCTTCACGTCGTACGGCGTTCTGTGCTGGTTTCCCGATCTGACCCGGTGGGCACAGGTGATCGCCCATTTTCTCAGGCCTGGGGGTACATTCTACATCGCCGAGATCCACCCCTTCGCATCGGTCTTCTACGACGGCGAGGACGCCAGGAGCCTGGAGGTCCATTATCCTTACTTCCACGCTGATGAGCCGCTGCGGTTCGAGGCCGAGGGTTCATATGCCTCCGCAGCAGGGTGTGCCCACAACGTCACGTATGAATGGTCTCACAGCCTGGGGATGTGGTCAACTCGCTTATCTCGGCGGGTCTCCGCATCGAGTTCCTCCACGAGTCCCCTTATGCGTGCTACCGGATGCTTCCCTTAATGAAAGAGGATGAGAAGGGCCGATGGTGGCTGCAGAAGCCGGACGGCGCCACCTGGGACCCGGCCTCGATCCCTCTGTCATTCTCCCTGAAGGCGACCAAATGAGTGAAGGCCCAATGATGGACAGAATTCGATTGCTACACTTCGCCGACATCCACATCGGCATGGAGAACTACGGCGGTCTTGACCCCGAGACCGGCGTCAATAGGCGCGTGCTCGACTTCCTGAATCGTTTTGATGAGTTGATCGACTACGGCCTGGCGCATGACGTCGATCTGGTGATCTTCGCCGGAGATGCCTATCGGCGTCGTCGACCGAGTCCCACATACCAACGCGCCTTCGCTAAGCGGGTGAAACGCCTCGCCGATGCTGGCGTGCCCGTCGTCCTCCTCGTGGGGAACCACGACCTGCCGACGATGGTCCAGAAGGCCTCCAGCGTCGATATCTTCAGCACCCTTGAGGTACCGAACGTCACGGTAGCGACTACCGAAGCTCTCCACGTGATCGAAACCAGGAAGGGCCCTGTCCAGGTCGCAGCAGTCCCCTACCCTGTGCGACAGCGCCTCCTGACCCATGACGACTTCCGCGGCCTGTCGATCGAGGAATTGGACAAAGCGCTCCAGAGAATCGTCACCGAGAATATCGAGGCCCTGAAGGGGAAGCTGGATCCAGACCTGCCAGCGGTCCTGACGGCTCACTTGAGCGTGTCGAACGCCACCTATGGCTCGGAGCGCAGCGTGATGATCGGCCGAGATGCCCTGGTGTTCAAGTCGGCCCTCGACGATGAAGCATGGGACTATGTGGCGCTCGGGCACGTCCACAAGCACCAGAGTCTTAATGCGGACAACCAACCGCCAATCGTATATGCGGGAAGTCTCGAGCGGATCGACTTCGGCGAAGAGGATGACCCAAAGGGATTCTGTTGGGTCGAGCTGGGGTGCGGAGACGCCGCCGAGACCACCTGGGAGTTCGTCGAGGTCGACGCCCGACCCTTCGTCACCGTCCGGGCGGACGTGCGCGACAGCGACGAGCCCCTGAGAGCCCTCGAGCAGCAGATAGAAGGCCACCAGCTGCAGGACGCCGTCGTACGCCTGGTGGTGAAGCTCCGGGCGGACCAGGAGCCCGCGATGCGCGACTACCAGTTGCGCCAGCTGCTTGCGGACGCCTACTACATCGGGAGTATCACCCGGGACGTCGAGCGAAAGGCGCGGGTCCGCCTGGGCGAGCAGAAGCCGGAGGAGATGACCGACCGCGAGTTGCTGGCCGCGTACTTGGAGGTCAAGGACACGCCGCAAGAGCGGATTGAGTCTCTCCTGGCACACGCGGAATCTATCTTTGAAGGGGAGGAGGAACCATGAACAGGAAGACGGTGTATCGACCTCTCCTCACGTTAATTCTCATCTTTGCTGCACAGACGCTTCTTGGCAGCATTGCGGACCCCCCCGTCGCTCAGCCGTCCACCGAGCCCCCGGACCCTCTCGCCCCGGCCGCAGACCTGGGACTGAATCAGGCCTGGTACGTTGAACAGGGATACGCCGATGGCAGCGCCGACCCCCCCCCCGTCCAGCCGGCTCAGTTTCCCACTCCCACACCGTCCGCGCAGGTGCAGGTGAGCGGTGATTTCGATCACCGCATCTTCCTCCCCCTGCTCGAGAAACCGAGGCTTGCTGAAGCACGAGTCCTGTGGGTCACCCGTTGGGACTACTCCACCCCGACCGACGTCCAGACACTGATGGCGAACGCCGCCGGCGCGGGATTCAACATCGTGCTCTTCCAGGTAAGGGGCACCGCCGATGCTTTCTACGCCTCCAACCTGGAACCGTGGGCTGCCCGATTGACCGGTACCCTGGGCGGAAATCCTGGCTGGGATCCACTCCAGACCGCCGTCGACGCGGCCCACGCCCACGGCCTAGAGCTCCATGCCTACCTCAACGTCTATCCCGTGTGGGTCGGCGAGGAACGCCCGCCGCAGGGCACCAACCCGGAGCATCTCTACTGGACCCTCTCGTACCGTTACTGGGGCGTAGATCCCAGGTACCCCTCGGGCGCCTGGCGCGTCTACCGGTCGGACTACACGCCCATGCTCCTCAACTCACACTATCTCTACGCCAGCCCGGCCATCCCCGACATGGACGCGCATCTGGCAGCTGTCACGAACGACATCGTCAGCCGCTACGCCGTCGACGGCGTCCACCTTGACCTGGTCCGCTACCCGAGCTCAGGGTACTCCTACGATCCCACGACCGAGACCGCCCTCGCCGGAGGCACCGTCTCTCGGGCCGACTGGCAGCGGCAGCGGGTATCCCAACTCGTGAACCGCGTCTACTCCGAGGCGATCCTCCCCCGTCCCCACGTCCAGCTCACGGCCGCGGTGTGGCCCGTCTACCAGAACCACTGGGGATGGACCTGCACCGAGGGGTACAGCGACTACTACCAGGATTCTCAGGGCTGGGTGAAGGGTGGCGCCATCGACGGCATCATGCCGATGATCTACCCCGTCGACGCCAACGCCAGCCCGGACACCTTTACGGTGGATCAGTTCTCGACGCTGACGTCCGATTTCTTGACCAACGACGGCGGTCGCCACGTCTTCCCGGGCATCAGTGCTCAATATCATAGCTTCTACGAGATTGCCCGGCGCATCGACATCGCTCGCGAGCTGGGCGCACCGGGGCACGCCATCTTCTCGGCCCGGCTGATAACGGGGGACTATCCCTGTCTCGATCGCGTCCCCTGCCACGATCCCTACTGGGATGACTTCGCCGCCGGACCGTATGCCGTCCCGGCAGATGTCCCGCCGCGCCCCTGGCGGTAGGAGACGGCCACTCCCGACGTAACCGAAACCGTCATCCCTGATGTGCCAAACCGGAGGCACTCCCCATCACCTCCGGTCGCGACGCCCCTGACCGCCTTCCCGGGCGCCAGGGAGCTATGGTGCCCGGGCCTTATCAGTTCCGCCCACCCCCTGCCTCTGCTCGGCCCAGCCGATTTACTCGGCCCAGCCGATTTACTCGGCCCAGCCGATCCATTCGGCCAGCTGCCTTCCCGATATTGTTTCCAATAAGGGATTCCACAGGTACCCTATTGACAATTGCCACCGATTGTGATATAATGCTCATAGAACCTTAACACCCCTCACGTCGTGCCGATATCGCGGTGACGCAGCTGGACACCAAGCTGTGTCGCCCGATGCGAGAGCGGGCGCCTCCTCCTCGGCGTATGTCGGGATGCAGCCTCTTGCTGGTGGGAGAATGGTCGCTGTGGCGGCGGGCCACCGGGTCGGAGCCAACCGTGCAGCCCCTCGAGGCGCACCGCCGAGGGACCTGCCCTGAGTATTGCTGAGGCCCAGGCCTGAACGACGCCGAATGCCCGGCGATCAGCCGGAGGGTGAGTGTTTGTTCCGTAGGAAAAACGGTTCTGAGAACAAACATCAACTCAAATTCGCCCGTCTTGATCAGCCGCCAGGCAGTAGCACCCCGAGGAACCGCGTGGGATGCGAGCTTTCAGATTGGGATCAGATTAGGTTCAGACGGCAAAAGGGGAACGACTTTCAACGGAGACGCGCGTCCGGAGCGCGACGATCGGCCGCTAGCTACCGTCGGTGAGCAGGGTCAGCGCCTGGGGGTCCAGGGAGAGCGTGAGCGTTTCGCCAGCAGGGGGCAGATCCACTCCAACTGAGAAGCTGAACGTCAGCTCAACCCCGCTCCCGTGGCGCACGTCGAGGTGGTAGTAGTCGCCCCGGAAGGAACGCCCGACGACGTCCACCTCGATTCGATTAGGCCCGTCTGCGTGTAGCTTACCAGCCTCCGGTCGGATCAAGAGCCGCACGTCTCGCTTCCCGCTCTCCGCGACGTCGGCGTCCGCCATCTGAAGCGCGCCCAGCGGGGTCTCGACCTGACCCTCCTCAGTCACCCGCGCCTCAAGCAAGTTGGTGAGGCCCAGGAATCGGGCGACCCACGTCGATTTTGGGTGTCGATAGAGCTCTTCCGAACTCCCAATCTGCATGATCTCGCCAGCACGCATGATGGCCACACAATCGGCAATGGCAAAGGCTTCCTCTTGATCGTGGGTCACGGTGATCACGGTCACCCCCGCTCGATGGAGGATGTCGGGCAGCTCATCCATCAGCCGCTCCCGCAGCGTCCGATCGAGGGCTCCGAGCGGTTCATCGAGCAACAAAAGCCGCGGGTGAGGAGCCAGGCTTCGGGCCAACGCTACCCGCTGCCGCTCCCCGCCGGAGAGCTGGCTCACGTCACGGTGCTCGAACCCCTCCAACCCCACCAGGGCCAGCGTCTCGGTCACCCTCACCTCG
This sequence comes from uncultured Anaerolineales bacterium, assembly GCA_964597105.1. Lineage (GTDB taxonomy): Bacteria > Chloroflexota > Anaerolineae > B4-G1 > B4-G1 > SKLM01. Next base: position 10,379 of record CAZQXX010000008.1, read on the forward strand.
ATCGACGCCCGATCCAATCCTTTCATCCGCAGTCCAAAAGCCACGTTGCCGAAGACGTCTTTGTGGGGAAAGAGCGCGTACTCCTGAAACATCAGCCCGAAACCACGCCGATTCGGCGCCACGTCGGTGACGTCCTCTCCATCAACCAGCACACGGCCCCCATCCACGGGTTCCAGACCGGCAATCAGGCGCAGCAGCGTCGTCTTGCCGCTGCCAGAAGGGCCCAGGAGGCCTCGTATCTCGCCCTCCTCGACCGTGAAGCTCACGTCGGTCAATGTCCACCCATCGAGGTAGGACTTGCGCAGCCTCTCAAGCTCTAGCAGTGCCATGCTACGTGATCCCGCACAGTCGGCATTCCAGCGCGCCGTGGGCGACAGAGCAGCAGACTCGGTCTGATTCTCTCATTCGCATACTGTATCATAGCGCACAAGCTAGAACTCCCCCGTCCCGCCCACGCGGAAACGCTCGATGAGCAAGAACCCGACTGTGCACACAAGCATGAGGAGCGTCGACATCGCGAGTGCCTGGCCAAAATTGATCACGCCCGGGCGACCCAGAAAGCGGAAGATGGCCACAGGCATCGTTGGTCGCTCCGGCCGGGCGATCAAGCTCGTAGCGCCGAACTCGCCCATGGAGATGGTGAAGGCGAATACCGCCCCCACCAGCACAGCCCGCGTGACGATGGGCAGGTCCACCTCGCGCCACACCTGCCACGGCGAGGCTCCCATCACTGTCGCTGCCTCTCGCAGCTGCGGCTGGATAGAGCGGATTGCCGGCAGGACACTCCGTACCACGAAAGGGAGAGCAACCAGAGTGTGGGCGAGAACCACCAGCAGCGGCGACGTACGGAGATCAAGAGGCGGCTCATCAAGCGCAACGATATATCCCAGCCCCAGCGTCACGGCCGAGGTACCCAGAGGCAACATCAGGATCGGATCGAGGAGCCTGGAAAGCCAGGCGCCCCTCGGCTCCTTATCCGTTGACGCAGAGGCTTCTTCTGCGCTTCCGGGTGACCGGCTGCTGAGCACCACGGCCGCCATCAACCCCAGTACAACTGAAAGCGCCACCGTCGCCACTGCGAAGCTCAGCGAGTTCCGGACGGCCGCCACCGGGGGTACGTAGAACGCCGAGCCCCGCGGATTCTGGAGAAGCTCCCGGTAGAAGGCCAGGGACAGCGGGCCATTCACCGTCAGTGACCGCGCAACCAGGGCAAGGAGCGGCGTCACCAGCAGTATCACCATCAGCGCGACGTTCGTCCCCACGAAGACGACTTCACGCCAGGTTCGGGGGCGGCGTTGGATCGCCCGCCGTGAACGCAACTCGACAGGCATCGTCATGGTCGCCTGGATGCGCGTGTAGGCGACCATCAAGCCGAAGGTGAAGAGGATCTGAATCACGGAGAGCGCAGCTGCGAGAGGCAGATTCAGATAATGGACCGTTTCACGGTAGATCGCCACCTCCAGCGTGGCGAAGCGCGGTCCTCCCAGCACAAGGATCACGCCGAAGCTTGTGAAATCGAAGATGAAAACGAGGAGCGCTGCCGCAGCGATCGAGGGAGCCAGGAGAGGCAGGGTCACCTCCATGAAAGCACGCCACCGAGTGCTGCCCAGCATGCGGGCCGCCTCCTCCAGCTGCGGGCTCAGATTCGCCCAGAAGGTCCCCACAATGCGCAGAACCAGGGTGTAGTTATAGAAGACGTGCGCCAGGATGATGATCGCTACCGTGTGCTGCAGGTCCAGCGGAGGCTGACTGAGCCCCAGCAAGCGCATTAGGGCAACGTTGAGTAGGCCTCGAGAGCCAAGGAGAGCCGTAAACGCCAGTGACACCACCAACGTGGGTAGCACAAACGGGACGGTGGTCAGCGCCTGGATCAACCCCTTGCCCGGAAAATCATAGCGGGCGAAGACGTACGAGCCTGGGAGCGCCAGCGCAACAGTCAGTAGCGTTGAAAGCGCCGCCTGCCAGACCGTGAACCACAGCGTATCCACGTATCGAGACGTGCGGAAGACCCTGCCCAACGCCTCGAAGCTGAATTGTCCCTCAGGAGCAAAGGAAAGAGAGAGAATGGACGTGAGCGGATAGAAGTAGAACAGGATCAGGAACGAAAGGAGAACAGCATAGAAAAGAGACCGGGCGAGAGAGGGGAGATAGACTCCACCCACTGCGCGCTCTCCAACCCGGTCATTCACCGTCGCGCGCTCCTATTGCAGCACCGTTTCGGTCCACGCCTCGATCCAGGCCTCCCGATTCGCTTCGATCGCCTCGTAGTCGATGGTGATTGGATCCTCAGGAACGACGGCGAACTCCACGAACACCTCAGGCAATCTCGCATTCTCGTTAGCCGGGAACACGAACATGTGTAGCGGAATGTCCTCTTGGAACGTCTCGCTCAACATGAAGTCTATCCACTCCCTGGCCAGGTCAGGATGCTCCGCCCCTTCGAGAACACCGACGAATTCGATCTGTCGGAAGCAGCTGCCGTCGCCGACGACGACTCCGGTGGGCGCCTCCTCAAAAGGCTCCTCAGAGAAATGCACCTCGACCGGCGGGCTGCTCGCGTAACTCACCACGATCGGCCGGTCTCCGCTCCCACCAGATCCGTAGGTGAATTGCTCGTAGTAGGCCTCGCTCCATCCCTCAGTCACCAGGACATCATTCTCCTGGAGATCGGCCCAATAGTCAAGCCAGGTGTAGTCACCGGTCTCCCCAAAATGTCCGATAGTAGCGAGCATGAAAGCCAGTCCCGGCGACGACGTGGCTGGATTCTGTACCACGGTCAGGCTCTCGTAGTCGGTCGCTGTCAGGTCGTCGAGACCCGTCGGCGGCTCCAGCTCTTCAGACTCAAACCAGGCCTTGTCGTAGTTCAGGCAGACATCCCCGTAGTCGACGGGCAATGCCCGGTATTCATCGTCCAGCTCGAGGCGATCCGGCACGGCCTCCAACATAGGCGACTCGTAAGCCTCGAAGATATCGGCCTCAAGAGCCCGGCTGAGGAGGGTGTTGTCGACGCCGTAGAGCACGTCAGCCAGGGGATTGTCCCGGCTGAGGATAGCCTGATTCAGCACGACACCGGCATCGCCTGCTTGGAGGATCTCGACCGTCGCATCATGCTCCGATTCGAAGGCATCGAGTACCTCCTCACTGATGTCGAAGCTGTCGTGCGTCATGATACGAACTGTACGGTCTGATGGAGCCTCGGTCGGCTCCCCGGTGGGCGTCTCTGCAGGTGCGCAGGCTGCCAGCAAGAGCACGGCGATCAGCGTTACCACAGTAATACGTGTCATCGATACCCCCTTACTTATCTGCTCGCGTGCGTTACGACGCAGAGAAGGAGCCCCTGCCGCACGCACACAGAAGCCTCCTCCGCTGTCAAGACGTTACTCACCCCTCGCGTCGAGCCGTAATGGAGTCGATCGTCATCCAGGCCCCATTCCAGACCACTGCTTGTGATGCCCACAGCGTCGCCCCCGAGTGGAATCAGAGACACAGTGTCCCCGGGTTGTCCCTCAATCCGCGTTTCATCGTGGATCACAAACGCCTCCTGGTTCCCATCCACGATACGCAGATCGACGCGACTCAGCTCCGGCAGCGTCAGCAGCAACAGGTTGGCAATCGTCTGGTCAAGACGCCCTCCCAGTGCCCCGAAGATAAGGATGCCGCTCACGCCCTCGGACACAGCACGATGAAGCGCCAACTCCAGATCGGTCTGATCCTTCCGCGCAGGGAAGTCGCTGACCTCGACGCCGCTCGACTCAAGCCGTTGCTGCTCTTCCGCGGTGAGGGAATCGAGATCTCCGACCACGAGCCCCGGATCCACGCCAACCTCCCAGGCGTAAAGGGTACCTCCGTCGACGGCAATGATCAGATCATCAGCACGGAGCATATCTCGCGCCTGCTCCGGCTCTTCAAACGTCCCGTTGGCAAAGATGACAGCACGCATTCATACACCTCACAACAAAAAAGCCGCCCCTACCAGCGGGGGCGGCCCAAATACAGGCTCTAAACGGTTCCCTCCGCTGGCATTACCCAGATCAGGTCTTAAGGGTCGGTGCTGGTAAGTCGCGCTCGCGACCAGAGCACCCTCTCAGCCTGGCTCCCCAGGCTCCCCTGAGAGAATATCCTCATCAATGAATCACATCAAGCACATCCGTCACCCTGATTATACACCATCTGCCTGCTTTGGAAAGTAAATTGAGCCGACCGCCACTCTCCCTACGGATACACCCGCGTCAGCGTGCGCGGGAATGGAATCGTCTCCCGCAGATGATCGATGCCGCAGATCCAGGTGATGGTGCGCTCAAGGCCCAATCCGAATCCGGAGTGTGGCACGGAACCGTACCGACGTAGATCGACGTACCACTCGAACGCTTCACGAGGAAGCCCCCATTCATCAAGTCGCCGGAGCAGTAAGTCGAGGTCAGAGATTCGCTCGGAGCCTCCCGTGATCTCACCGTATCCCTCTGGCGCGAGCAGATCCACGCTCTTGGAGACCTCAGGGCGATCCGGCCAGGGCTCCATGTAGAACGCCTTGGCTTTGGTGGGATAGCCGTAGACGAACACGGGCTTCTCGAAACGTTCGGTCAGCTCTGTCTCGTGCGGGCTTCCGAAGTCGTCGCCCCACTCGATGCGGAGAAGCTCCTTCAGCTCCTCGTCGTCTGTCTTCTCTCGGATGTCTGCGATAATGTCCAGCGCTTCGTCGTAGGAGATACGCGGGAAGGGAGGCTCGACTTTCTCCAGTCGGGCAGTGTCTCGACCAAGAATCTCCAGTTCTTGACTCCGCGTCTCCAGACAAGTCTGAACGATATATGAGACAAACTCCTCCTCGATCTCCATCAACTGATCCATGTCGCAGAAAGCGGCCTCTGGCTCCACCATCCAGAACTCGGTCAAGTGCCGGCGGGTCTTCGACTTCTCTGCGCGGAAGGTAGGTCCGAAGCAGTAGACGCGCCCGAAAGCATAAATGTCAGCTTCATTGTAAAGCTGTCCTGACTGCGCGAGATACGCGAGATCGCCGAAATACTCGGTTTCGAACAGGGTCGTCGTGCCCTCGCAGGCCGCCGGGGTAAGAATTGGCGTGTCCATGTTGATGAACCCATGATCGTCAAGCCAATCCCGTATCGCACGAATTACAGTGGCTCGCACGCGCAGCACAGCCCACTGCCGCTGTGAGCGGATCCAGAGATGCCGATTCTCCATCAGGAAGTCGATACCGTGTTCCTTCGGTTGGATGGGATACTCTTCCGCGATCTGAAGGATCTCCAGGTCCTCGGCCCCTAACTCATAGCCACCAGGGATGCCTGGTGCACGGTCGTCCTGACGAACGGTGCCCGTGATCTTGACCGACGACTCGTAACTTAGCGACCGCGCCGCCTCGAAGAGCTCAGGAGAGGCCTCAGCTTCGAAGAAGACACACTGAGCGAACCCGGTACCGTCGCGAACCCACACGAATATCAGCTTGCCTGTGTCCGTATGGTTGTAAACCCAACCCTGGAGCGTGACCCGCTCTCCCTCGTGTTGGGCGATATCCTCGATGCGAATGGTCTCGGGCATGGTGGAATCTCCTCTCTTATGGTCGAAATAGGGCAGACTGCCTCTGGAGTGAGCGGTCAGATCGATGCTTCTGCTACTGCTGGTGGCTCACCGGGATGAAAATGCGGAAGGGGAGGGTCTCATACGCCTGATTCAGACTCATATAGTCACGGCTCCACCCGCCCACCGCGTAGATGGTGGCCCCCAACACGGTCACGCCTGGATTGCGCCACTCCCCAACAATCGGCGTCTCCACGGCCTGCCAGCTGTCTTCGCGGGGGCTGTACCGCTCGTTGAAGCCCAGATAGCTGGACCAACCGCCACCCCCGATGGCGTAGAGCTGCCCTCCGATGGCAACCAGACCCAGCCCTCCACGACCGACTGCCAGCGGGGAACACTCGCTCCAGCCTTGTGAGGCTGGTTCGAAGGCCGCGCAGACAGCCAGCTCGTTCTCGCCATTATAGCCGCCTATCACGTAGAGCCGATCATCGAGGGAGGCAGCCCCGGCGAAGCCCCTGGCAATGCCCATGCGGGGTAGCGCGCGCCAGGCGTTCGCTGCCGGATCATATTCATACGCGGTGGCGACGTACTGCTCCCCGTCCCACCCGCCGAACAGATAGAGCTTCTCATTATGAGCGACCAGCGCATAGGCACATCGCGGTTCTGGCAGCGCACTCACCTCCCGCCAGACATCGTCCTGGAGATTGTAGGCCTCGACCACCCGGGTCGGTCGGCTCTCTCCATCGCAGCCTCCAGGAACGTAGACCTCGTTCCCGATAGTTGCGGCGCTGATATAGGCGCTGGGCAAAGGTTTCTCACTCAGAGGTGTCCACATGTCATTCTCGGGATCATAGGCCTCGACCGCCCCCGTGACCCCTTCCGGCGTCTGCCCGCCGATAGCCAGCAGGCGGTCGCCGGCCGCAGTCAGTGCCAGGTGGGCACGTCGGGTCGGCATCTGAGCTCGCTCCTGCCATGCGGATTCTCCGCCAGGCGGCAGTCCGCTCACCAGCGAGGATTGAGAGCGATCCAACGGCAGATCTGAGTCGGTGCCAGCTTGAGATTCGGAGCGAGGCCACGTGACGACGACGCCGAAGACGAGAATCAATAGGGCACCGAGCAGAGCGATGCGTTTGGACCAGGGCAATGGCGGCATCGGAACGGCCTCTGCTCTCCGAACCCCTTCTTCCCCCCCCGCGCCCTCCGACGTTGCTTGGTCGGAGTTATCTACCGGCACCCAGCCCTCGCGCACGGCAATCATTGTCGCTTCCGTACGTGAGTCAGCGCCCAGCTTGGTGTACACGTTGCGCAAGTGGACCTTGACGGTGTTCACGCTGATAAACAGCTTCTGCGCCACCTCCCGATTCGTAATCCCGGTGGCCACCAGTTCAAGGACTTCCTTCTCGCGATCGGTCAGAGGTTCGCCCTGTTCAGCCATTGTTGGTCAAAGCCTCGTCGGTCAAAGCGTCATCACGCACTCGAGTCATCGGTAACGGCACGATTATATCACGGGGAAGTTCGCGAGCAAGCATCACGCCGGCCAGATACCCGTAATCGCCGCTTCGATACACTGCTCGACTGTTCCGTAACGCACCAGGAGGCCGGCATGCGAAGGGACGTACCAGGCACCCTTCGCCGAAGCGGTCGCTAGCGTACGGAGGCCCAGCTCCTCCATCGGGGCGACGACAACACACATATCGGCGACGACGCGCCCCCCGCTAGCCTCAATGAGCTCCACCAATCCTTCTGCTTTCGCTTCCTCTCGTATTCTGCGGGACGTCGTCACCCAAAGCTTGGACGACACTCGCCGCCCGTCCAACAGACGCACGACTCGCGCCATCTCGTCCAGCCCTGCGTGAGGACAGCCGAACCAGACGAGGTCGATCTCCTTGACCGCGGCGTTGAGCGCTTCGTAAGCGGGTTGCAGATCTCCTATCACGAGCGTTTGATAGCCAGGACTTAGCACGTCGCCACCCGTGGCTTCCGGCGTGACCCCAGCCACGTGATAGAGGGCGACAGCGCCGCTGGCGGCCATGGCGGCCCCGAGCGCCTTCAGATCGGTATCGGAGCACTCCGGCAGGCCCTCAAAAAGGGGGACCCGGTTACGAGCTCGCTTCCCCACCAGATATCCCAGCGCACCGTAATCGGCGATAGATTCGACCGGGCACCGGACCTCCACACGCAGCGTCGCACGGCGATTCTGATCCAGGTGGAGCCCATAGGCAGCAGTGCGTCCTGTGATAGCCGCAGCCAGAGCACTCGGCCCTCCCTCCCGGTTGGTTCGCGCTCCCAGAACCGAGTTAGCATAGCTCACCGCCGACGATTCGGCCCAGGCCACGTGCTCACCCATCCGGGGTACGTTACCGACCAGGTAGGGAGTACAGGTGCAAGTAGGGAGGACACCTAGCGATTGGTAGGTCTCTATGACCTCCATCTGGCGCTGGGCGAAGCTTTCTGAGAAACCAAGCTCCTGCCACGTTTCGAGATCGATCCCCGCGGGGTTTAGGGTGGTCGGAATGCGCACGCGCGCACCCTGGTCTGCCCATTCGCGGAGGAATTCCAGACCTGAGTCACCCAGATTCCGGTAGCTTACTCCGGCCACCTGCGCCGAGCTTACCGGGACCAACCGCTGGGCATCGTAGATCCGCCCCAGGGCGACAACGATCTCCATCGCCTTGCTGACGCCGGGACCGAGATCACCTCCCAGCATGCCGCGTTCTTCGGTCGTAAGCTCCATATGGTGAACCCCGAAGAAATCAGTGGGGGACTACAGGCCTAGCTGATAGACGGCACTACGATCCCAACCAGAGAGCTCAGCCACACGCTTTGCAGCTTCGGGACGACGGATGCCTTGTGCCAATAGATCTTCCAGGGCCCCTCGCACCTGCCCTTCGTCCCAGTGTTCCTGCTCCTCGCTCCTGCCGCCAATGACGAGCGTGAACTCGCCTCGCGGCTCGTGCGCTTCGAAGTACACCCGAGCCTGAGAGACGGTGCCGCGCCAGATCTCTTCGTACACCTTGGTCATCTCCCGACAGAGCGCGAGAGGTCGATCGCCCAGCACCTCCTCCATATCGCCCAAGCTCTCCCGGAGCCGGTGCGGCGTCTCGAACACGATCAACGTGTGGCGCTCGCGCGCCACATCCTCCAGGAGGCCGAGGCGCTTACTCCGACGTCGAGGAAGATAGCCCAGAAATAGGAAGCTATCCGTCGGCAGCCCGGAGACGACCAGAGCTGTCACCGGCGCTGTTGGCCCGGGTACGGGCACGACAGGATAGCCACGCTCGATAGCGGTCTGGATGAGTTCATAGCCCGGGTCTGAAAGACCGGGCATCCCCGCCTCCGAGATGAGGGCCACGTCCCCCGTGGCGAGAGCTCCGAATATTATGTCGAGCTTAGCCAGTTTGTTACCTTCGAAGTAGCTGGTCTTCGGGGTGTCGATGTTGTAGTGGCTGGTGAGGACACCAGCGCGCCGCGTATCCTCGGCTGCGATGAGGGAAGCCTCTTTAAGGATGCGAAGTGCACGAAGGGTGATATCTTCCAGATTGCCTATGGGGGTGCCGACGATGTACAGAGTACCCACCGCTGGATGTCTTCTGGCTAGGCCAGTGCCTCGTGAGGCGTGCCGCTCAGAAGCCCCTCACGCCCCTCGAATACATCCAGCACCTTCAACCCTCCCGATTCAATCCGATACCGACGGATCTCTTTCGCGTGCGCGGACCCGCGCATCTTCAGCACCAGAATGGCACGCTGCATCGCGCTGTCGATCTCGACATAGCGCATCAGGATGACGGCATCAACCAGGAACGACAGCCCACCTTTGAACGCCTGGCGGTAGCTGGATCGACTCTCCTCACCTAGCAGCAGCGCCGTGATCCGCTCGCGCCTGAGCCCATTTACTACCCGAGTATACAGCCTCCGCAATTCCTGGCTGTCGTCGGTGAGACGATCGAAGTGAGAGACACTGTCAAGGACCAGCCGCCGGATGTTAGCTTCGCGGATAAGCCGGTTGAGAGGGCTGTCCGGAGGCTCCAAACTAGCCAGAAAGACCTCGGGAGAGGTAAACATGAGATGGAGCATCCCCATCTCTTCAAACTCCTTCAGGTCCCATCCCAGCGACCGCGCATCCCGGTATAACGAGTTCGGGAATTCCTCAAAGGAGACAAATAGTCCGGCCTCACCTTGCTCCGCCCCATGGATGAGGAACTGCAGCGCCAGAGACGTCTTGCCCGTGCCCGGAGCGCCTCGAACGAGCACCATTGAGCTGGGCAGGAAGCCGCCATTCAGCATGGTGTCCAGATCGTCGGCGCCGGTGGCAATTCTTTCATCTGCCATATATCGCCTCAGCCTCTCGTCTAATGGTTCTGCGTGAACACGACATAGCCAAGGGCCCCACCACAATAGCCCGGCATGTCGATCACGATCTCGTCTGAAACAGGAGGATGATCTCCAAAAGGATCATGGAGCTGGACGTGCACCTCTATGTGTTTTGGATTGGGCCCGAAGAACTGCTCCCACGCCGCCTGGGAGCCATAGATCGTGTTGAGACGGGAGTCAGAGCCAGCGACCACTACCTGGTCGATGCCTGCCCCCCATATGTGAACCGGATAACCCGACAGGGGATTGCCATCCAGATCCTGTACGTGTCCGGCCACCCCCGTCCAACTGCAGCCTCCATATTGGGATGCCGTCAACGTCACGTCATAGGTAAAGCGCCATGCCGAGCGAGTGGCGCGAGGAGTCGGTGTGACTGTCGGCGGGAACGTGGCTGTCGGTGGCAGAGTGGGCGTAGTTGTCGGCGTCAGCGTCGGACCCGGCGTACCGGTCGGTGGGGCAGGCGAGGTCGATGTCGGCAGAGGGGTCGGCGTCCAGGTGGGAACCGACGTCACCCTGGGTGTGGGAGTGCTGGTCGGTAGCTGCGCGACAGCGACGGGTGTCGGCGGAGGGAGAATGTCGAAGGCTCCCAGAGCAACAAGACCATAGAAACCCGCCAGACAGAATGTAGCCACGAGGACAACGATAGTGAGGACGTTCACAACCTGTGCCCTGTCATTACTCATCGCCAGACCCCCTTTGTAGAGCTTAGTCAGGTGCGCGCGCGAAGGATAGTCCTTGGTCGAAATAGAAGCTCAAATAATCGTCAGCTCAACAAACAGAGCACAACAACGGGTTCGCCTACGGAGAAGGCTCGATGAAACGCTCTACCTCTGCCTGAGTCCACAGCTCCTCTATCCAGTCCTGCACCGCCCGCTCTCGTAGCAACTGCTGGTTTTCGGGGCTAATCGAGCGATCTGGATCACGTTCGACTACCTGAACGATATGATAGCCCAACGGGCTCATCACAACGTCACTATATTGGCCTGGCTGGAGGGAGAAAGCGGCTTCCTCCACCTCCGACGCTATCAGAATGCCACGCGGGAAGTACCCTAAGTCACCCCCGTTATCGCGCGTGCTTGTATCCTGGGAGTGGGCTCGCGCCAAGGCAATGAAGTCGGCGCCTGCCTCAAGCTGGGCATGGATGTGCCTGGCCTCCTCCGCTGTGTCCACCAGTATATGACGGGCATGCACCTGCTCCGCCGACTCAGGAACGTCAGACACGACGCGCTCCATCATAGCCATCCCGAACAACTGGGCCTTTACTTCCCTCTTGGCTCCCTCATATGTCTCGCCCCACGCCTCCAGCTTGGCAAGCAGGGCTTCCTCTCCCCCAGCCTCAGCAGCCATCTCGTCCATATACTGATCAACTTCCTCATCCGTCACCTCAACGCCAGCTTCCTCCGCAGCCTGCTCGACAAGGGTCTGCTCGATCATTACGTCGAGGATCTGACCGCGTGCCTCCTTCAATTTCTCTTGACCTTCCTGGCTGTCGAGATCGATGTCTTGAGCTACCAGCGAGGCCCGGTATCTCTCCAATTCGAGTTCGTAATCGGCCACGTAGATTGCCTCGCCGTTCACGCGTGCGGCCAGCGGGGGTTCGGGCGTGACGCTAGGGGGAAGGGGCGTAGCCGTCGAATCGGAGGATGTCACGGGCGTGTTGTCGGGCATCGCGGTCGGGCTTGTCGGCGCAGGTTGCGAGGCGATGACACCGCACCCGGCGACTGCCAGCATTAACGCTGCTCCAACGAACCTGCCCCCCCACCCTCTTCCGATCCACGTCAACGTCATCCACTGCCTCCCCTCTTCCACAATCCCTAACCGCATGTACGGCACACCCCGGCCATTATACTCACAGCGAAAAGTTTGTGCAAACCCTCGAATTGACTCACCAATAAGGCTGCTTGGGCGAGAAGAGAGTGGAAACCCGGTTGACAGCCGTACCCCTCGATGCTAGAATCTCGCCCCTGGACGGAGTAATGCTAAACACAGTATACCGGCCTGACGAACGTATCCTACTCGGGGAGAGCAGCCTCACGTGAAACATATGGTCGCGCTCCTCTCTCTCCTCGTCCTGTGCACGGCGTGCATAGAGTCTCCTGTGCTGCCTACACCGCGGCCCACCGTTCCTCCAGTTCCTTCATCGACGCCTTCGCCAACGCCAGAACCGAAAATGCTCACCATTTGTCTCCCGGAGGAACCGAACACCCTCTACCTTTATGGCACCGATAGCCTGACCGCCCACCACATATGGGCGGCCATCTACGACGGGCCAATAGACAGTCAAAACTACACTCATCAGCCGGTGATTCTCCGTGGACTGCCGAGCCTGGCTGACGGAACTGCCGCCGTGCAGACGGTGTTCCCACAATCCGGGGACCGGGTGCTCGCCGCTGACGGAGATGTCGTGGAGCTCACGTCGGGAGTCGTGGTGGAGAATGCACAGGGAGACCGCATCGCTTTTGACGGTGCCTCGATCCCTATGGAACAGATGGTGGTCACGTTTACACTCCGGTCTGACGTTCGCTGGTCGGACGGCGAGCCCCTGACTGCACATGACTCAGTCTACTCCTTCCAACTCGCCGCAGATGCGGCCACGCCTGTGGACAAGCACCTCATTCAACGCACTGCGGATTACCGGGTGCTGGACGACGCGCGAGTCGTCTGGAAGAGTGTTCCCGGTTACCTGGACCCAGCCTACGCCGTCAACTTCTGGCATCCATTGCCCCGCCACAGGTGGGAGAGGCTGTCGACCACTGAGCTTCTTAGTGCCGACGCCTCGACCAGGAAGCCCGTGGGATGGGGACCGTTTGCCATCCGCGAATGGGTGCCGGGGCAACACCTCACCCTTGATCGCAATCGCTTCTATTTCCGTGCTGACGGAGGACTACCCCGGCTCGACAAACTTACCTTTCGATTCTTGGATAGCGAGAGTGAGCTAACCAGCGAAGTCATCCAGGGGAACTGCGACATCGTAACCCACGATGCAGCCCCCGCAGTCCTTGACAATATCGAAGGAACCGTGCCAGCCACCTTTGACGTGCTCAGAACGGAGGGCTCAGCCTGGGAGCTGCTGGCATTCGGCATCAGCCCGGCACCAGGCTACAACCGCCCCGATGTCTTCGAGGACGTGCGGGTACGCCGGGGTATCGCCCAGTGCATCGACCGACAGACTTTGGCGGATGCCGCCTCCCCTGGGGGTGGGCTGATAGCGCACAGCTACGTTCCATCCGATCATCCCCTCCACGCGAACGAAGACCTGACGGTATGGGCGCATGACTTGGAGGCAGGTCAACGGCTACTGGCTCAGGCTGGCTGGCATGACGAAGATGGGGATGGCGTACGAGAGGCGCATGGAATCCCCGCTATCCCAGATGGCACACCGCTTCAAGTCAACTATCACACGACTGATGATCCCCTCCGTCTCCGCACAGCAGAGCTTGTGCAGGCGCAGTTGAGGACGTGTGGGATCAAGGTTAACGTCCAGACGCTGCCCGCCGAGGAACTCTTTGCCCCCGGACCGACAGGAGTGCTGTTCGGTCGCCGCTTCGATCTGGCCCAGTTCTCCTGGCGTGCAACACAGGTACCTCTATGTGACCTCTTCCTGAGCACTCAGATTCCCGGTGAAGGGGATTGGAACAGACCCAACGTGGCGGGCTTCATCGACGCCGAATATGACCAGGCATGTCGACAAGCCCTCGAGGCGTTCCCGAACGGGACAGAGTCCGTCGCAGGACACAGGGACGCTCAGCGCATCTTCTCCGAGCAGCTTCCCGTTCTGCCGCTCTTCCGCCATCGGGAAGCCACGCTAGCTCTCACATCAGTCACTGGTGTGGAGCCCAATCCCAGCCAACGATCGGAGCTGTGGAACCTGGAGCGAATTGGCGTGCAGCGCTGAGTCAGAGAATCAGCCCTTGAGCCCCTTGTGCTCGGGGGCTTTCAGCTATTGTGCTCGGCAACAATCTCGGCCAGGATGGCCAATGCGATCTCAGCGGGTCGCCCCCCGCCCAGGTCCAAGCCAACGGGGCCGTGAATCCGCGACAGGTTCGCGTCGCTGAAACCTTTCTGCCTCAAGGCCGCATGTCTCTTCGCCTGCGTAGTCGATGACCCCAACAACCCTATGTAACCCACCGAGCTATTCAAGGCGGCTTCCAGAGCCGGGACGTCGAACTTGGGATCGTGCGTCAACACGACGACGGCGTCCTCAGGTCGCAAGTGTTCCGGAGGCAGCCCGTCGCGAGGCCACGCCACGACGAGTTCATCCACGTCAGGAAAGCGGTCCCGCGTGGCAAAGGCACGCCGGGCATCCACCAACCTCACGTGGAATTCAAGGACCCGCGCCATCTCGACAAGCGGGACAGCGATGTGCACGGCGCCCACGACAGTGAGTGTAGCGGGGCGGGTGAAGACCTCCAGGAAGACGTCACCCTCCGGCCGGCGCCTGAGCCGGGCTGCAGGGCCGGGGAACAATGCCGTCAGTTCCGCCACCAGCGAGTCGTCACCACGAACCTCTCCGTTCCCCCAAACCAACGTATGCCCGCTGCCATCAAGACACGTGGCCAGGGCAACCCGCTCCTCGTTCTGCAGGGCATCCACAAGCTCTCGATGAATGGCCGTGAAGGGCTCCACGAAAACCTCAATGGCACCACCGCAGGCCAATCCCACCTCCCAACCTTCTTCGTCGACAGCGTCGTATCGCAGCCGCTTGGGACCTTGTCCTGCAAGGACAGCTTGCGCCTCGCGGAACACCGCGCCTTCCACGCACCCACCGCTCACAGAGCCGGCCATCTGACCGGACGCAGTCACTGCCATACGGGAGCCCAGCGGTCGAGGAGAGGATCCCGAAGCCCACACGACAGTCGCCAGAGCAATCAGCTCTTCTGCGGCGCGCCAGCGCTGTACATCTTCAAGAATGGCTCTCACTGTGTCTCCTAGCACATCGAGTCTGCAAATAGTCCGCCTACGGAACGACATCAACCCGCAGATCAGGCACGTTCATCTTACCATACTTCCGGATTCTCTGAAAAAACATTGCTTGACGCCGCTTGTATATTATGGTACTATCGGAGCGCTTCAACAATCCGCCCGATCACCATAGGAGGTAGCCCATGAAGAAGATCCGCCCTGCTTTCCTAGGCATCCTCAGCCTATCGGTCATCCTCGTGCTTGTAGCGGGCTGCTACAGACCGGCAGCGCCGGATGTGACAGCGACTCCTGCGGGCGGCGAACAGGCCAGCCCTCCAGAGACGCCCGACGTGGAAGCCACGGCGAGAGCGAACGCGACAGAGGCCGCGCAGACGACAGCGGCGCAGACGCCCCAGGTGGAAGAACCCACTGAGACACCTACTGAACCGGCCACCGAACCGCCTGCAACAGCGACTCCTCTGCCAACAGCTACGGCGACGACTGAACCAGCCACAGCGGTACCGACGGTTGCACCGACCGCCACAACAGCCCCTGCTGGGCCAACGACCTACATCGTTCAGCCGGGGGACAATCTATTCCGCATCGCCCTCCGGCATGGGACTACGGTGGAAGCGATTTCCGCAGCGAACGGCATCGCCAATCCTCAACTCATCTACGTGGGCCAAGAGCTGGTTATCCCCTCGGGAGGCACAGGGGCGCCGTCAACTGGCGCGACGACCTACATCGTCCAGCCGGGGGACAACCTGTTCCGCATCGCCCTCCGCTACAATATGAGCTATCGCCGGTTGGCGGAGTACAATGGCATTTCCAACCCTTCGAGCATCTATGTCGGCCAAGTTCTCCAGATCCCGCCGCAGTAGCTTGTCCCGACAGGGTAGCACAAGGACCCGTGGGAGAAGAGCTTCAGCCTGCAATCGAGGGGGCTTGGGCATCTGAAAGAAGCTATGCCGGTGAGGGTGCGGATCAAGCACTCAGCGTATAACACCGCATGAACCAAGACAAACTACGACAGCTTCCGAGCGTCGATCGGCTGCTCGGCCTTGAGGCCGCGCAACAGCTGATCGACGCTTTCGGTCGTGAACGGACAATAGACGCCCTCCGAGAGTCTCTCGATGCTGCCCGTGACGCAGTGAGCGAAGGGGCTCCAGTCCCTGACGCTTCTGCTCTCGTGGCCGGGGCTGCGTCCCGGCTGAAGAGACGTCTCACTCCCACGCTGCGCTCAGTCATCAACGCCACGGGCGTCATCATCCACACCAATCTGGGTAGGGCCCCGCTGTCGAAAGCGACTCGAGAGGCCATGGACGCTGTCAGCCGGGGGTACTCGACCCTCGAATACGATGTCGAAGCAGGACAGCGAGGGCATCGGACAGCCCATGCTGAGCAGCTGCTCTGCGAGTTGGTGGACGCAGAATCAGCCCTGGTCGTCAACAACAACGCTGGGGCGGTGCTGCTAGCGCTGACGGGGCTGGCCCAGGGGCGCGGAGTCATCATCTCGCGAGGGCAGCTGGTCGAGATTGGTGGTGGTTTCCGCGTCCCGGACGTAATGAGGCAGAGCGGCGCGAGGCTTATCGAGGTCGGCACGACTAACCGGACGCACTTGTACGACTACGAGGCCGCGGCGATGGCAAATGAGGATGCCGCGTGGATTCTTCGCGCACACCACTCCAACTTCCGGGTCGTGGGATTCACCTCAGAGCCTTCACTCAGCAAGCTGGTATCATTTGGGGAGGAACATCAACTTCCCGTGATGGACGACTTGGGCAGCGGCGCCTTGCTCGATACACGCGAGTTCGGCCTGGCCCACGAGCCGATGGTGCAGGAAAGCGTCAACGCAGGCGCCGCGGTTGTCTGTTTCAGTGGAGACAAGCTGCTGGGTGGGCCTCAGGCAGGGATCATCGTGGGTCAGGCATCCTATGTCGACTCGCTCAAGACGCATCCACTGGCCCGAGCACTCCGGCCCGACAAGCTGTGCCTGACCGCACTCCAAGAGACACTGCTCCACTACCTCCGGGAGGAGGCGACTGAGAAAATCCCGGTCTGGCGCATGATTGCCACTTCACTGGATGAAGTCGCCGAACGAGCGACGCTGTGGCGGGGGACACTCAACGAAACCGGGATCCAGGCCGAAGTGGTCGAGGGTCGCTCGACGATAGGAGGAGGCAGCCTTCCTGGCGAGACCCTGCCCACTAAGCTGCTGGCGTTGCCGCACGAGCATCCAGACCAACTTGCCAACGTGCTTCGGGAAGCCGATCCGCCAATCATCAGCCGCATCGAGAAGGATCGACTGGTACTTGATCCTCGAACGGTCCTGCCGGAAGAAGAGGAAACGCTGCTGAGAAACGTCGTCGCTGCAATGAGTAGGATATCAGCCTAGGCCCCTCATGCCTCGCCGCTCTCTCGCTTACTCAAGTAGTGCATATCCAGGTCGACCTCGACGTATCCGCACTCCTCGAACAGGGCTAACGAGGCCTCATTGCCTCCCTCAATGAGAGCAGCGATGACGCGAATCCCCTGCCGGCGCAACACCCTCTCCGCCGCTGCCACCAACCTGGAGGCATAACCTCGACGGCGGTAGGCCGGATCGACAGCCAGTCGGTTGATCCAGCCTTTGCGGCTGTCGTGGGTGGCAACCACAGCTCCGACCAGCTTCCCGTCCGTCTCCAGCCCCAGAATTGTCTGAACTCCACTGGCAATCTGACGGGCCATCGCTTGCACGCTATCGCGTCCGCGAGGCTTCAAGGAATGCAGGCCTGCCAGCTCCCACAAAGCCAATAGGTCGTCGTAATCGTCCAGGTCCAGCTCGCGTACCACCTCTTCAGACAAGGATCAACCCTCCGTGGAACTGCATGATGCATCACAAGATGATTCGACACCCTGGAAGCCGCTGTATCTTTCCAGAGACCCCGATCATAGTATAATCCCTCTCAGTTCCGAGGAGAAGCTTATGCCCACGAATCTTCGTATCGCTATGCTGAGCGTCCACACCTGCCCCCTGGCCACGCTAGGAGGGAAGGAGACAGGCGGCATGAACGTCTACGTGCGCGATCTTTCCCGAGAGCTCGGGCGTCGGGGACATCAAATAGACGTTTACACACGCTCGCAAGATCCCGACATCCCGCGTATCAGTCAGGAGATCGGCACTGGTGCGCGGGTGATCCATCTTCCCGCGGGACCTGAGCGACCGTACGACAAGCACCGCGTCTATGACCATCTCCCCGAATTCGTGGAAGGTGCGCTGACACAGGCCAAAGCTGACGAAATTCAATACGACGTGCTGCATAGCCACTACTGGCTGTCGGGAGCGGCGGCGATGCGGCTGCGACCTCAATGGAACGTACCGCTCGTGCACATGTTTCATACGCTGGGCAAAATGAAGAACGTCGTGGCTCAGAAACGCCCGCGAGAGCGGGAGACCGATCGCCGTATCGTCGTTGAGAACGAGATTATGGCGTTCGCCGACGCTCTGATCGCTTCCACTCCCGCCGAGGAGGACCAACTCAGACAGCACTATGGCGCATGCTCAAGCAAGATCCACGTCATCTCGCCAGGCGTGGACGTGGACCGTTTCCACCCGATCCCCGCAGAACACGCGAAAGAGCATATCGGCATCTGCCCTGACCGTCCCATAATCCTCTTCGTCGGCCGCATTGAACCACTCAAAGGCATTGATCACCTGTTCAAGGCGATCGCACGCGTCGTCGACCGTCTCCCTGAGCTGCACGGAGGCCTGTGTGTCCCTATCATTGGAGGCGAGCCTCACAACGTTGATGAGGACGAGGAGATGATCCGCCTGCAAGAGCTGCGAAGAGAACTGGGGATCAGGGACGTCGTGACGTTCTTAGGCTCGAAGAATCAGGACACACTTCAATACTACTATTCGGCGGCCGAGATGGTGGTGATGCCCTCAGATTACGAGAGCTTCGGGATGGTGGCACTGGAAGCTATGGCCTGCGGAACACCCGTGGTCGCCTCCGACGTGGGTGGGCTTGCGTTTCTGGTCAAGGACGGACGGACCGGTTACCAGGTCCCAGCTGGAGACACAGAAGCCCTGGCCGACAGGATCACGCATCTGCTGACCGACGAACTGAGCCAACGGCGGATCGGCCAACGTGCGGCCTGCTGGGCCGAATCCTACGCCTGGACCAAGGTCGCCGAACGGATCGAGAGCGTCTATGCACAGGTGATGTCTGGCGTGGAAATGGCGGTCCCCTCTGAAAAACGCTGCTGATCGCTCTTCCATGGCCGTCAGCGCGCTCTTATACCCGGCGAGTATCTCGCGGTTCTGTGGTACACCAAGACATTCACGCCCTGTAGGCCCCACCGATGCGTCCTTTGATATCTGCACCGGTTAGATGGGCACGCCCTTCGGTTGATTGAGAGAGGCTAGGGCAGGCGATGCTCCCAATCGTATTCGAACATCGCATTCAGATAGCCGAAGACAGCCTCGGACCGCACCTGGAGTGCCATCTCCCGGTTGACCTTGTTGGACGTCTCACTTCCGTTGATGCTGCCCACGTGGGCATATTGCCCCTCGGCTCCCAGGTCCGCCAGCACCATCTTGTTGTGAATGCCGTATCGAGTGGGATCTCCCAGTCCGGCGCTCAAATCGAGCCCCTCATTATCAGCGAGCTCATTGACGTACGCTACGACCTCCGCGTTCTGAGCCACGGAGAGATACTCCACACCGAAATCGCCACCATTGAGCAAGACGCGTACGCGCGCACCGCGCCGTGCCGCGTCGACGTACGCCTGTAAGCGCGGATTCGGTGATCCGTCGGCGCTCCACTGCTGCATCTCGTACATCTGTTCCACACACACCGTGTCCCCAGCGCTAGCTCGCGCCAGCAGGCCAAGTAAGGCATCGCCGCTACGAAGCGTGGCCTCTGGCCCTGTCACGAGCTCGAATCGGGTCCCTTCAGCCTTCACTGTCTCCGAGAACTGCGCGCTGTAGCTCACCCAATCCTGACCCCGGTCTGGCGTGAAGCCTGAAGGCGGCGGTCCGTATCCCAGCGGGTTGTCAGCCCCCCAGATGGTGATGTCGGCATGATTCTGTGGGTCGTAATCAGCCTCGAAAACCTCCACCGCCCGAGCCACGATTTCCAGTGCGTCGGTGACCAGCACCACACCCCGCGATCCGCCTGTGCCGTTGCTCTTGTCATCATCAGGAAGCCCGCTGTGGGTAAGATTCTGAGAGCCAATCAACACTCGCTCCCGGTCGACGATGATGAGCTTGGCATGCAGATAGGCATAGCGATCGTGGATATCGAGCTCGGGCGCGTTCACCATGAAGGCGCATACGCCGTGTCCTGTATTATGAAGCGACTGGCACGCCCAGAGCTCTTGATCGCCAACGCCACCTATCGGGCCACCTTCCAGCAGTACGGTGACCTTCACCCCGCACTTGGCCTGCTCAACCAGCTCCGTCACCAAGCCGTAATGCTCCAGCGTGTAAGCCTCTATATCGATGCGCTCCTTTGCCGAGCGAATGGTCTCCACCACCAGCGGGTAGGCATTATCCGGCGCGATCCCGGTGGTGATGATGCCACTCGCACCTACCGCCGGGCTGAAGAAGCGCTCGAGATCCCATCCCGGGTAGCGGACGCGCCGACCGTACCTGAGATCATCCCGATATTGAGCCCAATCAGCCGCCGAGTCTGTGTCGATACGTGGCACCCCGCCCCCTTCAGCAGGATAGCGATAGAGGATCTAACCCTCAAGAGCGAAGTTCGTCCCGGGGTACGGCTCGACGGCTGGGCCTTCCCAGCCGTCAACCTCAGTCAGACCATCCTCGTAG